>JAQVZL010000083.1 GCA_028708215.1 Bacteroidales bacterium
GCGACTTACTATTCCCTATTGAGGAACAGATCTTTATGGCACAGCACATAAAAAATGCAGAGTTTGAATTAATAAAATCAATATATGGTCACGACGGGTTTTTATTAGAATATGAACAAACCCAAAGCATTGTAAACAAACACTTTAAACTATAAATTATAAACTATGCAAGTACTTAAATTCGGCGGAAGTTCGGTTGCCAACGCTGCCAACATTATTAGGGTTACCTCTATAGCTGCAGAGGCTGCCAAAAGAGATAAAACCATATTGGTGTCATCTGCAATAGCAGGATGTACCAATAAGCTTATAGAGATTGCAACCATGGCTTCAGTAAAAGATCAAAAATACAAAGAGGAGATACTCTCATTACATGTGTCACATAGTGATATAATTGAAGAGATTATTCCATTGGAGTTTAGAGATGGGCTCATAGAGCAATGCAATGCTCTTTTGCTGCAACTCAATAATGTTTTAGAGGGAATAACCCTTGTTGGAGAGCTAACCTCTTCTTCTTTAGATACTGTTATGAGTTTTGGAGAGCTTCTGAGTACCACAATAATCTCTGCAAAGCTTAATTCAGAGGGTGTAAATAATGTTTGGACAGATAGCCGTAAACTCATAAAAACTTATAGAAGAAACTCGGCAAACCATGTTTCTAAAAAAGAGACCTATAATAATATTATAGAGTATTTATCTGCAAATGGAACTCGGCTCTATATTGTTCCTGGTTTTATTGCTAGCGATGCAACAGGTAAAACTACAACATTGGGCAGGGGAGGCTCTGATTATACCGCTTCACTTTTTGCTGTTGCATCGGGGGCTAGAGTACTAGAGATATGGACAGATGTAAACGGAATGATGACTGCCGATCCTAGAATAGTACCACGGGCAAAGACTATTGAACATATCTCTTATACAGAGGCACTTGAGCTATCTCACTTTGGTGCAAAAGTTGTCTATTCACCTACTATCCAGCCTGTTGTAAAGCATTCAATTCCAATAGTAGTAAAAAACACCTTTGACCCCAATGGGCCATCTACAATAATTGAGAGTAACCCTCCCGAGGCAATTGGTAAAATAAGAGGCATCTCTAGTAGCAATAAAATTGCCCTTCTCTCACTTGAAGGAAGCGGAATGGTTGGTATCCCTGGTTATTCGGCTAGGTTTTTTACAGCTTTGGCAAAGAGTAAAATAGATATTTTACTTATTACTCAAGCCTCTTCTATACATACAATGTGTGTTGCAATTGAAGAGCCATTTGTCACTAAAGCAGGTAAGGCTGTAGATAGCGAATTTGCCTATGAAATAACTCTTGGAAAGGTTAATCCAGTTATTGTAGAGAAGGGGTTTTCAATAATATCGCTGGTTGGTAACGATATGAAGAATCAATCTGGAACCAGTGGTAAAATCTTTGATGCTCTGGGTAATGCAGGAATTAATATTAGAGCAATAGCACAAGGCTCTTCTGAAAGAAATATCTCTGCTATATTAATGGAAGAAGATAGTGCAGCAGCAGTTAAAGTGGTTCACGATAGGTTTTTTGTAAAAGCAAGGAACAAAAAAATCCATCTATTTATTGCGGGCTATGGAAATGTTGGAAAATCTCTAGTAAGTTTGATTGAAGAGCAAAAAAGTATTATTGCTATAGAGAGAGGCTTAGACATATCTATTTGTGGTTTATCTACTAGCTCTTTGCAAATATTTAGCAAAGAGGGAATTGGGCATTCAAAAGCAGAGAATATTTATAAATCTGGTAAAAGCTCTAATATAAATAACTTTATAAGAGACATAGTTGCTCTTTCTCCTTGTAATCCAGTTTTTGTAGATTGCACATCTAGTGGCAATGTTGCTTCTCTCTACACCGAGCTCCTTTCAAACGGTATTTCTGTTGTTACATGCAATAAAATTGCCCCTTCTGCTCCTCTTCACTCTTGGGAAAATCTTAAAAATATATCCTTAGATAAAGGTGTCTCATTGTTATACGAAACTACTGCTGGTGCAGCTTTACCTATAATTGAGACAATAAAAAGATTGAAAGAGAGTGGAGAAGAGATTACTGGGGCACAAGCTATTTTATCTGGTACCCTTAACTATTTGTACAGCAATTACGATGGCAGCAAACCATTCGCTTCCCTTATAAAAGAGGCGCAAGATGCTGGATATACAGAGCCAAACCCTGCCACAGATTTAAGTGGCACAGATGTACTTAGAAAGTGTACTATAATCTCTAGGGAGTGCGGCTTTAATGTAGAACAAAAAGACATTGAAGCTGTGGCGGCAGCTCCAGCAGAAATATTTGAAGGTGATAAAGATAATTTTTACTCTCTAGCCCACACTGCCGAACCCTTTTTCGCTGCTAAACTAGAGCAAGCTTCCCAAAAAGGAGAGCGATTAAGATACATAGCATCTATAACTCCTAATAAACAGAGTATTGGAATTGCCTCTCTTTCGCCAGATAATCCACTATACAATGTGTGTGGAACCAATAATTCAATAACCATAACTACTCGTAATTACCCTAGTGGAATAACAATTACAGGTGCGGGAGCAGGAGCAAGAGTTACTGCAGGAGGAGTATTAAACGATATAATAAAAGCAGCATTATGAAAGTAGCAATAGTTGGCGCCACTGGCTTGGTGGGACGTAAAATAGCAGAAATTTTACAAGAGCGAAGTTTTCCAGTTACAGAGCTTATACCTGTAGCCTCAAAAAACTCGGCAGGCCAAATAATTAAATGGAAGGAAAGAGAGTTTCCCGTTGTAACTCTAGAAAAAGCACTAGAGATGAACCCAGAGATTGCTTTTTTCTCTGCTGGGGCAAAAGTATCTAGTGAGTGGGCTCCAAAGTTTGCCCATATAGGGTGCCGAGTTATTGACAACTCCTCTTATTGGCGCACCACTCCCTCTGTAAAATTAATTGTCCCAGAAGTAAATGGGCACACTCTTAAAGAGAGTGATATGATAATTGCAAATCCAAACTGCTCTACTATTCAAATGGTAGTAGCTTTAAATTTACTCCACAAAGAGCTTCGCTTAAAGAAAATTATAGTGAGTACATACCAATCTGTTACAGGTAGTGGACAGAAAGGAGTTGCGCAATTAAATCAAGAGAGAGAAGCTGAGATTCAAGGCAATTTTAACAGCGAGTTGCAACAAAAAGCTTACAACTGGCCAATAGATTTAAATGTAATACCTCAAATAGACACGTTTCTTGAAAATGGCTACACAAAGGAAGAGATGAAAATGGTAAATGAGACACATAAAATATTTTCAGACAACTCTATTGCTGTAACAGCTACCACAGTAAGAGTGCCTGTAAAAGGTGGTCACAGTGAATCTATAAACGTACAATTCCATAAAAATTTTACAATTGAAGAAATTATATCTATTTTGCACAGAACTCCCGGAACTACTATTATTAACAACAAACAGGACCCTCCCTATCCAATGCCTCTCTATGCATTTGAGAGAGACCATGTATTCATTGGAAGAGTAAGAGAAGATCTTTTTTGTTCTAATTCAGTTAATATGTGGGTAGTAGCAGATAATTTAAGGAAGGGAGCTGCTACAAACGCAATTCAGATTGCAGAGCAATTTCTTAAAAATTTATAACTTTGTATTTAATTTCACCTAATCTAATATGAGTAAGTATACAGAAGAAGAAGTAAGAACCCTTGAATGGAATGAACATATCCGTAAAAGGCCGGGTATGTATATTGGTAAACTTGGAGACGGCTCTTCTCCCGACGATGGTATATACGTGCTTATAAAAGAGGTGATGGACAACTCTGTAGATGAGTATGCCATGGGCAACGGCAAAACTATTACAATTACTATAGATGAGCGAGAGGTAACCATTAGAGACCATGGAAGAGGCATACCCTTGGGCTCTTTAGTAGATGTTGCACAGAGAATGAACACTGGTGCAAAGTATGATAGTAAAGCTTTTAAAAAATCTGTTGGGCTTAATGGAGTAGGTATAAAGGCTGTGAATGCTCTCTCTTCTCTGTTCTATATTCAATCTTTTAGAGATGGAGAGAGCCAATTTGCAAGCTTTAGCCGAGGTGAATTAATAGAACAAGAGCGAATATTAAGTAAAGAGAAAAATGGAACTCTGGTAAAATTTAAAGCAGATGAGCAACTCTTTGAAAATTACGCCTATAACATGGAGTTTGTAGAGAGTATGCTTCGCAACTACTCCTACTTAAATACAGGCCTTTCAATAAAACTAAATGGTAAGGAGTTCATTTCAAAAAACGGGCTTCTAGATTTACTAAATGAATCTATTACCAAAGAGCCGCTTTACACACCAATACACCTAAAAGGAGAAGATATTGAAATTGCAATAACCCATGGTAACGACTATGGTGAAGCAATCTCTTCTTTTGTAAATGGCCAATTTACAACTCAAGGTGGTACCCATATGGCTGCATTTAGAGAAGCAATATCTAGAACAGTTAGAGACTTTTATAAAAAAGAGTTTGAGGCTGGCGATGTTAGACAAGGAATGATAGCAGCAATTAGCATTAAGGTGCAGGAACCTGTTTTTGAATCTCAAACAAAGACTAAACTTGGCTCAAAAGAGATAGCTCCAGGGGGAATGAGCATAAGAAGCTTTATTGGAGATTTTATAAAAGAGCAATTAGATAATTACCTGCACAGGCACCCAGAGATGTCTGAAATTATGCTTAAAAAAATATTGGACTCAGAGAGAGAGCGTAAAGCAATTTCTGGAATTCAAAAGCTGGCTCGTGAAAGATCTAAAAAAGCTAATTTACATAACAAAAAACTACGCGATTGCCGTATCCACTATGGAGATAAAAACGATAGGGCAATTGAGAGTACACTTTTTATAACTGAGGGCGATTCTGCAAGCGGTTCAATTACTAAGAGTAGAGATGTTTTAACCCAAGCGGTCTTCTCATTAAAAGGGAAACCTAAAAACTCCTATGGGCTATCTAAAAAAATAGTCTATGAAAACGAAGAGTTTCACTTGCTTCAATCTGCTCTAAACATAGAAGAAGATTTAGAAAATCTAAGGTACAACAATATTGTAATGGCAACCGATGCAGATGTAGATGGGTTGCATATAAGACTCTTACTCCTAACCTTTTTTCTGCAATTTTTTCCAGATCTTATTCGTCAAGGACATCTATACATACTACAAACGCCTCTCTTTAGAGTGAGAAATAAAAAGGAGACTATTTACTGCTACTCTGCTACTGAACGTGACAAAGCAATTAAAAAGCTAAAGGGCAACCCAGAAATCACCAGGTTTAAAGGACTTGGCGAGATCTCTCCAGTTGAATTTAAGCATTTTATTGGCGAAGATATTAGGTTAGAAAAAGTACGTCTAGGAAATAACGATAATATACCAGAACTACTAGAGTTCTATATGGGCAAAAACACTATAGATAGACAAAACTTTATTCGCTCTAATCTAAGATCTGAGCTGGTTATTGAAGAGGCTATATAGTTAACCTTTCAAGTTTCCCACCTTGCAACTAGCAGATAAACAGAGCATGAAGTAATATATTGGTAAAATTTCAATTATAATATTGTTGCAAACATTTTACCTGATAATTCATCCGAATTTTCCCTGGGAGACAATTTCCCAGGAGATGATTACTCATAACTTATTTACAGTGTGGTAGTTAGCTTTGCTCTGCTCAACATAAAGCAACATCTCTTTTTTAGCTAATTAGATGAAGTGGTTTGAGGCTATAGGCCGAGGACCGTTCAACAACCAAAGGGGGGCGCTCCGCAGGCCCCAAAAAACCACAAAGAGAATAGCGTCTAGAAAAAAGAGCGTTGCTGCTGGTGAGCAGGCAGCTAACAGCCAGCAGCAAATAGCTAAGAGCTAATAGCCAATAGCATTATAAGAAATTTCATAAATAAAATAATCATTATTATGAGAAGCAAAGCTAGGTGGGAAACTTTAGTTAACCTAATGCAACGTCTAAGAACATCATAACTGTAAAACCAAGCATGGCTCCTACAGTAGAGTAGTCTGTCTCGTGGCCTCTTTGAGATTCTGGAATTAACTCCTCTATACAAACAAAAATCATAGCACCTGCTGCAAAAGCCAAAGCATAAGGTAATATAGGAGTAACAGTGAGCACTAAATAGGCTCCTAAAACTCCTGCTATTGGTTCTACAATACCAGAAAGTTGCCCGTAGGTAAAAGCCTTAAACCTTGAGAAGCCCTCTCTTCTAAGTGGGATTGAAACAGCAGCTCCCTCGGGGAAATTTTGAATTCCCATACCAATAGCTAAAGCTACCCCCCCAGCAAGCACGCCTACATCTGGGCTGTGAGCTAGTACTCCAAAAGCTACTCCAACTGCTAAACCCTCGGGGATATTATGTAATGTTATTGAGAGTATAAGCAATACACTTCTTTGCCACTGGGTCTTAATCCCCTCGGCCTTATCTACAGAGAGCCCCATATGTAGGTGGGGTAAAACTTTATCTACAGCAAAAAGA
>JAQVZL010000023.1 GCA_028708215.1 Bacteroidales bacterium
GACCCAACTCAAAAGACTCTATTACTAAACCAGGGCTATTTCTCTATATCCCTAAAACAAAAGAGCTCACAACCATATTCAATTTTGACTTAAAGCAAACAGTTAAGCTCCCAAAAGTTAGTGAAGATAACAGAGATATATTCTTTTATGCCAACTTAGACACCACAAAAAAAGGGAAAGAAGATGTTAGCATACTTCACTATAGAGAGGGCTTCCCTCATGCAAAAGTTATAATTGACAATAGCCTTAAAGGGCTAGAAGAGGGTTGGAGAATTAGCGAAAATAGATCCCTCCAAATTAGCAAATCTGGAAACCGACTATTCTTTGGGATATCTCCTATATTACCTCAAAAAGACACCTCTATTGTTGAGTCTGAAGTTGCTAAATTAGACATCTGGAACTATAACGATACCTACATTCAACCTCTACAGTTAAAAAATAAAAGTAGAGATCTAAAAAAATCTTATTTAAGTATAGTAGAGTTAGATAAAGAAGAGCCCGAATTAATTAAAATTGCGCAAGAGGAGTATCCAATAGTATATGTAGGAGACAAATATAGTGCAGAGTGGGGCTACTCTCAATCTGACTATTATTATCAAAGAGAATCTCATTGGGATGCAAACCCAAGAAAGGATCTCTATATTGTAGACCTAAAAGATGGAACTAGCAAACTACTACTTAAAGATAAATATATTTCATATGTTACAGCTTCTCCCGAGGCTAATTACCTAACTTGGTATAATAACCAAGACCAACAGTGGTATTCATACGAAGTTGCTACAGAGAAAATTGTTTGCCTAACTAAAGATCTTAATGTTTCGTTTGCAAATGAACTTCACGACTCCCCAGTTATGGCCAACTCATATGGCCACGAAGGTTGGGCTGCAGAAGATAAAGCCATCTTTATAAATGACAGATACGATGTATGGCAAATAGACCCTAAAGGAGAGATTGCCCCTAAAAGCCTTACAGACAAGCTTGGCCGAAAAGAAAATCTAACTTTCAGAATTGTTCGTTTAGACGATATCTTACTCCCTCCTGGTACCCCAGGTGTTAAGAAAGAGCCTATTAAACCTAAGGAGACAATCTACTTCTCTGTTTTTGATAATAGCACCAAAGATAATGGATACTACTACAAAGAGATGCGTAAAAGGAAACCATCAATGACCAAATGGGTTGTTGAGCCTATGACTTTTGTCTACCTTAATAGATCTAAAGATGGTAAAATTATTACCTACACTAAACATAACTTTGTACACTCTCCAGATGTTTGGATTACAAAAGATAATTTTAAGACTCAAACTAAAGTTACAGATATTAACCCTCAGCAAAAAGAGTACAACTGGGGTACAAATGAGTTAGTTCACTGGACCTCCAAAACGGGCATAGAGTTAGATGGAATCCTTCACAAACCAGAGAATTTCGATCCTACAAAAAAATACCCTATGCTTGTCTATTTCTACGAGAGAACATCTCATTACCTAAACTACTACAGAGCACCTGCTCCAAGCCGATCTACTATTAATATTCCTTTCTTTGTAAGTAATGAATATTTGGTATTTGTTCCAGATATTGCATACGAGATAGGTCACCCAGGAGAGAGCGCCATGAACTGCATTGTGCCAGGAGTAGAAAAATTATTAGAAAACCCATGGGTAGATAGAGAGAACATTGCAATACAGGGCCAAAGCTGGGGAGGCTACCAAGTAGCATATATGATTACCCAACCAGAGGTTTTTAAATGGAAAGCTGCAGGTGCAGGAGCTCCTGTAGTAAATATGACTAGTGCCTATGGAGGAATAAGATGGGGTTCTGGAATAGTTCGCCAATTCCAGTACGAACACACTCAGAGCCGCATTGGCAAAACTTTATGGGATGGCTTTGACCTATATATAGAGAATTCACCTCTCTTTTTTGCAAACAAAATTGAGACCCCTCTACTAATTATGCATAACGATAACGATGGAGCTGTTCCATGGTACCAAGGGATAGAGTACTTTACTGCTCTTAACCGTTTAAGAAAACCAGTATGGATGCTTCAATACAATGGTGAGTCGCATAACCTAGATAGCAGAGTAAATGCAAAAGACCTCAGTATTAGGTTAGAACAGTTTTTCAACCACTATCTAAAAGGGGCACCAATGCCAGTATGGATGAAAGATGGTGTTCCAGCTACTCTCAAAGGAATTGATTGGGGTTATGAACTTACAGAAGATTAACTCTACTAACTATAAAAAAAGAGACTGTCTAAAAAGGCAGTCTCTTTTTTTATACATTAAATAGAAGTTCTACTTATATACTTTTCAAACGAAGAATAGTTTGTTGAATTTCTGCTTTAAGCTCCTTAGGGATACCTCTCTCTTTGTAAATCTTATGTAATCTTTCCATAATAAGGTCTTTTTTAACACTCCAACGGAACCAACCAAAAGCTTCTGCTAAAGCAACTCGCACAGCAGTCTCATTACTACTATCTGCTAAAACATCTAATAGCTCTTCTACCTGCAAATGATTGTTGTAATTTCTAAGATATCTAATAGCAGATATTCTCTCTTGAGCAGAGTTCTGTTTACTCTTAATAATTTTAAGATTGGAAATATTTCTATCTCTTTTACTTAAAAAATACGAGACCAAAGATTCTGTAGCTTTATCTGGATGTAATAGGTTAGAGCTCTCTATTTGTTGAAGTATTTCAGACTTAACAGCTTCAAATTCAAACATATCCAATGAACCTTGCGCAGCATACTGAACCCTTTGGCTCTCATCTGAGAAAGCAATCTCATGCACAAGAGGAGCTATGAGGGAAGGATGGCCACAATAACCAGCAAAACGAGCTGCATTTCTTCTAATGAGTTCATATGGGTCTTCAAATGCTATTACTAAAGCTTGCGGTAGTTTTTTACTTCTTAAATCTATCAAAGCTTTTAATGCCTGCATACGAACCATATAAAATGGGCTCTCTTGAAGATATTTCATTAACTCGTTATCAAAACCTTTAGGTGGGTTTTTAGTTAGTTGACTCAAAGCAATTGCCTGATAAACAGGAATATCACTCTTTAAATAGGTCTTCCAAATTTTATTGTCCTTAGAATTAAGAGCTAAGTTTTTATTTAAAGCAAAAGCTTCAAAACTCCTACTTTTAGCTGGCGAACCAGGAGTAAAAGAGTAAGTAGGATCTCCAATTAAATGTGACTCCAAAGTCTGAACCTCTTTTTGCCAAAAACCTACTCTGGCTCCCTGTGCAAGCATACCAATTAACTCCATAGACCATTTATCTTGAAGCACATTTACTGTATTACCTTGAGTTACAATAGTATTCCCTTCTCCAAAAATATGATACCCTGCAATATAGCCAGGCTTATGAAAAGAGCCATTGTAGCAGGCATCAAAAATAGTTATTTTAGATTGTGGTTTAATACCCTTAAGATCTGAAAGAACAATATTGGAGTTGGCAGCAAATGCAGAATCGCTTTTTCTTGTTTTTGCTATTAATTTAGCATCAAAAAAACTCTCTGCAAGACCATACTCTTTAATTACATCTTCCTTAAAAGCATCTTTATTATCTCCTGAGTAGCGTCTATATCTGTTTCTAACCTGAATAGAAAAAGCTTCTAGAGGGCCTATTACGCCAGGATAAGAACCATCTTCTTTTAAAGAAATGTTCCCTCCAGCATGTAACCCTAACCTATAAGGAGCCGGGTAATCTCCATTAATATATTGAGTGTGAAAAGCGCCATGCTCGTGAAAAACAAAAAGATCTGTTCCCTCTTTTTGCATTCGCTCGTACAACTTAAATTTCATAAAAGGATCTTGACGAAAGTTATAAAAGGCATTGCCTCTAGAACTATTGAATGCCTCTGGAAACTGCTCTTCCATTGCAAACTGCTGGTTCTGCCAAACTGTTAAACAGTCTGAATTATAGCCATGTCCATTAAAAAACTTAATATTATCGGCATAATTAATCTCTCTATGAGCATCAATTACTTTTACCAAATATCTTTTAAGAAAAAAGTATGAATCTACCCCTAAGGTTGGAGAGGTCAAATCTGGGGGAGGTAACATTCTAGCCGAATAGAAATCACTCTCAATTACCTGAGGGGAACTCTCTTTCAACTTATAATAGAAGTGCCGAGGATTCTCTTTATCTACCTCAATAAACTCAAATTCCAAATCAAGATCGTCGTAAAAACGGTCGCTAGTAACAGAAGACTCCTCTATTGGAAAAGTCTCTTCATTCATCTTAAAAGCTGTAGTAGCATGCTGAAAATTTCTCACCCTCACAATTGGAATATCTCCAATAAAAACAGCACCCTCAATTATAGGCTTTTTCTTATATAATTTAAGAATCTCTTTTTTAAGATCATCTGGAGTCTCCCACTCACCAGCAAGAATTGTTACACCAAGGCCCTCCTCTTCTAGAACCTCTTTATACCCATGAACTTCTACTTTCGCAGCATTGTAACTCTCGCGATCTATAACAATCAAAAACCTAGTATCGAACTTCCCCCCTGGAGAGACAATAAGACTCTTTGCATAAGACTCAGAGTATGAACCTGCAAAAAATAAAATTAATAGTAAAATATTTAAAACTCTTTTCATTGTTCTCCCATTTTATCGCATATAAACTTCAATACGCGCAGCACATTTAAAAGCCTCGTCACGTATTGTTTCACTCTCTGAAGTATCTGCTGCTATCTCTTTGCAAGCCTCAACTATTGCCTCTCTTTCATGAGAAATGGTAAACCATCCCAAAGCCTCTGCCAAAGCAACTCTCAAAGAGATATCTTCACTTCTATCTTTTAAAACCGTTAAGTATTCATTAACACTATTATGATAGGCATTGTTGCGAAGCATACGTACAGCCCCCACTCTAGCTTTCAAAGACTTCTCTTTATCTGTTATGGCATTGGCCATCCTATATATACTTTTACGTGAATCTAGGCTCCTTTTAAACTCACTCCAGATCTTCTCTTTATTAGTATAAGAACTATTTGCATCTAATTGTTTTCTAAATTCAGCCTCTAATTTATCTGTATCTAACATATCAAAACAAAAAGTTGCATTAAAAAAGACTCTCTTGTCTAAATAGTCGTTAAGATAGATAGATACAATGTATGGTATAAATTTATCTGAACCTATCCTCCCCATAGAAAAGACAGATTTACGCCTTATAAACTCATAAGGGTCAAATGCCGAGTTTTCTAATAAATCGCTAAAGTAGCTACCTCTGTAAAATTGAAGTAGGTGATAAACTTGCAAACGAACAGTATAATAGGGGCTCGAATAATAAGTATCAACTAGAAGCTGAGGCATTTTACTGTAATTTAACTCAAACAGTTTATGCAGTGCCAACCCTTGAAGGGCAGACTCTTTATGATCTACAAATGAAAGCCAATAAGAGATCTCTTTAGACTTTAAGTCTACATCTGGCCTAGTCTCTCCTTTGAATCTAAAGGTAGGGTCGCCAATTATATGAGACTCTAAAATATTTATCTGCTGAGCCCACTCTCCTACACTAAAGCCCAATGCCAACATACCCATTAAGTCACTTGAGCTCTTATCTTGTAAAACATTCACACTATTTCCAAATGAGACTAAGGTTTTACCACCACCAAAAAGATACTCTCCTGCAATAAATTTCTCTTCTCTAAAATCTCCATTGTAACATGCATCAAAAACAACTACTCTTGCATTTGGCTTGATAACAGGAACATCTTCTAAAATAATTCCAGTACGAAGGTCTAACAGTGAATCTTTCTTTTTTTGCTCGCTTGTGAATGCTCCATCGAACCATGTTGAGTCAATATTGTAATACTCCATCCACCCTCTCTTTGCCAACTCCCTTTTTTCTGGATCACTCACTCTTCTTAATGAGCTACGAAAAAGAGCACGAGCTGTCTCACTCTGAGCCGATGCACCCTCGGCATCTGGAACTCCAGTAAGATACTGGCGGTCTGGCATTCCATGTTCATGAAACAACATTAAATCCATCTCATCCCTACGAAGTTCTTCTATTACTAGATCTTTCATATAGGGATACATGCTAAAAAACAGAAACTTAACAGAATTACCCTTCTTATAAGCATTAGGAAACTGCTCCTTAAAAACATGTCCCTCATCTTTCCATGCAGTTAAGCTATTTGAAAACGACCCCTCTCCTGTATATGAGGTAATCACATCTAACCTATTCTTCTGCTCTCTCTCTACTAAAAGTTTTTTAAAATAATCTCTAATCTGGGCATACCCCTCTTCACCTTCCCTGGTAGGTTTAATTCTACCTGAATAGATATCACAACTTATCCTTTGAGGAGAATCTGCTTTCAAAGAGTAGAAGTGAAAAAGTGAATCTTTAGAATCTGGGCCTAAGTAATTAAATTTCAAATCAAAATCGTCATAAAACCTATCAGACGGAACCGAAGAATCCATAAATGAATATTGCTCCTGGTCCATCTTAAAAGCAGAGGTAAGGTGCTGAGCGTCACGTATCATTGCAATAGGAATAGCACCTACGAAAACAGCGCCTTCTAACCCTTGTGATAGATACATTTTATATAAATGATCTTTTACCTCAACAGGATTACTCCACTCCTTAGCAACAACTACAGCAGATAGCCCTTCGCTCTTTAACAAAGCTCTGTAGCCCTCTATTTCGGCCTTACATGCCGCGTAAGTTTCTTGATCTACAATAATAGCAAACTCTCTTTGGACACCAAAAGAGAGTGTCCAAAGAGAGAGTGCAATTAAAGATAAAATTAGTCGTTTTTTAAACATCTTTTATATTTGTAAAGTTAATTCTATAATAGTAAATCTACTAGACAAATTAAAATGCTAAGTCTGTTGGACTAATTAGAGTGTTAAGTCTATTAGACTAAGTTAAAACGTTAAACCTATTCCAAAGGTAGTTTGGATACGATCGCCTTCTCCTTGGGTAGGTTTGTAGTAGTCCAGCACAATTTTTATAAATGCTCCAGTTTTGTTGTCTCGGCTTACATTAGCAAAATAACTTACTTGTGCACCAATTTTATAATAGCTCTGCTTCATATACTCAAAGTCTGGAGTCATAAAATCTGTAATAATAATAGAAGAAGGGTCTACACCACCGTAATTGTAAAGCCCATCCATATTATTCTTATAAATAAAATCTGCTCCTGCAATAAACCTATTAGCTAGCTTGAGAGGCACATTTACTTTTGCATTCACTCCCAAATAGAGGTTTTCTACTTTTCTTTGAGATCTAGGCATTAAGTAGATATCGTCGTTTAGTCTATAATTTGCGAACAAACCTGCCTTCCATTTATACTCACTAGTTACTCCTCTGTAAAAATCGTACCGGGCAACTATATCGTCTTGATCATAAGTAGACCGAATACTGCTGTACATATCTACCCAACGCTGCACTTCGTATGTCTGGTCTAAAACCTGAACATACTCAATACCTTTAATCTTATTGGAGATAAAAGAGATCTCTAAACGATTTAAATTTTCACCCTCTTTAATAACTGTAAGATTTGCATTGATATTCTCTTCTTTAACAGACCCCTCTTTTTTAGGCTTGGTAACAGCACTAACTACATCTTCTACCCTATAGGTATAGCCTCCGTTAAATAAAAATTTAATATCAGAGACCCCATAGCCATATTGCAATTCGCCTCCAACTTTATTGCCGTTAGAAATAAAACTAGAAAGACCTTGAGACCCTCCAATTACAGAAGTATAGTGATTACCCAATCCGTTCATAACATATACATCTTGATTTAACTGAGCATCGCTGTTGGTGTGTCTGCGAGTTTCGTCCACAAGGTTTTCATACTCAAAATTTAATCCTACTTTATGCTCACCAAACATTGCTAAGACTCCAGGCTTAACATTAATAGTGTAATAGTACACCTCCGAGCGAGGGTCCACCTGTTTTGCACCTGTTTGAGCAATATACTGTGCCTCTATACCTAAGATAAACTTCTCCCACAATGGCCTAGAAGCAACTTTCATTTGCAAATTATACTCCTGTTTTTTCCAGTCACTTAGGTTAGGATCTACGGGATAATAGGGCACTCCCCTATGTGGATTTAGCATAGCAGTGTTAAAGAGAGTTTTTTTCTGAGTAACATTATTGTAAGAAAATTTGCCCCAGGCATATGCTTGTCCTAATTGTTGACCACCCTCGGAAGAGACCCCTAGAGTAGATTCATTCTTGCCATCTTGCTTTAATTTAAAATCTCCATTTTTGATATTATAATTTGCCTCTAGAGTTCCAAAGGTTCGCATATTGTCTAAAATCATTCCAGCACTATTACCACTGTTAAACCAAAGGGACCTTGCTTTTAGAAGTTCTATCGAAATAGGATTGTCCTGTTCCACTTTACTCTGGGCTGTCGCAACCTGTACGATAAAGAGAGTCAACACTAACACTCCTGCCCCAACTATATATTTAACTTTTTTCATTTTCATAGTTTTGATCGTGTTAAAGATTATTTCCATGTATTCCAAGATGGGGCTTTTGCACCATATCTCCTTATTACTGGAGGATCCATAGCCTCAAAATCCTCTGTACTATTATTAGTATCATAAAGAATAACTCTTCCATCTTCTTTAGTCTCTCTAACCTTGCGAGCTACACTTTTTGCAACGTAGGTGCCTCCCACTGTGGCAGCACCAGCATCAAGAATAGCTGGCAACCTTTTCAACTGAATTTTATTTTCGTCATCTATATTTTCAATTGCATCAACTACATTAATAATAGGTATTCTAATACACTGAGTAGAAGAACCAATAGGTTGTACAGTTTTTGAAGGATCTATAGGTTCAGTAGGAAAATAGATCGCAAAAACTCCTCCGAAAACTGTTGTAAGCCACTGGTTTGAAGGCCTTGGCCAAAAAGCCATAGTCATATTTATTGCAGGGTTGTCCTGAACAAAAGAAGATGTCTTTACAAATGTTTCAAACTCTGCAGTTATCAAATTCACAGGAGAGTTTGGATTTAAGTTCTCTTTATTGTGGTCGTCTGCCATTTGAGCTATTATAATAGACTCTCCAGGGTTCAATGGGTAGTCCATATCGTCTGGTACTTGCCATATTTGGAGAGCATATACAAAATCATCGGCATCGGGTTCGCTCCAAACAGGGAGGTTAGCAGTAGCTTTTTGTGGATGAAGTAATGCAAGAGCAAGTCCTCTAACATTTTGTACAACCTCACTATTGTTATAGATCTCATAAAACTGATCTCTAAAGTAGGAGCTGTTTTTTGGGGTTCTAGAACCACAGTAATAGACCTCTTTAAAGACCAGAGCTCCAGATTTAGATGCTCCTACTTCTACATTTATCTGCTTATTATTGGTTACAATATCGGTATTTACCACATTACCACTATAGTTATAGGTAAAACCACCTTGGTTCTTTTCTGAAGTTATTGTAATTGTATAAACTCCTGGAATAACATCACTCATTATGACAGTTCCATCTGGTGCCATAGTTGTAGTTAGCTCATACCTTTCGGCATAATTTACCATTTTAACAGTGAGTTGGTCTGGTGTAGGTGCCAATCCCAAGTTAAGAGTAACACTTATTTTTGCACTCAGAGACTCCATTTCGCCTATTTTAGAAATGTCTTTAAATTGCTCACAAGAAGTTGCAATAAACATTACCAAAACAGATATATATAATATTTTAATACTATTTTTCATGTTCGTCTAATTTTATTTAATTCGTAATGAGAGTTCAAAACCAAAATACATAGGTATGTTTAATCGGGAAAAAGAGCCCGGAGATCGCTTACTCTCATATAAAGGTCTATTATTAATAAGGTTATTCGCATAAAAAGAGGCCTTAATATTCTCTCCTATCTCTTTGGTGAGATGAAAATTAATCAAAAGAACAGGAAAATAAGATTGCGCAATGTGCCGTGTAGGGCTCTTTGGTTCAAACATGTAGGCAAATTCAGGATCATTTTTTTTTGCTGGGTCAAATGGTTTTACCATTCCATCTTTATGTGAAATATAAGAGACAAACATAGTATCATTACCATAGTTATCCCAGAATTTATTAAGCCAGTTTACTTGTGCTGTTGCGGTAAAGACAAAACCGATTGAAGGTATATTATGAGTAACTCTAAGAGATGTAGAAAATCTCTCTCTCTCTTGTTTTTGTACTGACTTTTCATAAATACCAATATTTTTTTCTAATGAGTTAAGATTAGATCTTGAGCTAAATGTGTTATCGCCGTTCCAATCTGTAGATCTCATATAGGCACCATTTAAAACAAATGATGTGCGAATAGCATCAAAACGCCCAAAGTCAAAATCAAACTCCACCCCTCTATTGTTCGCTCTCACACTGTTTTTAGGAGATGAGTAAGGGGCAAAAATATTGCTAGTATCCATTGGTTGTAAAGTAGGAATTGTACCAGGATTGTTAACAGCCTCTTCATAACGTACATATTGTATCAAACGATAACCATCTACAGATCTACCCATAGTATAACCGTTTTTAAGATTTTCGTTATATGCTGTTATAGAAAACCTCATCTTCTTTATTCTCAAGTCTAGGCCAATTTCTGACTTCTCATTGGTAGCAATTTTAAGATCCTTATTGCCTGTGTCAAACACTCTAGTAGATGCCAAAAAGAGTTGCTCCTCTTTTGGAATAGCTGAGCTATTTAATGTGTTAAAATGGACAAAATCGAAATAGGCATTTTCTGGATAGAGGTATAGAGTTGTTGGAGCTTTAGATGTAACTCCAAATCCACCTCTTATCCATAACTTAGAAGGTAAAATATCAAACGAGAAATTTGTTCTTGGTGTTAAAACGCTTTTGCCATTTATATTATCGTATCTGGCACCAACCTGAGCGATAAATTCGCGCTCTCCCAAACCCAATGTAAAATTTTCCTCAGCATACAATGCTATCTGGTTTACAAATGGAATAGATGAGTATTTTCTAGGTCTTGGAGAGGAGTTTTCTGCACTGGTACTTCTATTTGGAGGATTTTCTAAATCATAAACCTTACCATCTCCAAGGTTGCCATCGGTTTTGAAATCGGCTCCTACCACTATCCTGTTAGAAACATTTCCTGTTCTTTTAGAGAATGTCGCATTTATTTTTGCAAAGACGTTTACCTCTTTTCCATAAATATCGTATCTACTAAAATATTCGTATGGTAAAAAAGTGGCATATAAGCTATTTTCTTCACCTTTTATATTTGTAAGTTCCTTGCCATTAATATCATAAACCTTTTGACCACGTTTATTACTAAGAACGGCTCCATCTCTATCTGCCATAGAGTATGCAGCAAATGCATTTCCTAGAAGATGTTGATTAAATGAGTGCTTGTCTCTGTAACTACCTGCTACTGTATATTTAATATTATTTAACCACCCTCTGTTTATACTCCAAATACCATTGCTATTTAACCTAATTCCAATATCTCTTGCACCAGTTTCGAGTTGCATCCTTTGGTCATCTGGATTTTGTTCACGGGTATCTTTTCCAAAAGAGAAGTCTAATGAAGTATTTGTAGAAACTTTACCAAAAACATTTGAGTATAAAGCTTTGGCTGTGGCTCTTTGATAGTAGGCATAAGACTCTGTTACATTTGTCACACTATAGGCGTAGTCTCCACTTATGTTAATACTGCCTCTCTTCTTACCTAAGTTTAAGCCTTTACTTACAGACGTTTGATAGATATGTGGGTCTGTCTTAAATCTTATTGTTAGAGGTTCTTTACCTGCCTTAGATTTAATAATTACAGCACCCGAAGTAAGGTCTCCATATTCAACAGAAGGAATACCTCTTATCACCTCTATGGACTCAATATTATCTGTAGAGATGCTCCTAATATCTAACCCGGCATTGGGAGATGAACCTCCACCTACAGAGCCACCGCTACCGCTTATAGCAGGTGAAAGTGTTTGTAAGTTAGCATTATTTGAGAGAGGAGAACCATCAATTACAATAGATGTACCCATACTATTCATATTTGCTCCATCTGTAGTTATACCTATTCCCGCATTAGTAGGATTAGCTCCAAGGCTTCTAATAGTAAATGTTTGAGAACTAGACAGGCCTCCTTGATATGATGTTACTCCACCCGGGAGCAGCTGCATTATATCAGACAACGAGCTAGTTTGGAGGTGATCCATAGCTTGTCTAGAAATATTTGAAGCGGTAGCTTTACCTGCCTTGCTCTCCTGAGCTACAACAGATACCTCCTCTAAACGGAATGAACTCTGCTGCATCTTAAAATTAAGAGTAGTAACGCTACCGGGAGCCAACGAAAGTGTTGTGTCAATTGTTTCCATTCCTAGAAAGTCAATCTTAATATTAACCTTCCCTGGAGAGAGTCTCTCAAAGGAAAATTCCCCCTTTGTGTTTGTAACTGTTACTGACCCCTGAGGTAAAACTTGCACTGTTGCAAATTCAACTGGCACATCTTTTGTATCTCTCTCAAGGACAACACCTTTTAGCGTTGAATAATCTGTTTGAGCCCAAGCACTAGTAGTGCTTATGCTCATCACAAAAAACAACACCATAACTGACAATGAGAGCGCCTTTGCACCCCCAGTCAAGAACTGAGTTTTTTGTCTCTTCATAGTTTTAAAAATTTAGATAAGTTTTTTTCATTCACTAGTTAAGTTGTTAGTTAAGTTCATAGTTAGGTATTATGTTTATTTAATGTTATTTATCACTAAATTAACAATAGTTATAATAAACTTAATACTACTTTGTTAACCTGCTCACTGTTCTAATAAGTTGGTCTCTAACTTGCTGCTCCTTCTCTTCCTTTATTTGCTCTTTGCAAAAATCAATTATTTTATCTCTTTTCCAAGAATTGGTGTACCAAGCAAATGCCTCGGCCAACTGAACTCTTAACTCGCTTTCATTAGACTCCTTCATGAATTGAAATAAAACATTTAAATAGGAGGCATTATTAGAGTTCCTAAGAGGGCTTATAGTATATCGTTTGTTTTTTACAGATACAGAAGGGTCTAACAATTGATTCATCTCTTTCTCTGTTCTATCAAGAGAGTACTCAAGGCGGCTTCTCTCTTTAGCTTTTTGCTCATACCATACACCCTCTTTACCTTCTAGTTGAGCATCAAAAGCAGCCAAAGTAGCCGCTTTTGGATAGACTTCACTTGCCCCTTTTATCTGAAAATAAACTCTTTCACTGGTACCAGGAGCTAATCTAATTTTCATAATGTGGTCTAAGAGCTCTGGTGAGCCATTAGTAGAGGCTTTCTCTGCAGCCAATCTTCTTATTAGTTCGTAATTGTCATACAATCCTGCTTTTAGCGAAGGAACTATAAAACTATTATATTTTTTATTTATAAGATAAAAAGCCATTAATCTAACTGTTGGGCTACTATGAGTAGTCTGAATCTCTAACAGCTGCTCATTTGTTAAAGCACCGTTTAAAAAGAGCATCTTTATAGCAAGAGACTTAACCTCGGTATTACTATCTTTTCTAAGCCTATTCCAATAGTTAATATCTTCTCTTTTATTTACAATTGCCTCATTTAACCCTTCTAAATCTGCTCTTGCGCTTGCATAACGGTAGGTAGGGTCTCCAATAAGGTGAGATTCAATTGTAAACTGCTCTTTAGCCCAATTACCAACACTTACTCCCAAATCTAACAACCCCAAAAGTTGGTTTGTCCAAACATCTTGAAGTGTATTTACAGAGTTGGCTTTTACAACAACAGTAGAGCCTGGGTTGAAAATATAGTGGCCACTAATATAATCTTCTAAATGAAAAGAACCATTAAAGCAAGCATCTAGCATAATAAAACGAGCAGCAAATTTATAGCCATATAGATCTTTAATTTCAATATCAACAGAAGCGTCGGCAATACTATCTGCCCTCATTACCTCTGGGTCAAAAGCATTTTGCACCCAAGATTCTGGAACATTATAATTATCTATATAATACTGCTTAGACTCTGTAGTATCTTTTGCACTTCTAATCTTGCCTCTAAAGAACTTTTTAGTCATCTCAATCCATTGTGCTGCCATATTAACATGAGGTGAGCCATTTAAGTATTGTGCATCGCTACCTCCATGGTGGTGAAGAACAGCTAAATCTAAATCTTCTCTAGCAACCTGTGCCATTAACCTATACTTAACATAAGTGTCATAAGAGTGGTCTATATAATCTATATTACCTTTGCCATTCGCTAAGTTGCTAAATTGCTCTGTTAAAGACAATCTCTCGTCTGCTCTAGCAACCATACTGTTAGAGTTATACCCATGTCCTGCAAAATAGGTTATCTGTCTAATTTCGCGGCTACTTTTTTTCTCCTTTACAACTTTTGCAAAATATTCATCTATTAGCTCATACTTGGTTTTACCAGGCACAACAGGGGGTTTTACTCTTGCACTGTATATATTACTACTTACACTTTGAGCTCCATGGTGGGAGAGATTGTAATAGTAGTAGAGAGTATTCGCAGTATCTCTTTTTATAAAGTCGAATTTAAGGTCAAAATCGTCATAGAACCTATCGGTAGGTATTGAAGAGCGCTGCCAATCTCTTTTTTGATCCATTTTAAAAGCAGTAGAAAGATGTTGAGCATTCCTAACCATAGGTACAGGTATATCTCCTACAAATACAGCTCCTTCTAGATTACTGTTTTTATATAAATTATATAGCACTGCTCTTATTGAATCTGGCACAGTCCATTTATCTACAACAATATATGGAATTAACCCATCTGCCTTAATTGAAGCAGCATAGTTATCTATAGCTACTCTACAGTTTGCGTTAGTAGTAACATCTACAACAATTGCTACAGCTCTTTTTTTCTCTTTAGAGAAAGATGCCGAGGTGCTAATTAGCACAAAAATAGATACAATTAAAAACTTTAAGAACTTCATATTGATATTATTATTAAGTATAAACAAGTTAAATTTGCAATAAAACACACTAATCAAAAGTGGCTTGAAAAGCAGGAATACACAAAGAAGTAGCAAAAACTTATGCAAATATAACATAATTTTACAACCTCCATTCACTCCCCTCTTTTGTATCTTTAATAATAACACCTAACTCATTAAGCTTGTCTCTAATAGCATCACTTTTTGCAAAATCTCTCTGAAGTTTGGCTTCTGTTCTTATCTCTAGCAACAAATTTACAACTCCTTCTAAAATAGAGCTACTATCACCTACGCTATTTTCATCGGTAAGACCAAGCACCTCCTTTACTATATTGTTGAAAAGAGTATTTAGCTGCTCTATATCTCCTGCTGTAAGAGCAGTTTTACCGTCCTTTGCACTATTCACAACTCTTACTGCATCAAAAAGGTGGGCAATTGCAATTGGAGTGTTCATATCGTCACATAGGGCTCTATAAACTCCTTCTACTAAATCTAAAATCTCCTTTGAAGCTTCTCCCTCTTGTCTACTTAACTTTTCTAGATCTCTGCCAGCCTGCATCATTCTTTTATACCCTTTCTCTGCTGCAACTAAAGCTTCGTTACTAAAGTCTAAAGTACTTCTATAGTGTGCCTGCAAAATAAAGAACCTTATTGTCATAGGGCTATATGGCTGTGTAAGAATTTTATGACTACCAGTAAATAGCTCTTCTAGAGTAATAAAATTACCCAAAGATTTACCCATTTTTTGGCCATTTATAGTAATCATATTGTTATGCATCCAGTAGTTTACCCCTCCATTACCTCTAGAGGCAGTGTTTTGTGCTAACTCACACTCGTGGTGAGGAAAAAGCAAATCCATACCACCTCCATGAATATCAAAAGTATCTCCAAGGTATTTAGAGCTCATAGCAGAGCACTCTAAATGCCAGCCTGGGAATCCCTCACTCCAAGGAGAAGGCCACCTCATAATATGCTCTGGTGTTGCCTTTTTCCAAAGTGCAAAATCGAAAGAAGATCTCTTATCTTGCTGCCCTTCCAAATCTCTAGAGTTACTTATCATATCATCTAAGTCTCTTCCCGAAAGAATCCCGTAAGGGTGTCTTTTATTATAAGTTTCCACATCAAAATAGACAGAGCCATTACTCTCGTATGCAAACCCATTTTCTAAAATATTCTCTACAAGAGATATCTGCTCTATTATATGACCACTCGCTCTAGGCTCAATACTTGGCGGAAGGGTGTTAAGCAAGGTCATAGCCTCGTGATATCTAATTGTAAAATGCTGAACTATTTCCATAGGCTCTAGTTGTTCAAGCCTAGCCTTCTTTTCAATCTTATCTTCTCCAAAGTCGGCATCGTTTTCCATATGCCCAACATCTGTTATGTTCCTAACATATCTCACCTTATAACCTAAATGCCTAAATAACCGAACAAGCACATCGTAAGTTATACCAGGCCTAGCATGTCCCAAATGGGCATCGCCATATACAGTTGGGCCGCAAACATAAAGGCCAACCATCCCAGGTGTAATAGTTTTAAACTTCTCTTTCTTTCTTGATAGTGTGTTGTAAAGTAATATCTCTTTTTCCATATCTAGACTAAATAAAGGAGAGAAAATGACACTTCTCTCCTATTTTAATCTTCAAAATTAAGAAATATATCCTATAATAGAGAATATTTCTACACTGCCAAAGTCTCTTCCATTTTTATACTTGAAGCAACAACCTCGTAAGTTTGTCTTTCCACTCCTGTTTTTGTAGTATATTCTACAGGCTTTAACCTCCCAACAATTTGCAAGAAATCTCCTTTTTTAATCTTTCCAAACTCTGGCATATTCTTTCCTGCCCATGCTACTACATTATGCCAAACAGTCTCTTCCATTAGCTCTCCCTTACGAGTTTTATACCTCTCATTAGTTGCTAGAGAGAATCTCATTACTACAGCTCCCTCATCGAATTGGTTAATCTTAGGGTCTACCCCCACATTCCCTCTTAACTCTACTCTGTTCAAACATTTTTCCATATTACTATTTTTTAAAGTTATTACGCTACAAAGTAAAAGTGAATAATGGTAAGATTACCTCAATAAAAGATATATTTTAATTAGAATAAGACAATTATAGATTGAAATAAGCAATTTTATATTAATTTTATGAAGATTAAAATTATTGAATAACTTTAGTCTCTGATATTACACCTAATTTATATGACAACCCATTAATTACCAATAAGATGAAAAAAGCAATAACTATTCTAGCCCTTCTGTTTTTTATAATCTCTATAACCTCATGTGTAGAGAGCTCTAAAAAATACAAAAATTTACAAGCTCAGCTAGACTCTCTTACAATTATTAAAGATTCAACCTCTGCAGAGTTAGAAGAGGTATTCGCTACTCTTAACGAGGTAGAAAATGGGCTTCGTAACATAAGAGAAGCCGAAAACATTATTACAGTACAATCTGCTGCTGGAGGTGAAATCTCTGCAAATAAAAGAGTTCAGATGAAACAAGATGTCTTGGCAATATCAGATGCTATAAATGGGTATAAAAAGCAAATAGCCAAACTTAAAAGCGACAACCGTGTAAAATCTGTACAGTTTCAAAAAAGACTAGATGTTCTTACAACAGAGCTTGAAGAAAAATCTATACTAGTTGCTAACTTAAGTAAACAGCTAGAAGAGAAAAACACTCAACTCCGCATTAAAACTAAACAGATTGCTACTCTAGACGAGGCTGTCTCTAACCTTAGGAGCGATGTTGCATCTTTAAGTAAAGAGAAAGAACTTCATAAAGAGACTATTGAGTCTCAAGAGCAACTTCTTAACACTGCCTTTTATATAATAGGCACAAAAGATGAGCTTATTAACTCAAAAGTGCTCTCTAAGGGAGGGTTATTCCGCTCTGCTAAAATTTCATATGAGGCAGATCAATCGGCATTTATAAAAATTGACATTAGAGAGGTTAAAAGCATTCATCTGAATGCAAAAAAAGCTAAAATTATTTCGGTGCACCCAACTGGCACCTACTCTTTTGAAAATAGTACAGACGGCACTTTAATTCTTAGAATCTCTTCTACCGAAGCTTTCTGGGAGCAGACAAAATATCTTGTTATTCAAATTCAATAAAATAAAAAATGAAGTTAAAAATTGGAACGGTTATTGCCGTGTCTCTGTTAATTATCACAAATTCATGCAGCAATAACATGGCAGAAAACCCACTATTAGTTAAATCTCAAAATCAATACGAAGCTCCTGCTTTCAATAAAATTAAGGAAGAACATTACAAACCAGCTTTTGAACATGCATTACTTTTAGGGCGTGCTCAAATAGACTCAATTGTATCCCATAATGGGCCAGCTACATTTAAAAATACAATTGAAGCATTAGAACTTGCTGGAAAAGAGTTAACAGCTGTAAGCTCTATCTTCTTCAACTTAAACGAGGCTAACACTAGTGATTCAATGCAACAAATAGCTCTGGATCTTTCACCATTGCTATCTGAATACTCAAATGACATACTTCTTAACCAAGAGCTATTCCAGAGAATAAAAGATGTCTATAACAAAAGAGAGTCCCTTAACCTCACTCCAGAACAGCTAAGACTTACAGAAGAGACCTACAAAAGCTTTGCTAGAAATGGGGCCAATCTAGTAGGAGAAGCAAAAGAGCAGTTTAGAGAGATCTCTAAAGAACTTTCTCAGTTAACTTTAAAATATGGGCAAAATGTGTTGGCTGCTACCAATGAGTTTTTTCTTCATATTCAAGATAGTGACAAGTTAAAAGGGCTTCCAGGTTTTTTTATGGAAGCAGCTGCATCTGAAGCTAAGGAACGCTCCTTAGAGGGGTGGGTATTTACTCTACAAGGCCCTAGTTTCGGCCCTTTCATGCAATACTGCAGCGATAGGGAGCTCAGAGAAAAGATGTGGAGAGCCCATAATAGCAAAGCTTTAGATGGCAAATTTGACAATAAAGCTAATATAAAATCAATAGTAACACTTCGTCAACAAAAAGCTGCTCTTTTGGGATACCCCACTCATGCAGCATATGTTTTAGAAGACAATATGGCAGGGACACCCGCAACTGTAAATAACTTTTTAGAAGAACTTCTTACCAAAACTCTCCCTTATGCAAAAGAAGAGGTTCAAGAGATAAAAAAGTATGCTACAGAAAATGGGTTTAAAGAGAAATTTATGCCTTGGGACTTTAGTTACTGGTCTGAAAAATATAAAAACGAAAAATATGCAATTAACGACCAACTACTTAAGCCCTATTTTCGTTTAGAAAATGTAGAGAATGCAATATTTGCACTTGCAGACACTCTTTTTGGTCTTAAGTTTACTCAAAATAGCTCAATTCCAGTCTATCATCCAGATGTAAAAGTATACGAGGTAAACAATAAAGATGGAGAGTTTCTCTCTCTTTTATATGTAGATTTCTTCCCAAGGGCATCTAAAAGAGGCGGAGCTTGGATGACCTCATTTAGAGAGCAATCTATAATAGATGGGCAGGAGAAAAGACCTTTTGTCTCATTGGTTTTAAACTTCACAAAACCTACAGAAAAATCTCCTTCTTTACTAACTTTTAATGAAGTAACTACTCTTCTTCATGAATTTGGCCATGCGCTACATGGGATGCTTGCACAAGGCACCTACTCTTCTCTTACGGGTACAAACGTTGTAAGAGACTTTGTAGAACTTCCTTCACAAATAATGGAAAATTGGGCAACCGAAAAAGAGTTCCTAAAATCTTTTGCAAAGCATTACCAAACAGGCCAAGCTATTCCAGATGAACTTATAGATAAAATCATAAACGCCAGGAACTACCTAAGCGGTTACCATAATGTAAGACAACTCTCTTTTGGAATAAACGATATGGCGTGGCACAATCTTGAAAACCCACAAGAGATTACAGATGTAATAGCTTTTGAAAAGAATGCAATTAAAAAGACAAGGCTCCTTCCAGATCAAGACTCTGTAGCCTTCTCTACATCTTTCGGCCATATTTTTGCCGGCGGGTACTCAGCTGGTTACTATAGTTATAAATGGGCCGAGGTGTTAGAGGCAGATGCTTTCTCTCTCTTTAAAGAGAAGGGAATATTTAATAAAGAGGTTGCCGCATCTTTTCGCGATAACATCCTCTCCAAAGGGAACTTAGAAGATGCCGCACAACTGTTTCGCAACTTTAGAGGGCGCAACCCAAGACCTGAAGCTCTTTTAGAGAAATTTGGTATGAAATAGACTATAATAATTACTCTCAATTACCCTTCATAGTAAACAAATGGACTAAAGTTTCCCACCTAGCTTTGCTTCTCATAATAATGATTATTTTACCAAAATATTACTTAATATTATGTTTATCTGTTAGTTGCAAGGTGGGAAACTTGAACAGAGCATTTTGGTGGGAAGCTTTAGTGCTGGTGAGAATAATTAATATAAAAAAAAGGTGCTAAGATAAAATTCAGCACCTCTCTTTTCACTTATTTTAACTTCTTAGTTAATCTCCATCTCGTCTATTAGATAACTAGCCTCTGCATATTTATCAATAACCCAAAGAACATAACGAATATCTACATTTACACATTTATTATATCCCTCTACAAAGTATACATCACCTGCCATAGACTCACGGTTACCATCAAATGCTAAACCAACTAGCTCTCCTTTTCCGTTTAGGACTCCGCTACCGGAATTACCTCCCGTAATATCATTATCGCTCATAAAGTTAACATATAGAACTCCATCTTTACCCCAGCGCCCCCACTCTTTCTCTTTAAGTAACTTCTCTAAACGTGGTGTGATTTTAAACTCATAGTTATCTGGATCGGCCTTTTCAAGAATACCCTGAGTAGTAGTCAAATAATCATACTTGACGGCATCTCTTGGCTTAATTCCATCTACAGTTCCAAAAGTTAGCCTCATTGTTGAATTTGCATCGGGGTAAATACTCTTTGCTAACTCTCTTTGCATTTGATACATAGCACTAACATATTTAGTTCTTTCAGCTCCCAAAGAGATATCTACACTATCCAAAGCACTACTTATCAACTTATTATATGGTAATATAGTCATAGTGTTTATTACATCTATTACAGGATCGCTCATAAGGTCATTAATAGTGCGAGGTTCAGAAAAGAAAGCTCTCATTCTCTCTAGATCTGTAATTAAACTATTGTCATATATATAATCTGCCATTGCATCGGAATCTCCATTAAACCTAGCTAGTAAATTTACAAATGATTCTGCATAAAAACTTTCAGGCACTTCTGATAGATAATATTTTACCATTACTTTAAAGAGTTCCCTATCTACTTCAACATCGGCAGTGGCAAAAAGATCTTCGGCTATTTCACAGAAAGCTTTTACTTTTGAATGTTCAATGGTAAAAGTATCTATCTGTTTTCTTTCCAGAAAATAAGTTATCCCTTTAAACCTTTGTCCCAAAGCAACAAACTCGGCACCCCTAACCATAGACTCCTGAAAATAGCCTTTATATTTCTCTGCCTCTGCCTTAAGCTCATAGCCAGTCTCTAATCTATTTAGAACATCTCCATACTCTTTTACTCTTTCTGGCTTTGCATCAATCCACTTAGTAAGTTGTGCCTCATTTTTCTTAATTTCCTCTATTACATCAAAACGTTCTATACATAAATTATTCCATTTAGCATAGTCGGTATAGTTACTTATCCCAAAGTATTTATCTGAATATTTAAGACGAATTTTGTCTGATTTATCCATATGCTTTTTCCAAACATCTAGTTTAGCTCTTCTAACATTACTAGCAATTGGGTTCGAAATATCAAATTGCTCTTTCAACTCAAAAGAAGAGATATAGCGGTTGGTTCTTCCTGGGTAACCAAGAATCATAGTAAAATGGTCTTTTTCTACACCTTTTGAAGAGACGGTAAGAAACCTCTTTGGTTGCATAGGTATATTTGCATCTGAATAGCTGGCTGGAGAACCATCTGCAGCAGTATAAACTCTATAAATAGCAAAATCTCCTTTGTGCTGTGGCCACCCCCAGTTATCGGTCTCCCCTCCAAAAGCACCAATAGAAGTAGGAGGTGCTCCAACTAGTCTAACATCAGAAAAAGTTTCATAAAAATAGAGATAGTACTTAGTACCCCTCCATTTAGAAGAGAGAGACATTTCATAAGGAGAATCTTTATATCTCTCCTCTACAACAGACGAAACTTTATTCATAAAGAATAGCCCTCTAGGTCCTGCAGAATCTAAGCTATCTATTACCCTATTAACATAGTTGGTAACGTCACTTATACCTCTTAAAAAAGTAACACTTTTTCCCTTAATTGGCTTCTCATTATCCATACTCATTGCCCAAAAACCATCTTCTAAATAGTTGTTCTCATTTGTGCTTAATGCATGAATATCTCCATAGGCGCAGTGGTGGTTTGTTATCATCAACCCTTTGTCAGAAATAATACTACCACTACACATTCCACCGTCTATAGCTACAATAGCATCTGTAAGTGCTATCTGCTCTGGATTGTAAATTTCACCCGGCTTTAGCTCTAGCCCTTTGCTCTTCATAAGCTCATAAAGCTGCTTATCTATTAAATTTACGAGCCACATCCCCTCATCTGCAATAGCACCAGGGATAATAAGAGCGAAAAAGAGTGTTAACGCAATAATTTTTTTATTCATATTTTTTTAAAATTTAATTATGTAAAACCCACATATTTTAAGCCTAAAATAGAGGCTTAATAAATATGTGGGTTAGAAATGCTAATAAATAGCCGTTAGAAGTTCAGTCCAAGAGAAAGCGCGAAAAAACCGCGAGTTCCCAAATCACCTGCATCCATATGTTTATAATTTGCTTTAAGATAAACTGCAGAACCTTTCTGAATATTTAACATTCTACTATACTTAGCTCCAATCCCTACAGAATATCTATCTGCCATATAATACTCAAAATCTTTATTAAGTATACTCTCGTTGAGTTTTAGAGCACCTGTTGTTAAAGGATTTGTAGCCTCTAACATAGTTCCATCTGTTGTAGTGTAACCACCATTCAATTCTACATTTAAAAAAGATTTCTGGTTGAGATCTAAATCTCTAGAAGCTCTTACATAAATCTCGTTTAAACTAAAATCTTGTTTATAATGGGCAGGATATACCTTATACTCTTTTTCAGATACTAAATGATTTATACCTGCTGCAAAAATCCAAGTAGACCTCCACTCATCGTCTTTAAAGAAGGTTTTATACTCGGCACCATACTTCTGATAATTGGTCATATATCTAAGAGATTTTCCATACTCATAAAACTCCCACTGGTTGAGTTCATCCGGAACTCTCTCATAGTTTGTAACTACATTATATGAAAGGTTCTCCTTACTTAAAAATGAGAGTGAGAGAATATGATCTACATTTTGACCAACTAATCTAAACCTTCCATCATATTTGTAGTTGAGGCTCTCTACATAGGCATACCTTTTAGTGTAGTTATTGTCTTCGCCATCGTCTTCTTGCCCAAATTTTGCTGAGAATTGATTGAAAATACAAAGTTTCCCACTCCTAAAATGAGCCTGAACTGCTCCTCCAAATATATCTCTTATATATTTTCTATCTAGATTTGTAGTGTTAGTTATTCCTTGGGTAGTGTAAAACCACAAGCCTTCCATATAGTAAATTTCCTTACCAGTAGTTTCGCCTATATATTTATATTTTGCCTCTTCTACATCTCTGTCATAAGTTAAGTTTAAACCTACTTTAACCTTATTAGTTCTAAAAATTATCCCAGGAGAGACAGTTAACATAGATAGTGTATTAAGGTTCCTACCATCTGTTCTTTTGGCTGCTGTAGAGGCGTTATAGTCAAATTCGGCACCAATAGAGATATGGTCTGTTAAATTATAACCAACTTTAGCACTCATAATATAAGACTCCCTTAACACCTTCCCTGGAATAGAGTCTACAATTGGGTTTAAATTACTTTCTGGATAGACAGTTCCTCTCCAGGCAAGATTCTTATTTACTCCATAGTCATATTTAAATGAACCATAAAAATAGACATTATTAATTTTTGAATATGACTTTGTTTCAATCCCATATGTAGAGTAGTTTTCGGGATCATTAAAATTCCTATAATCTCCACTCTCGTTTGTGTAAAATCCCTCTAGATTAGAGAAGTTTTGAGCCTTGTTAAAAACTAGCCCGGCGGCATTGCCAGATTGAAGCCAAGGGTTTTTTGTCTCTATCTTCTCAAATGTATAGTGTCTTTTAGGTGACCACTGCTGCGAATACAAAAGGTTTGGCAGCAAGCATATCACAATAACACTAGATATATATATTAATTTACTTTTCATTTCTATATCAAATTAATTATTTAACAATGTTGCTACATCCCTCACTTCAAAGTCATTTGAAGAGTTGTTTGTATCCATATAGACAATACGCCCTGCAGCTGCAGTAGCAGCTTCATCTACCTTTCTATGTGCACTTTGCCCTTGCCCTGAAGCATCTATCATTACAAATCCATTGTCTATTTCTGGTCTAAAGCGTTTTGTATCTGTAGAGTTTCTAAAGCACTCAACTCCATCTAAAACAAAGTTTTTATCTACCATTAACACATCCAAAAGCCTATTAGAGGATTTTGGATTCCATGTATAAGTATCTTCAACAAATTGCTCGGTTGTTTTACCACCAAGATTATATATAAAAAGGGCCGGGCTTAATTGAGATACAACATAAGATTTAGATGACCCTACTTTCCAAAACCCCTCTAATAAGTTAACGCCTGGTTCTGGAACAGATTGCCCAGATGTAAGAATAGGGTCATACAAAGCCCAATACCCAGGTTTGCCAAGATTTACAGAAGTTGGCACAGACTCCAGATGGTTTATAGCATTTAGAGATATTACTACCTCTTCTCCTGGTTGTAGTGGATTGTCTCTGCCTGTTCCAGGGAACATCCAACCTATCCCAATATTTGGGACAGAATCTCTAAGTTCGTTTGAGTTTGGCTTCACCCAGTGAGACACTCGCCCATTGGTAAGGGCGTTCCAAGGATCTGCAACACCCACACAAACAGAATCTAAATAGGCCACATCATTTGAATTATTATAAAGAATAACATATTGGTCTTTTGAATATTTTTTACCCGTTTCTGGATTTACACGGCCTCCATAATAGAACTCCTTTATAATTATCTGACCAGATCTAGAGACATTTAATGGAAGGTCTTGATTAACAACTGCAGCATCTACAGGTGTCACCCTTATTTGGTCTGTTGTACCATTAAATATTAAAATAGTTCCTCCAGCCTCAGTCTTTTTAAACTCGGTTGTGGCAATATAAGAGCCATGTGCTACTTTAATTGTTGCAACTCCGGATTCATTAGTAACTCCTTGAAAAAGTAGACCGGTTGATGGATCGGTCAATTTAACCACCAACCCTTCAAGAGAGTAATTGTAGCCTTGAGGTATTTTAACCTCAACGTTAATTGTTGCACTCAAATTCTCATCTGAAAAATCACTCTCTTTTAAATCTTTAAGACAGCCAGATAGAGTTAATGTGAGCAACAGCAAGAAAAATATAGTTATTTTATTTGTTTTCATTACTTCTCAGATTAAAAAGTTAGTTTTAGTTCTGCACCAAAATAGATCTCGGTATTTTTAGTTATTCCAGCAATGTTAGGTCTCGCTTTATTTACCATAATTGGTCTAGAGTTGGTGAAGTTATTGGCATAGAAAGAGAGTGAAGCAATATCGCCCAACTCTTTAGTTACCCTAATATTAGCCATAAAGTACGGTTTAAACCCAGTCTCTAAAAAAATGAAACTATTATTTGTAGCTAATCTTAAAAGGTCTAATCTTCTCTTAAGGTCTGGGTCATTTGTAGTATGATAATCACTAAAAGGCTTTACTGTCCCATTTTTATCCATATAGGCAACCGGGTCTCTATATAGCAGACTTAAGGTGCTTTTATTGTTATAATCTCCATAAACAGCATTGCCATTAGAGTCCTGAGTATAAATATTACCCTCGTCATATATATTCCAATTATTTTCCATCCATATACATTGAGTTGTAAAAGAGACAATCATTCTTATAGAAGGAATTCTAGTAACAAAGCTAATATTGGTAGAGAGTCTCTCTCTTCCAGAGCCCAAACTTAATCCGTTTGCATTACTATTAAAAATACCTATATATTTATTATCAGATTGTGGGTCAATAGGGTCGTTGGCATTACGGTACCAATTCATCTGACCTGTTGAGTAATCTTCTGTTTTTATGTATGCCCCGTTTACAATTAAAGAGGTGTTTATAGACTTAAGCGTTCCAAAGTCAAAATCATACTCAATACCCCATTTATCTATAGCTCCTCTATTATCTGGTCTTTTATAACCTTTAAATTGATTATAAGATGTGTAGCTAAGTTCTTCATAGTTGCCATCTTGGTTTTTCACCCACACAGTACCATTTTCATACTTTGGTGCAGCATTAGGGTCAGACACATTATCATAAAAGATAACATTCTGAGGAACATAGTGGCTGTTGTCTGTATAGCCATCTCTAGA
>JAQVZL010000024.1 GCA_028708215.1 Bacteroidales bacterium
AGATTTGAACTTTTTGTGAATGGCAAAGAGTTGGCAAATGCCTATAGCGAGCTTAACGATCCTATAGATCAACTTGAAAGATTCCGTGAACAGCTAAAACTAAAAGAGAAAGGAGACGACGAGGCAATGTTCATAGATATGGATTTTGTAAAAGCTCTAGAGTATGGTATGCCTCCTACTTCTGGAATGGGCATTGGTATTGACAGGCTAGCAATGGTCATGACAAATACCTCCTCTATACAAGATGTACTATTCTTCCCTCAAATGCGTCCAGAAAACCAGACAAAAGAAGGAGAAGAGACCAAAAAGTAGTCTAGAGCTAAAGCCTACTTAAACAAATTAAGCAAAGAGTTATGCATATACAAGAACTCTCTTCTGCACAGAACCCCAAAATAAAGGAGTTACTTCTTTTAAAGGAGAAGTCTAAAATTCGCAAAGAAAAATCTCTTTTTATTATTGAAGGCAAAAGAGAGATAGATGCGGCTATAAATGCAGGGTACATAGTAAAAGAACTATATTTTGCCTCTAATATAATTAAGGCACAAGACATTATAATTAAAACACCCAAGTTATATTCCCTTACCCCCTCTCTCTATTCAAAAATAGCATATAGAGAGAGCACAGAGGGTTTAATTGCTGTTTTTCACTCTAAAACAACATCTTTTTCCAATATAAAACTCTCCAAAACACCTCTTATTATTGTTCTAGAGAGTATAGAAAAGCCTGGAAACCTAGGCGCTATTTTAAGAACTGCCGATGCTGTAAAAGCCGATGCTGTTATTATATGCGACCCTCTTACAGACTTGGGAAACCCCAATATTATTAGAGCTAGTCTAGGTGGAGTTTTTACAAATAGAATAGTTGTATGCTCCAATGAAGAGGCTTTTGATTGGCTCTGTGCAAACAATATTGCTATTTTTACCGCGCAACTTCAAAACTCACATTACTACTACAATACAGACATGAGTATCTCACTGGCAATAGTTATGGGAGCCGAGTCTTATGGTTTGACAAGTTATTGGAGAGAGAGAGCAAACAGTAGAATAAAAATACCTATGCTTGGAAAACTAGACTCTCTGAACGTATCTGTTTCTGCAGCAATTTTATGCTACGAAGCATTAAGACAAAGAGCTGTAAAAAAAACAAGTAACTAAAAAAATGAAAAAACTTGCACTTATAGGGAAGTCTATATCTCACAGCCTAAGCCCTGAGCTTTTCAAGGTAGCATACAATAGTCCTGTAACAAACAGAGTAAGTAATGAGTATATCTACTCCTTACTAGACTACTCTACTCTTAAAGAAGCAATGGCAGTTTTTCTCTCTCAAAATTACTATGGAGCAAACATTACATCTCCCTATAAAGAGGAGGTATTCTCTTATTGCACAGAACTAGATAAAACAGCAAGTGAGAGTGGTGCTGTAAACCTAATTTTAAAACAAAAAAATGGATTAAAAGGGTACAATACAGATTGTAAGGGAGTTTACACTCCTTTGATAATAAGAGAGATTAAGCCCTGTGATGTTGTAGTTGTAGGAGCTGGAGGCGCTGCCAGAGCGGCTATCTCTACTCTTAAAAAAGCGGGATATAATATAACTGTAGTAAATAGAACCATAGTGAAAGCACAATGGCTAGCAGAGAAATACTCAACAGATTGGGCTCCAATAGATCATTTGCCTCAACTATTTAAGAGCAATAAACTATTAATATACACTATTTCAACCTATATCTCCTCTCTAGAAGAGGCAAATTTAAAAGATGTTATACTACTAGAAGCCAATTATAAAACTCCCTCTCTAAAGCACAAATCGTGTAAAGAGTACATTCCAGGAACAGAGTGGCTGGTATATCAAGCAATTCCATCTTTTAAGTTATTTACTGGTATAGAACCAAATGTCCATGCAATGTTAAAAATGGCCAATAATCACTAAATTTTTTTATCTTTGTCTTTGCTATAAAATAACTAAACAAGTATGTCTCTAAACAAGGTTATGTTAATAGGTAATGTGGGGAGAGATCCCGAGGTCAGACACCTTGCAAACAACTCTATAGTAGCCAAATTTCCTTTGGCCACTTCGGAGAAATTCAAATTAAAAAGTGGAGAGCTTCAAGAGCAAACAGAATGGCACAACATTGTTTGTTGGCGCTCTTTAGCAGAACTTGCAGAAAACTATATTAAGAAAGGGTCTCGGCTTTACATTGAGGGACGTATAAAAACAAGTAGCTGGGTAGATAAGACCACTCAAGAGAAAAAGTACTCAACAGAAATTATTGCGAGTTCTATTCTCTTTTTAGACAGAGCACCCTCTGCTTCAAATGCCTCTGAAGATTCAGCCTCGGCAAAACTAGAGCAAATTATCAATAATAATAACGAAAACAGAGCAGATTTTTCTAACCAAGAAGATCTGCCATTTTAATTTATATAATATGAAAGTAGATGTAGTTCTAGGTCTCCAGTGGGGAGATGAGGGGAAAGGGAAAATTGTAGATGTATTGGCACAAAACTACCCAGTTATCGCTAGATTTCAAGGTGGCCCTAATGCTGGGCACACACTACAATTTGAAGGTAAAAAATTTGTACTACATACAATCCCTTCTGGTGTTTTCAGAAAAAACGCACAAAACATTATTGGAAATGGTGTTGTTATAGATCCCATTATCTTTATGAACGAATGCATCAAGTTAGAAGAGATAGGTACACCAGTAAGAGAGAGAATTTTCATATCTAAAAAAGCACATCTTATATTGCCTACTCACAGAATTATAGATGCTGCATCTGAGCAAGCTAAAGGCAGTTCCAAAATTGGATCTACCCTCAAAGGGATAGGCCCAACATATATGGATAAAACCGGAAGAAATGGCCTTAGAGTTGGAGATATACTTGCTCCCGACTTTTCTCACAGATATAAAAATTTAAAGAATAAACATGTTCTATTTTTAAAGCAATTCAATTTTGAGTACAATGCTAATGAAAATGAAGAGCTTTGGTTCAAAGCTATAGAGTATTTAAAATCTTTTAATTTAATAGATGGTGAATACTCTATAAATAAATATTTACAAGAGAGTAAAAAAGTTTTGGCCGAGGGAGCCCAAGGCTCTCTATTAGACATAGATTATGGCTCCTACCCCTTTGTAACATCTTCTACTACTATATGTGCAGGAGCTTGTATAGGACTAGGCGTTGCTCCTAGTAGTATTGGAAAAGTCTCGGGTATTTTTAAAGCTTACTGTACACGAGTTGGCAGCGGCCCATTCCCAACAGAACTAAACGACGAATCTGGGGAGTTGCTCAGAAAAATGGGCAACGAGGTTGGAGCTACTACAGGTAGGCCTAGAAGAACGGGTTGGCTAGATATGGTTGCTCTTAAATATGCCGTTATGATAAACGGTGTAGATAACCTCATAATGATGAAAGCAGATGTTCTAGACTCATTTGAAACTATTAAAGTAGCTGTTCAATACAAAATTGACGGAGAGTTAACAGATAAAGTACCTTTCGACCCTTATTCCAATATTGAACCTGTATACAAAGAGTTCAAAGGGTGGAAAAGAGATCTATCTAAAATCACCCTAGAAGAGAACCTCCCTTTTGAATTTATGACCTATGTAAGGTTTATAGAGAAAGAGACAGGTGTTCCTGTTTCAATAATATCTTTAGGCCCAGATAGAGAACAAACAATAATAAGGTAAAATTAATATAAATTAATATTAACAACTAACTCAATGAAAAAACCTTCTGTACAACTAAGAGACTCTGCAACAACTAGATGGCTAATGCTGTTGCTAATTTCACTAACTATGTTTGCAGCCTATGTGGCATCAGATATTTTCTCGCCACTGCAAACAATGCTAAAAGACCACAACCTCTGGAATGCAGCGGAATATGGAATCTTCTCGGGGTCGTATTCTATTTTTAATGTATTCCTTGGAATGCTTATTTTTGGGGGGCTCATCCTAGACAAAAAAGGTATTCGATTCAGCGGGATACTCTCTTGCCTACTAATGATTGGAGGTATTGCCGTTAAGTATTGGGCAATAACTTCTCCATCTTTACTAGACTCCTCTATGGTTATTTTTGGAGCAGAGTACAAAATGCAAGTAATATGGGCCGTTGTTGGTTATGGTGCATTTGGAGTAGGTGCCGAAGTTGCTGGAATTACTGTAAGTAAATCTGTAGTAAAGTGGTTCAAAGGAAAAGAGCTTGCTTTAGCAATGGGTATGCAACTCTCTTTAGCACGTTTAGGATCTGCTGCTGCGCTAGCTTTTTCACCAATGATAGCTACAAAATATGGCAGTGTAAGCACACCAGTACTTTTTGGCCTAGCACTACTAGTTCTTGGAGGGCTAAGCTTTATAATTTACTCAGTATATGACAAGAAACTAGACACTCAAATTAAAGCAGACGAACTAGAACCAGAAGAGTCCTTTAACGTAAAAGATGTAAAAGCAGTACTAAACAATAAAGGCTTCTGGCTAATTGCAATACTTTGTGTTGTCTTCTACTCTGCAGTTTTCCCGTTTCTCAAGTATGCAGCTGGGCTCATGGAGTATAAATTTGGTGTAAGTAGAGAACTCTCTGGGTTAATACCTAGTATGCTCCCATTTGGAGCCATTGTACTTACTCCACTTTTTGGTTTTATTTACGATAAAATAGGGCGTGGTGCCGATCTCATGATTGGAGGCTCTTTACTATTAACCTCTGTTCACGTTATGTTTGCATTACCATTCATTAACCAATGGTGGATGGCAATTATACTAATGATTCTTCTAGGTATTGCCTTTTCAATGGTTCCATCTGCAATGTGGCCTTCTCTTGCTAAAATTATGCCTGAAAGACAACTCGGCACAACTTATGCTCTAACATTCTACATTCAGAATATTGGGCTTATGGTAGTTCCAATTTTAATAGGTAATTTACTTAACAGACAAGCTGTTGCTAACGACCTAGTAAGTGAAGTTGCTGTAGTGTACGACTACACTTTACCTATGACAATATTTGCAGGAATATGTTCTATTGCAATTGTAATATCTATTATACTTAAGAGAGTTGATAAAAAAATGGGCTACGGATTACAGTTTGCCAACATAGAGAAGGAAAACAAATAATAATCTATGCCTTAGAACATTTTCTATTATTTGATGTTCTCTTAATAGAGAATTATTAAATGGTAAAATGAGATACTTAGATAAAATAGATTCCCCAGACGATCTTAAAAGATTATCTCCAGAACAATTACCGGAGCTCTGTGCAGAGCTCCGGGAATTTGTTATTGACGTATGTTCTGAAAACCCCGGTCATATAGGTGCTAGCCTAGGAGCTATAGAACTTACTGTTGCCCTCCACTACCTATACAATACTCCCAAAGATAAAATTGTATGGGACGTAGGGCACCAAGCCTATTCACATAAAATATTAACAGGCAGAAGAGATGTTTTTGCAAATAACAGACGCTATAAAGGAATAAGTGGGTTTCCTAAAATGGCAGAATCTCCCTATGATTCTTTTGGAGTAGGTCACTCCTCTACATCTATCTCTGCAGCACTCGGAATAGCAGTAGCTGCTCAACAAGAGCGAAGTGGAGAACAAGTAGTAGCTGTTATTGGAGATGGTGCACTTACAGGAGGGTTGGCATACGAAGGCCTAAATAACGCAGGAGCACTTAAAACAGATATATTAGTTATTTTAAATGACAATAATATATCTATAGACCCCAACGTAGGGGCTCTACACAATTATCTTCTTAAAATTACTACATCTCACATTTACAACGAGACAAAAAATAGAGTTTGGAATTTATTGGGTTCTAAATATATTAGGAAAATTTTACAAAACTTCATGTTCAGTACAAAAATGGCTTTTTTTAGAAAAGGTTCCATTTTTGAGTCTCTAGGCTTCCGTTATTTCGGAGTAATAGATGGGAACGACCTTCCTTTACTTTTGAAAAGAATAAAAGATATTAAAGATATTCCTGGACCAAAACTATTGCATATAGTAACCAAAAAAGGAAAAGGCTATAAACCGGCAGAAGAGAACCAAATTGTATGGCATGCACCCGGTGTTTTTGACAAAGCAACAGGAAAACTCGTTAAAAAAGTGAAAGAAAATCGCTCTAAATACCAAGAGGTGTTTGGAGAGACACTATTAAAATTGGCAAAAGAGAATAAAAAAATATATGGCATAACACCCGCAATGCCTTCTGGCTCTTCAATGAATATTCTTATGAAAGAGATGCCAGAAAGAGCCTTCGATGTGGGAATAGCAGAACAACATGCTGTAACATTTTCTGCAGGAATGGCTTCCCGAGGTCTTCTCCCCTACTGCAACATTTATTCTAGTTTTATGCAGAGGGCTTACGATGGAGTAATACACGATGTTGCCACACAAAATCTAAAAGTAATCTTTTGTTTAGACAGAGGAGGGCTTGTTGGAGAAGATGGAGCAACTCACCATGGAGTATTTGATATCCCAGCATTTAGATGCATCCCTAACTTAACTCTATTTTCTCCTCTTAACGAAATTGAGTTAAAAGATATTCTATATTCAGTGCAAAACCCAGACTACGGAGCTACTGTAATTAGATATCCCAGAGGGTATGGAGAGGGAGTAGAGTGGAGAGGTGAGTTTAACTATATTCAAAGAGGTAAGGCACAACTTTTGCAAGATGGAGAAGGCATTGCCATATTAACAATTGGCCCAATAGGTAACCTTGCTGCAAAAGCAGCAGATAGAGCAAGAAAAGAGGGAATATATACTTTACACTACAATATGCGTTTTGTTAAACCCATAGATACAGAGGCTTTAGATTACGTCTCTAGTAAATGCAATACAATAATTACAGTAGAAGACGGCTCCGTAAAGGGAGGGCTTTTTTCTGCAGTTTCTGAATATATTGCATCTAAATCTAAAAAGCTAAAAGTTATAGGGTTGGGAGTTCCAGACAGATTTATAGAGCAGGGTACTGTATCGGAATTAATCCAAGAGTGCGGTTACAACCAGGAGGGCATTTATAATACAATAATCGATGTCGCAAATAAAAAAAAGTAACCCAAAAATCTCATTTGACAGGGATAGCTATAAAGAGGGAACCTATAAAAACCATTTACGTCACGGCCAAAAGAGACAAATAAACAGAGGCCAACGAAAACAGAGACGAGGGCACCACCGCAACTTAAAAGAGTCATACCAATATTCAGAAGAACAAACACGTAAAGCAGATTCATACTTAACCCACCCAGTATGGGGTTTGGTTTCATTTGTTTTCATAATCTGGCTAATATTTTACTCTACCTTCTCTCTAGGAGCCTACCCTCAAGCAGGTATAGAAGCTCTTATGGATTTGAGTGCTCTATTTATAAGAGACCATATGGCAATAGGCTGGTTTGCCGATTTTCTTAGCCAAGGCGTAGTAATGGGAGTTGGAAGTGTTCTTGCATTTCTTCCCAACATCTTAATACTCTTCTTTTTCTTATCACTACTACAAGAGACAGAATATATCTCCAGAGCAGCTACTGTAATGGACAGATATATGCATAAGATAGGGCTCCATGGAAGCTCTTTTATTCCTCTATTAATGGGATTCGGGTGTAATGTTCCTGCTATAATGGCTACAAGAACTATTAAGAGAAAATCAGACCGCATACTTACAATGCTCATGATACCTTATATACCTTGTAGTGCAAGAATACCAACCTTCCTTCTTTTTTCAGGAATATTCTTTCCAAATAATCAAGTATTAGTTTTAAGCCTACTCTATTTTGGGGGAATTATTATAGGTATCTTAATGGCTCTACTGTTTAAACGACTTTTTTTCAACTTTGGAATTAAAGATTACACTATTCCACTTCCTAGATACAAAAGACCTTCTATCTACAACTCGGCCTATAGCATGTGGGAGGCAGCATGGCAATATGTAAAAAAAATAGGAACTGTAGTTCTTCTAGCAGTAATAGTAGTTTGGGCATTAGACTATTTCCCTCTTGAAAAGAACACGCCCCCTGGAAAAGAGAGAGTCTCCTACTTAGAAAGCTTTGGAAAAACAGTACATCCTGTTTTAGAACCATTGGGTTTTGATTGGAAAATGAGTGTGAGCCTTATAACTGGTGTAACTGCAAAAGAATTTATCATAAGTACTCTAGGAGTTGTATATAAGGCAGATGAAGGAGCCAATTCTGGAGAAGAGATAAATACATCTCTTATGGCTAGGATTAGAGAAGAAGAGGTTTTTAATAGAGCTAATGCTCTCTCGTTTATGATTTTTTCGTTACTTTACATGCCTTGCATAGCCACTGCATACACAATTAAGAAAGAGACAGGCACTTGGAAGTGGGCACTACTCTCGGTTTTCAGCACAATTGCAGTAGCTTGGGTTGCAGCATTTATAGCCTACAAGATTGCCCTTCTATTTATATTTTAATACCTAAATAGAGGTAGATTAAATAATTTTAGATATTTTTTTTGGAGTTTAATCAAAAACATATATCTTTGCAGTCCCCAAAAAGGCAAGGGGAAATTGACATTTTGCCGATGTAGCTCAGTTGGCCAGAGCAGCTGATTTGTAATCAGCAGGCCGTGGGTTCGAATCCCTCCATCGGCTCTTTAAAAGTTTTTTGAAAATTTAAACAATGGGGAGATACCAAAGTGGCCAACTGGGGCAGACTGTAAATCTGCTGGCGTACGCCTTCGTAGGTTCGAATCCTGCTCTCCCCACTTATTATTACATAGTTCGCGGAAGTAGCTCAGTTGGTAGAGCATCAGCCTTCCAAGCTGAGGGTCGCGAGTTCGAACCTCGTCTTCCGCTCTTTTTAGTAAGCCAGTGTAGCTCAGGGGTAGAGCGCTTCCTTGGTAAGGAAGAGGTCACGAGTTCAACTCTCGTCACCGGCTCTATAAGTGTGTTAAAAAATTAATTAAAATTAAAATTCTATTATTATGGCAAAAGAAACTTTTAAAAGGGACAAGCCACACGTAAACATTGGTACCATTGGTCACGTAGACCACGGCAAGACCACTTTGACTGCGGCTATTACAGCAGTACTTGCAAGAAGAGGTCTTTCTGAAGTACGTTCGTTTGATTCTATTGATAACGCTCCAGAAGAGAAAGAGCGTGGTATTACCATTAATACATCTCACGTAGAATATCAAACAGAAAACCGCCACTATGCTCACGTAGACTGCCCAGGTCACGCAGACTACGTTAAGAACATGGTTACAGGTGCAGCTCAAATGGACGGTGCAATTCTAGTTGTAGCAGCTACAGACGGTCCTATGCCTCAAACTCGTGAGCATATCTTGCTTGCACGTCAGGTAAACGTACCAAGAATTGTTGTTTTCCTTAATAAAGTAGACCTTGTTGACGATGCTGAAATGATTGAGCTTGTAGATATGGAAGTTCGTGAGCTTCTAAGCTTCTACAATTTTGATGGTGATAACACTCCTGTAATACATGGTTCTGCTCTTGGAGCACTTAACGGTGATACAAAATGGGAAGATGTTATTATGGAACTTATGGCACAAGTAGACGAATATGTTCCAATCCCTCCTCGTGAAAACGAAAAACCATTCTTAATGCCTGTTGAAGACGTATTCTCAATTACTGGCCGTGGTACAGTTGCTACAGGCCGTATAGAGACAGGTGTAATTAAAACTGGAGAAGAGATTAACATTATTGGTTTAGGAGAAGCTCCTAAGAAATCTACAGTTACAGGTGTAGAGATGTTCCGTAAAATTCTAGATAGAGGTGAAGCTGGAGATAACGTAGGTCTATTACTTCGTGGTATTGACAAGTCCGAGATCAAACGTGGTCAAGTTATTGCTAAACCAGGAACTATTACCCCTCATAAGAAATTTAAAGCAGAAATTTACGTTCTTAAGAAAGACGAGGGTGGCCGTCATACTCCATTCCACAACAAATATCGTCCACAGTTCTTTATTCGTACTCTAGACGTAACTGGCGAGATTATGCTCCCAGAAGGAACTGAGATGGTTATGCCTGGAGATAACGTAACTATTACAGTAGAACTTATCTACCCTGTTGCAGTTAATAAAGGACTTCGTTTCGCTATCCGTGAAGGAGGTCGTACTGTAGGCGCAGGTCAGGTAACAGAACTGATTGACTAATTAAAATTAAATAAATATAAGTTAGTCGCACAATTTAGTGACTAACTTATATTTCTACCATAGGGGCATAGTTCAAGGGTAGAATAGCGGTCTCCAAAACCGTTGATGAGTGTTCGAATCGCTCTGCCCCTGCAACACTAACGGTTACGCGTTAGTAGTTAAAAAATCGGTTAGAGTAGAGCTTCCACTTGCTCGAGCCGCAAATAAATAAAAATGAACAAAATTAGATTATACTTTCAGGAATCGTATACTGAGTTAGTAAAGAAGGTGAGTTGGCCAACATGGGCCCAACTTCAGAATTCGGCAATTGTAGTGATGATTGCCTCTCTGATATTCGCTTTAGTCATTTTTGCTATGGACTTTGGGTTCAGAAATATTATGACTTTTATTTACAACATGCTGTACTAATCATATGAGTGATAATTCCAAAAAATGGTATGTCTTAAGGGCTGCCGGCGGTAAAGAAAAAAAAGCCAAAGAGTATATTGAAAATGAAGTTAAAAGATTAAATCTAGAAGACTTTGTTTCTCAAGTGCTTATTCCAACTGAGAAAATTTACCAAGTAAAAAATGGTAAAAAAGTTAGTATGGAGCGAATTTTTTACCCTGGCTACATTCTTATTGAAGCATCTTTAACTGGTGAAATTCAACATCTTATTCGCAATTTACCTCACGTTTCAGGTTTTCTTACAGAGAAGTCTGGTACAGAAAAAGAACCTGTCCCACTCCGCCAGTCGGAAGTTAACAGGATTCTTGGACACGTAGATGAGCTTGCAGAGAAAGAAGAAGAGAATATCACACCATTTATAATCAATGAGCCTGTAAAGGTTATTGATGGTCCTTTTAACGGATTCGATGGAACTGTAGAAGAGATCTTTGAAGATAAGAAGAAACTCAAGGTTATGGTTAAAATTTTTGGAAGAAAAACTCTCCTAGAACTTAATTTTGTTCAAGTAATTAAAGAATAAATAACTAATCATTATGGCTAAAGAAGTTGCCGCTCTCATTAAATTGCAGATTAAAGGCGGAGCAGCCAACCCCTCACCTCCGGTAGGACCGGCATTAGGTTCAAAGGGTGTTAACATAATGGATTTTTGCAAGCAATTTAATGCTCGTACACAAGACAGGGCAGGTAAAGTATTACCTGTAATTATTACTGTTTTCAGTGATAAGTCATTTACTTTTATAGTAAAACAACCTCCTATTGCAGTACAGCTAAAAGAAGCTACAAAAATTCAAGCGGGTTCGGCTGAACCTAACCGTGTAAAAGTAGGATCTGTAACATGGGAGCAAATCCGTGAGATTGCTACAGAGAAAATGACCGATATGAATGCATTTACCATGAAATCTGCCATGAATATGGTAGCAGGTACTGCACGTAGTATGGGTATCACAGTTTCAGGGGATTTTCCCGAAGATTTAAAATAGAAAAAATCCTGCGAAAATGAGTAAGCTAACAAAAAATCAAAAAATAGTATACGCCAAGGTAGACCCAGATAAACAATATAAACTCGCAGATGCTTGCAAGCTTTTAAAAGAGATCTCTTTTACTAAATTTGACTCATCTGTAGATATTGCTGTTCGTTTGGGAGTAGACCCTCGTAAAGCGAACCAAATGGTTCGTGGCGTTGTAACTCTTCCACACGGAACAGGTAAAGATGTCCGTGTTTTGGTACTATGTACTCCAGACAAAGAAGACGAAGCTACCACTGCAGGAGCAGATTACGTAGGTTTAGATGAGTATATAGAAAAAATTAAAGGTGGATGGACAGACGTAGATGTTATTATCTGTACCCCATCTGTTATGGCTAAAATTGGTCCAATTGGTAGGATACTAGGCCCTAGAGGTCTAATGCCCAATCCAAAAACAGGAACTGTCACAATGGACGTTGGCAAGGCTGTTACTGAGGTTAAAGCCGGTAAGATAGACTTTAAAGTAGATAAGACAGGTATTGTTCATGCTGCTATAGGTAAAGTTTCATTTGAGTCTAATAAGATTGCAGATAATGCTGCAGAGTTCTTACATACCATTATGAAACTCAAACCTCAAGCGCTTAAAGGCACATATGTGAAGAGTATATTTCTTTCATCTACCATGAGTCCTAGTATAAACATAGATAGCAAAGCATTAAACGCTGCTGAATAAAATAACTACTGTTTTATGAGAAAAGAAGAAAAAACACAAATTATTGATAGTCTAGCAGCTCAATTTGAAGTAACTCCAAATTTTTACTTAACAGATATTTCTGGCTTAAACGCAGAAAAAACTGGGATGTTACGTCGTGAGTGCTTTGAAAAAGATATCAAGCTATTGGTTGTAAAGAACACTTTGGTTCGCAAAGCTCTTGAAAAGATAGCCATGGCAGACTCAGAAGATCTATTCCCAATTCTTGCAGGCCCTACCGCAATAATGTTTTCAGATAACATTAATGCTCCTGCCAAACTCATTAAAAAGTTTGGTAAAGCACATGGAAAGCCTGTATTGAAAGGAGCGCTTGTACAAGAGTGCACATATGTTGGTGCAGATCAACTTGAAACTCTAATTTCAATTAAGTCACGTGAAGAACTCATTGGTGACGTTATTGGTTTACTACAATCGCCAATGCAAAATGTTATTTCTGCCCTACAATCTAGCGGTGGTGGTACAATTGCAGGAATTGTAAAAACCCTATCAGAAAAAGAATAATAGAATATTAATCATTAAAAAACAATTATAACCATGGCAGATATCAAAAAATTTGCAGAAGAATTAGTTAACCTGTCTGTTAAAGAGGTACAAGAATTAGCAACAATTCTTAAAGAAGAATATGGAATTGAACCTGCAGCTGCTGCGGTAGCAGTAGCAGGGCCAGCTGCAGACGCTCCAGCAGCAGAAGCAGAACAAACCGAATTTGACGTTGTTCTTACATCAATAGGACAAGCTAAGTTACAAATAGTTAAGGCTGTTAAAGAGATCACAGGACTTGGTCTTAAAGAATCTAAAGAATTAGTAGACGGATTCCCTAAGGCAATTAAAGAGAAGATTTCAAAAGCCGAGGCTGAGCAGGTAAAATCACAAATTGAAGAGGCAGGCGGAGAAGTTGAAATTAAATAACTCCACAACCCTTCAATAGGGGTATTATATCAGGTTTAGGGCCATTTAGGGCTCTAAACCTTTTTGTCGTTATTTTATTATATTTTCAACCAATCCGAACATAATGGTGCAAAAAAATATTAATCAGCGGATTACATTCGCAACTTCTAAATCCCTTCTTGATTATCCAGACTTTTTAGAAGTACAGTTAAAATCTTTCCAAGATTTTTTTCAGCTCGAGACAACTCCAGAAAATCGTAGAAATGAAGGCCTTTATAAAGTTTTTCAAGAGATATTTCCTATTACAGACACCCGTAATAACTTTGTTCTTGAATTTATTGATTACTTTGTAGACCCCCCACGCTACACAATAGAGGAGTGTCTAGACCGAGGCCTTACCTACAGTGTTCCACTTAAAGCAAAACTAAAGCTTTACTGTACAGACCCCGAGCATGAAGACTTCGACACAGTAATACAAGATGTATATCTTGGGACTATCCCATACATGACTCCCAGAGGTACCTTTGTAGTAAATGGATCTGAAAGAATTGTTGTATCACAACTCCACCGCTCTCCAGGGGTTTTCTTTGGACAGAGTGTACACGCAAACGGAACTAAGCTATATTCCGCAAGAATTATTCCTTTTAAAGGATCATGGATAGAATTTGCAACAGACATTAACAATGTCATGTATGCATATATAGATCGTAAGAAAAAACTACCAGTTACAACGCTCCTTAGAGCCATAGGTTACGAAAGCGATAAAGATATCTTAGACATTTTTGGATTGGCCAATGAGGTAAAGGTTAACAAGACCAATCTTAAAAAAAGTGTAGGCAGCAAGCTTGCAGCAAGAGTTCTTAAGACCTGGAATGAAGATTTTGTAGATGAAGATACAGGAGAAGTTGTATATATAGAGAGAAATGACATAGTACTAGACAGAGAGACTGTTATAGAAGAGCAGCATTTAGAGCTAATCTTAGAGTCTGGTGTCAGTACTATTTTACTAAATAAAGAAGATGCAAACGTCAACGACTTTGCAATTATTCACAACACACTTCAAAAAGACCAAACTAACTCAGAGAAAGAAGCTATATTCTATACCTACCGACAGCTCAGAAATTCTGAACCACCAGACGAAGCTACTGCAAGAGATGTAATAGACAAGCTCTTCTTCTCAGATAAAAGATATGACTTAGGCGAGGTTGGGCGTTACAGATTAAACCGCAAGCTTAACCTAAACATCTCAGACGAGACTAGAGTTCTAACAAAGCAAGATATTATTGAGATTATTCGCTACCTTATTCAGCTTATAAACTCAAAAGCTATAGTAGATGATATAGATCACCTAAGCAATAGAAGAATTCGCACAGTAGGCGAGCAACTAGCCAATCAATTTGGTGTTGGCCTATCACGTATGGCAAGAACAATTCGCGAAAGAATGAACGTAAGGGATAACGAAGTATTTACTCCAATAGACCTTATTAACGCCAAAACATTATCTTCCGTTATAAACTCATTCTTCGGCACTAGCCAACTCTCTCAATTCATGGACCAAACCAACCCTTTAGCAGAGATGACTCACAAAAGACGTTTATCTGCATTAGGCCCAGGAGGTCTTTCTAGAGACAGAGCTGGATTTGAGGTTCGCGACGTACACTACACTCACTACGGACGTTTGTGCCCAATAGAGACCCCAGAGGGACCAAATATTGGTCTAATCTCATCTCTTTGTGTATATGCAAAAATCAATGATTTAGGGTTTATAGAAACCCCATACCGTAAAGTAACAGATGGGATAGTAGACATGAGCGATAAAGGAACCGTTTATATGAGTGCCGAGGAGGAAGAGCAAAAAATGGTAGCGCAAGCTAATGTACATATAAGAGAAGATGGCTTTATTACAGACGAAAGAATTAAGTGTCGCTACGAGGCAGACTACCCGGTAGTTGGAAGAGATAAAGTACATCTTGTAGACGTTGCTCCCAATCAAATAGCATCTATTGCAGCATCTCTTATTCCTTTCTTAGAACATGACGATGCCAACCGTGCTCTAATGGGCTCCAATATGATGAGACAAGCAGTTCCATTAGTTCAACCCGAATCCCCTATAGTTGGAACAGGGTTAGAAGGAGCAGTTGTTCAAGACTCCCGAATTCAAATTACTGCAAAAGGTAAAGGAGAAGTAGTTTACGTAGACGCAAAGGAGATTCATATTAAATATGAAATGAGCGAGAATGAGAAATTTGTAAGTTTCGATCCAGAAATTACTGTATACAAACTTCCTCTCTACAGAAAAACAAACCAAAACACCTCTGTCACTCTTAACCCAATAGTTAAAAAGGGAGAAAAAGTAGTAGCAAACCAAATTCTAACAGATGGGTATGGTACAGAGAAAGGAGAATTAGCTCTTGGACGCAACCTCAAAGTAGCATTCATGCCATGGAAAGGATATAACTTTGAAGATGCTATTGTAATTTCTGAAAGACTCCTTCGCGAAGATATATTCACATCTATACATATAGATGAATATACAATGGAAGTTCGTGACACTAAAAGAGGTATGGAAGAGTTAACATCAGACATCCCTAATATTAGTGAAGAGGCAACCAAAGATCTAGATGAAAATGGTATAATTAGAATAGGAGCAAACATAGAGCCTGGCGATATCTTAATTGGTAAAATTACACCAAAAGGAGAGAGCGATCCTTCTCCAGAAGAAAAATTACTAAGAGCAATCTTTGGAGATAAAGCAGGAGATGTAAAAGATGCATCACTTAAAGCTTCGCCATCATTAAGAGGAGTTGTAATTGACAAGCGTCTATTCTCAAGAGTAGGTAAAGAGAGTTCTAAAAAAGGCAAAAGTGCTTCTAAAAATCAAATTATTCAAGCAGAAGAGAACTTTAATCGCAAAGCAGGCCTTCTTAGAGAGAACTTCCTAGAGAGACTAACTGCTCTACTACATAATAAAACATCCCAAGGAGTAAGTGATCTTTACGGAGTAGAGATTATTTTGAAAGGGTCTGAATTTAAGTTAGAAGATCTAGCAAAAATAGATTACGAAAACATAGATCCTATTAAATGGACAACAGACAAAAACACCAACAATCTTGTTAAGCAATTAATTAATAATTACTTAATAGCCCACAAAGAGTACGATGCCGAACTCAAGAGAATCAAATACAACCTCACAATTGGCGACGAACTCCCAACAGGAATAATGCAACTTGCAAAAGTATATATTGCCAAGAAACGCAAAATAAAAGTTGGAGATAAAATGGCAGGCCGCCATGGTAACAAAGGTATTGTTGCAAAAGTTGTTCGCGACGAGGATATGCCCTTCTTAGAAGATGGCTCTATAGTAGACATTGTACTTAACCCACTTGGAGTACCTTCTCGTATGAACCTTGGACAGATTTATGAAACTGTTCTTGGATGGGCAGGAAAAGAACTAGGAGTTAAGTTTAGTACTCCAATTTTTGATGGAGCAGAACTAGACGAAATTACAGATTACACCAACAAAGCTGGTCTTCCAATGTATGGGAAAACATACCTAAGAGATGGAGGTACAGGAGATCTTTTCGACCAGCCAGCAACTGTAGGTATAATATACATGCTCAAGCTTGGTCATATGATAGATGACAAAATGCATGCACGTTCGATTGGACCTTACTCGCTTATTACCCAACAGCCTTTGGGTGGTAAAGCACAGTTTGGAGGTCAGAGATTTGGAGAGATGGAGGTATGGGCACTAGAAGCCTTTGGGGCAGCAAACATACTTCAAGAAATTCTCACTATTAAATCAGACGACGTTACAGGAAGGTCACGTGCATATGAGGCCATTGTCAAGGGAGACCCTATGCCTGTTCCAGGCATACCAGAATCACTTAATGTTCTTCTCCACGAACTTCGTGGTTTAGGGTTAAGTGTAAACCTTGATTAATTATATATTGTATTAGCTAATCTTTGAAACAGAATAATATGTCTACAAAGAAAGATATAAAGGTAAAGAGCAATTTCAATCAAATCACAATAAGTCTGGCCTCTCCCGAAGAGATTTTGGAAAGATCGTCTGGTGAAGTTCTAAAACCAGAAACAGTCAACTACAGAACCTATAAGCCAGAGAGAGATGGACTATTTTGTGAGAGAATCTTTGGTCCCTATAAAGATTACGAATGTCATTGCGGTAAATATAAAAGAATCCGCTACCGTGGGATTATCTGCGACAGATGTGGAGTTGAAGTAACAGAGAAAAAAGTAAGAAGGGAGAGAATGGGACACATTTCTCTTACTGTTCCAGTTGCACACATCTGGTATTTTCGCAGCACTCCAAATAAAATAGGCTACCTGCTTGGAATTCCCTCTAAGAAGCTAGAGTCTATAGTCTACTACGAACGTTATATTGTAATACAAGCAGGTATTGCAGCTAACAACGAAGTAAAAGAACGCGATTTTCTTACAGAAGATGAGTATCTCAATATTTTAGAGTCACTCCCCAAAGAGAATCAACACCTAGAAGATAGCGATCCAAATAAATTTATTGCAGGCATGGGTGCCGAGGCAATATTTAAAATGCTGGAGCGAATTAAATTAGATGAGCTCTCCTACGAATTAAGACACAAAACAGAAACTGAGACATCGCAACAGAGGAAAGCCGACGCACTTAAACGTCTAAGTGTAGTTGAAGCTTTTCGCGAATCTAAAGAGATAAACAAACCAGAATGGATGATACTCAAAGTTATCCCAGTGATACCTCCAGAGCTTCGCCCATTGGTTCCTTTAGATGGTGGCCGTTTTGCCACATCAGATCTGAACGACCTATACAGAAGAGTTATTATTAGAAACAACCGTCTTAAAAGGCTTATAGAGATTAAAGCTCCAGAAGTAATTCTCAGAAATGAGAAACGTATGCTTCAAGAGTCTGTAGACTCTCTATTCGATAACTCAAGAAAGTCAAATGCAGTTAAGACAGAAGGGAATAGAACTCTAAAATCACTCTCAGATAGTCTTAAAGGTAAGCAAGGCCGTTTCCGCCAAAACCTTTTAGGAAAAAGGGTAGACTACTCTGCTCGTTCAGTTATTGTAGTAGGCCCAGAACTAGATATGCATGAATGCGGTATCCCTAAAGATATGGCCGCCGAGCTTTTCAAACCATTTATTATTCGCAAACTCATAGAGAGAGGAATAGTAAAAACTGTAAAATCTGCAAAGAAAATAGTAGATAGAAAAGATGCGGTTATTTGGGATATCCTAGAAAATGTGATGAAAGGGCACCCAGTTATTCTAAACCGTGCTCCTACCCTACACAGATTAGGTATTCAAGCATTCCAGCCAAAACTTATAGAAGGCAAAGCAATACAACTACACCCACTCTCGTGTTCTGCATTTAATGCAGACTTCGATGGAGACCAAATGGCAGTTCACCTTCCACTTGGAAATGCAGCTGTTCTTGAAGCTCAGCTACTAATGTTAGGTTCTCATAACATTTTGAACCCGGCAAATGGAGCTCCTATTACAGTTCCATCTCAAGATATGGTTCTAGGGCTATACTATATCACAAAACCTCTACCTGGAGCAAAAGGAGAGGGAATGACATTCTATGGACCAGAAGAGGTTATTATTGGATATAACGAGGGTATAGTTGCTCTACACACCCAAATAAAAGTTAGAATTCCAAAAGATTTAACAGACCCATCTAAAGGAACCCAAATAATAGAGACTACAGTTGGAAGAGTTATTTTCAACCAAGTTGTACCTCATGAAGTGGGTTATATAAATGAGATCCTTACCAAAAAGTCATTGAGAGATATTATTGGTAAAATTCTTAAAGTAGCAGGAGTAGCCAAGTCTGCAAAATTCCTTGACCATATCAAAGAGATTGGATTCAAGATGGCATACAAAGGCGGTCTTTCATTTAATCTAGAAGATATTATTATACCCGAAGAGAAAGCCACTTTAATAGAAAATGGCTACAAGCAGGTAGAGAATATTATGTTCTCTTACAATAACGGTTTAATAACTAATAATGAAAGATACAATCAAATAATTGATATCTGGACCTCTACCAACACAAAACTAACCAATATTGTAGAGAAAAGAATTTCTACAGACAAGCAAGGGTTTAATCCAGTATATATGATGCTTCACTCAGGAGCAAGGGGCTCCAAAGAGCAGATTCGTCAGCTCTCTGGTATGAGGGGTCTAATGGCTAAGCCTCAAAAATCTAGCGCCTCTTCTGCAGAAATTATTGAGAACCCTATTTTATCTAACTTTAAAGAGGGCCTCTCTGTACTAGAGTACTTCATCTCTACACACGGTGCACGTAAAGGTCTAGCCGATACAGCTCTTAAAACAGCAGACGCAGGTTATCTTACCCGCCGTTTAGTAGATGTCTCTCACGACGTAATAATAAACGAAGAAGATTGCGGAACTTTAAGAGGCCTTGTAGCTACAGCAATTAAGAATAAAGACGAGATAGTTGAATCTCTATATGAAAGAATATTAGGGCGTACATCTGTACACGATATTTACAACCCTTTAACAGGAGAAAAAATAGTAGATACAGGACAAGAAATTACCGAAGAGATTGCAGAACTTATAGAAAGTTTACCAATTGAACAGGTAGAGATTCGTTCGGTACTAACTTGTGAGTCTAAAAAAGGTGTTTGTGCAAAATGTTATGGACGAAACCTAGCAAGAGGTAGAATGGTAGAGATAGGCGAAGTTGTAGGTGTAATTGCGGCCCAATCTATTGGTGAACCAGGTACACAGCTAACTCTTCGTACATTCCACGTTGGTGGTACTGCATCTAATATTGCATCTGAAAGTGAAATTATTGCCCGTTACAATGGCAGAATTGAATTTGAAGAGCTAAGAACACTAGTAAAAGAGACAGAAGATAACGGAAAACAAGAGATTGTTATTGGCCGTACAGCAGAAATGCATATTGTAGATGCCAACACTGGAATTGTACTCTCTAACCATAATATCCCTTACGGTGCACTTCTTCACTTTAAAAATGGAGACATTGTAAAGAAAGGAGACAAAATTTGCGAATGGGATGCATATAATGCACTTACCATAGCAGAGATTAACGGTACATTAGTCTACGACAACTTAATTGAAGGTGTTACTTTCCGCGAAGAGGCAGCAGATGAATACTCACTCCATAAAGAGAAAGTAATTATTGAGTCTAGAGATAAATCTAGAAACCCTACCCTCAAGATTTTAGACGAGAATAAAAATGAACTACGCCAATATAACTTACCAGTTGGCTCTCATATTACTGTAGAGAACAATAAAAAAATAAAAGCTGGAGATATTCTTGTTAAAATTCCAAGAGCTATTGGCAAGTCTGGAGATATTACCGGTGGTCTTCCTAGAGTTACAGAGCTATTTGAAGCTCGTAACCCATCTAACCCAGCAGTAGTTTCGGCTATTAACGGAGAGGTCTCAATGGGCAAAATCAAACGTGGGAAACGAGAGATTATAGTTACCTCAAAAACAGGAGAAGAGATGCGCTACCTTGTAGCACTCTCTAAACAAATTCTTGTTCAAGAGAATGACTATATTAGGGCTGGTATGGCTCTATCTGAAGGTGCAATAGCTCCAGCAGATATTTTAGCAATTCAAGGGCCAACAAAGGTTCAAGAATATATTGTTAACGAGGTTCAGGAGGTTTACAGAATGCAAGGTGTTAAGATTAACGACAAACACTTTGAGATTATTGTAAGGCAAATGATGCGTAAACTGCAAATTGTAGACCCAGGTGATACCCGCTTCTTACCAGAACAACTTGTAGATAAATGGGAGTTTATGCAAGAGAACGACGATATCTACGAAAAGAAAGTTGTTCTAGATGCTGGTGACTCTCCAGAGCTAAAACCAGGTATGATTGTAACTGTTAGAAGACTTAGAGAAGAGAACTCAACTCTAAAAAGAAGAGACCTAAAAACAGTTGAAGCCAGAGACGCTGTCCCAGCTACATCTAACCAAATACTTCAAGGTATTACTAGAGCAGCCCTAAGAACTAACAGCTTTATGTCTGCTGCATCGTTCCAAGAGACTACTAAAGTTCTATCTGAAGCAGCTACATTTGGTAAGACAGATACCCTCGAAGGCCTTAAAGAAAATGTTATTTGTGGTCACCTTATTCCTGCTGGTACAGGCTCTCGTGAATATGATAAGATTATCGTTACCTCAAAAGACGACTATCAAAGAGCATTTAAGAGCAAAAAAGAGGAGTAATATTTGAACTCTCAATTGAGAGTAGAGTAAATTACTCTAATAAAAAAAGAGGCCGTCTTAGACAGCCTCTTTTTTTGTTATTCACTAGAACTAAACCTACTCAACCATTACTGGAGGAGCAAGAGGAACAAATGTTAGAGGGTTAAAGCTCTTCGCTTGCATCATAACAGTTTGAGAAGGCGCTTTCTCAATATCTTTCTCTTGGAAAGCTTCAAAAGAGTAGTCTAACCCAGCTGTATTATAAATTCTTTTAACAATAGCCTCTCTAGAGGGAGCATTATAATATTTCTGATTTTGCACCATACAGCTAGAAGACTCTGGCCTCCACACACCATAGGTGTAATAAAAGCCTCCCTCGTAAGTGCCTACTCTACTATAACCTGGAACACCAATAATATGCTTCCATTTAACTTTTGTTATATCTCCTGTTAAATCTACATTAGAGTAGAAACCTGCTTTTACAAATGTCTCTAAATCTTCTTTATCTTTAGCTGTAATTGTTTTACCTGTGTTACTAGAATTTACATACTCGTCTGCCAATCTTCCAAACCCGTGTCCACCAGCCTCATGAATAATTAAATTACTGTAATGAGAGCCAGTAGATACAGAACCTCGGCTTACAGGGATTATAGCAATAGACCTACCATCAGACCACATCCAACAAGTACCTGCATACCTATCTTCATTTAAAATAAGTATAATTAAAAGATTTTTAAGTTTTTCATCATTTACACCAGGTATCTTCTTTGCATACTCAAACACAGCATCTGTATCTGTAGATAAAGATGACCCCCCAAGGAAGTCTGAATTAAACTTACTATTTTTTAAAATGTCTTTATCTGTCTGTTTAACTCCTCTCTCTCTTGAATATGCCGCCTGCTTATATACAGTAAAATACTCTCTGTAAGTTTTGTATGGCTCAACAGAAAAGAAGGCTTCTATACCCTCATCTATATGGGCATCAAACTGCCCCCCCTCTTCAAAATCCTCTGAGATATAACCATCTCCAATAAATAAAATTTCAGAAGGATTTGCCCCCTTTGTATGAGTCTGATAAACTTTGTGTTCACCATCTAAATAACTAGTTTTTACTCCTGTAGTAAATGATCTCACCTCTGAATAAGAGGTAGAACCATCATAAGAGTCAAATGCAGAAACTCTCCAATAATAGAGTTGATTTTCGTTTAAATAAGAAGAGAGATTAAAGAGAGTATCATCTATCTCTATAGAGTGCTCCCAAGAAGTTTGGTTTGAACCATATTCCAATGTATAAATAACATCGTCTCCATCTGGGTCTTCTACCTCACTCCACCTAAATGTAGGAAGTCTATTTGCATCGGACAGATTTGCTTCTGGTGCTTTTAACTGCGGTGGTTCTGGGGGTAAGTTAGAGGCCCTAGCTTGAACTATTTTAATCTGTTTCAAACTATTTGCAAAAATCACCTCTACGTTAACATCTCTTACACCTCCACTGTTTTTATTAACAGTAAATGTAACAACACCATCTCCAACCCCTTTTAATGGGTGAGCTTTTACCCACTTAACACTGTCTGGAATAGAGACTTCCCAAGAAGTATTAGAGGTTATATTAAGAGTCTTGGTTGCAATATCTTTTGATAATACAAACTCAACATTATCAACTTCTAATTCAGAAACACTCTGTAGTATTGTGGCAGATTTTTTCAACTCTCTACTTACAACAAAGAGTGAGACACTCCTCTCTTTTATAGTTGGGTTATCACTTGCTATTATTGTAATCTCTCCATTTCCATCTCCACTTGTAGGGCTAATTATACACCAACTAGAAGATAGCGATGCAGTCCACTTTCCATTGGCATTAACCGTGATTGTCTGTTGAGCATCTATATTAGACAAAATAACACTCTCTGCAGAGAGCTCCAATTGAGCAGGTGGCTCCTTTTCACAAGAGTAAAAAAAGAGAAAAAGGGGCAAAAAGAATATATAGAGTATCTTTTTAATCATTCTATTTAAAAATTATAACCAAGGGCTACACAAAGAGAGTTGGAAATTGGAGAATCTGACTTACCCATTAAATAAGCTAAATCTATATTTACTCCAAATAGATTTGCACCTACCCCTACACTAGCATAAGGAGGGATTGAGAGCTCCTCATCTCCATAGTGACCACCTAGTCTAAAAAACAACATTTTTTTAAACGCATACTCCATTCCAACTCCTGCAATAAAAGCCGACTCAGAAAAGAGCATACCAACCTCACCAGTAAACAACAATGAACTCAAATCAGATATCTCTTTATCATATGCAGCTCCAACTTTTGCATTTGCTGGCAAAGAATATGAGCCATGTCCATAATCAATTGATGAGCCTAAATTAGAGACACTTAATCCTAGATTTAAACTATTCCTTTTATAAAAAAAATTTAAATCTGCTGCAAAAGCGCTCCCTTTTTCTGGGCCACCTATATCTGAAGATATATACTTAACATTTGCCGATGCAGAAATGTTCGCTCCAATTAAATAAGAAAACCCTGCACCCAGCAGAAACTCCTTTGGAGTAAAGTTTCCAATTAAATTACCTAGCTCATCTGATAAGCCAATCTCTTGATGAGTAAAGCTCATATAACCAAAAGAGAGAGCAGCTTTTTCACCCATCTTAAAGAAACCAGATCCAGCAATTATACTATTTTCTGTACTATTAGGTAACCAAGAAGAGTAAGAGGCCAAAACAGCACCTCTATTTTGTGAAAAAAGTAGTGAAGCACTATTGTTGTAAAAACCAAAAGCATTAGAAACCACTGCAGTAGAATTGCCCCCTAACGCAAATGTTCTAGCATCTGGAGATATAAGAGCAAACCCTGCACTTTGAGCAAAAACTTTACTCTGCGAGCCCACCAAAATTATAGCCGTTGCCAATAATATATATAAATTCCTCATTATAGTTTAGTAATATTTTGTTTTAACTCTTTGCCATTGAAATTAATGAGTACAGTATAAACTCCACCACTCATATCAGACATATCTATTTGAGCTGGATTGAAAGGACCCATGGACAAATTGTTGTCGTACACCTTGGCTCCTGTGCTGGCAACGATGGAAACATCTGCTGCTATCTCCTCTCCGGTTCTAAGATTTAGCTTGTCAATTACCGGATTGGGATAAACATCAACATCCCGTGAATCATCCCTCACCAATATCCTGAATGTTGCAGAAACACTCTCCAATAGAGCATCTTTTGCAGTAACAGTAACTTCCGTAAGACCGTACGCCAAAGATGTAATGAACAATTTGTCCAGATTTGGATTTACATGCGCAACGGACGGTACACTTGATGTTACTGTATAACTTAGCCTTTCACCATCTGCATCAGAAAAAATTTGGTCAAGGTCCAGCTGAATCTCCCTTCCCAAAGATCCAATGTACAAATCGTCTGGCGAATTTGAAAGGATTGGAGGTTTGTTCTCTTCTATCTCATAACTAAACTCTAAAGAAGATGTTCCTCCGTATTGGTCGTTTACATATAATACTCCGGTATAATCCCCCGCAGCTGCATCACGACCTGTAATTTTCACCTGGATATTATTATTTATTAGTAAAGCAGTAGCAGCATCCGATCCTGGATTCAAGTCCCAGGTCATGGTGTGACCATCTGGATCCGAATAACTGAAATTGAGATATTTAGTTTCAAATGCTTTCAAACCAACAGACAATCCATCCAAAGGAGTTATTACCGGATCAAAGTTTTCCTCTGTAGTAACAACAACCATAGGTGATAGCTCCGACCTGTTTGACGAATAATCATAGGCATCTATCCTTATGAAATAATCTGTTTCAAAATCCAATCCTGATAATGTAGTACTAATAGTATCACCCACCGAAAGGTCAGAAGTTTCAACAGTTTGTTTGCTGACTCCGGCAAGGTTTTCAATATTCAGGTCTTCTAGAGAGTTTTTACTATAGTAAACTGTGTATCCATAAGCTTTTATATCGTCAACGTCTGGTGTCACCAGCCATTTGAGTGAAATGTCATTGGAATTCGATTCTCCAACTAACTCCGTCACAGGTTGTGGAGGTATTGTCCCTTCAGATGCTATCGAGCCCAACGCATTTACCATACCGCTCCCAAGCTTTCCTTTTATCCCTCTATTGTAAGGATAAATATCTGTAGTTGTATTTACCAGACGGTCCCACAACATTTGGTTTGTGAACCCAGAACCTCCTGCATAAGAGATTACCAGTGCCGCCACTCCGGAAACATGAGGACAAGCCATTGACGTACCTTGTTTGTAACCATAGCCGTTGTTAGGAACAGTGCTTAATACTGTTGCTTTACCAGCTTGGCCACCTGGCGCAGAGATATCCACCCACTCACCGTAGTTTGAGTAGGTTGCCCTCAAATAATCGGGGCCAATGGATGCTACCGACAATACTTTCTCGTAACTGGATGGTGTTGATTCTTCCCTGTTTTCGTTACCAGCTGCAAAAATCACAATACCGCCCTTCATTGGTCCTGTTTGATTTCCAAACTCATCCACACCAGCATACTCAACAAAATAATCAATTGCAGCTTTAATAGAACTAGGCAAAGGTATTACCTCTTCGTACCCCCAACTATTTTGAGAAATAACCGCTCCATTGTCTGCTCCGTATTTTATAGCGGCAGCAGTATTAGCATTAAGATCCTCATCCTCTGGTCTTGAAGAAAATATTTGGCAAGACATTAACCTTACCCCCGGTATACCTTTGGAAAAATCTCCCCCGGCAACACCACTTACTCCTTTCCCGTTGTTATTTACA
>JAQVZL010000084.1 GCA_028708215.1 Bacteroidales bacterium
TAAGCGACAAAGGCAACTTTACTTATAAAAAATATAAACTATTATGTTAGCTAAAGCATCAAAACTAAAATTTATCCATCAGATGAATTATCAACTACTTGTAAATGAGATATATATCTAAGGCAAAACTCCTAAAAATAGCTGTTTTGCAACTTTTGCACTTTGTAATTTCTTACTAATCAAGAATATGCTAATTCATCTGATGGATAATAAAACTAGGTGAGTTTTATGATATTGACTTAGGTGAGAAACTTTAGCTGGCAAGTCTTGCTCTCGGTAACATGTTTTCTACTGTTAATAGATGTTGTCAGCTGCATATAGGACTCTTCAAGAAGATAGAGGTCTTATTGTAGTGCTCTGTTATGGATATAATCTCTCAATTTTATACCTATCTTTAGATTGCTCTTGAGGTTTGCTATCTGCAGTTGCTTGTTGGGTGTAGTGGAATCTATCGTGGGAGCGGCCTAAGCCTCCTTGCCAAAACTCAAAAGTGTGAGGCTTAACTAGGTAGCCTCCCCAATAAGATGGCCTTTCAATAATATTACTGCTATTCTCTAACTTTGCAACTGCTTTCTCAAACTCTTCTGTTTCTAGTAGAGGTTCGCTCTGTTTAGATAGTGCACTAGAAGCTTGGTTTGCAATGGGACGGCTATTAAAATATTGGTCTGATTCCTGAGGAGCTATTTTTGCTGCTACCCCTTCTATTCTTACTTGTCTCATTGTGTTGGTCCAGAAAAAAAGCAAAGAAACTTTGTTGTTTTGCTTTATATCTTTTCCTTTTCTACTATTGTAATTGGTGAAAAATATAAATCCATCTTTTGAGTAGCTCTTTAGAAGGACAACTCTTGCCGAGGGCTCCCCACTCTTATTTGAGGTAGCTATGACCATAGCGTTCACTTCAGATTCTTCATGTTCTAAAGCCTCTTTGAACCAGTTGTTAAACTGTATAAACGGGTCTCTATGCATGTTTTCTTTAGTTAGAGGAGTAGGCGAGTACTCTTGTCTCATATGGTGTAAACTCTCCTCTAGACTGGCTCCAATCTTGTTTTTATCCCTTTTGTTTATTTTTGCTTTATCCATATTATTACTCATATTTTTCTTCTTATTCCTCTTCTTCGTATTATTAGATGTAATAGTGCTCTCTAGATAACCCACCTATTTCTATTTTTAGCAATAATGTCGTAAATAAAATTACGGATAAAAGGTGGAACTATTATAAATATGTAAAGGAGACTCCATATCCCGCCCAACTCTCTTAAAATCTCTAGTATAGCTCTTGACTTTATGTGGTGTTTACCTTTATTGATATAAACTATATATTGAGTTGACGTAAAATCAAGAGTATGTTTGTCTAAAAGTTTTTGGGCATATGTGCCTCTGTATGACAAGTACTCAAATTCCTCTTTTTTATCTCTCTGGGTAATAAAAGCTATAGACTTGCTGCATAACATGCATTTGCCATCATAAATAATTATTTTAGATGAATTATAATCTGAGATTAAATTGGTATTATTTTTATTATATTGCATTAGTTTATATATCAATAGTCTGAGGTTATACTCTAAACAAATAAAGGAGTACAAATGTTAAATTACAAATAATAGAAGTTATGGTAAATATGCAACCTAGTGTTAATTATAAATTAATAGAAAAGAGTTTAATTGCCTCTTTCGTTAGAAAGAGAGAGAGGCCTTCTCATAAAGGAGATTATGGACATGGGTTGTTAGTTGCTGGCTCTTTTGGAATGGCTGGTGCAGCTGTACTTGCAGCTAAAGCAGCGTTGAGAGCTGGGTTGGGGTTATTAACAGTTCATGTACCTCAAAAAATATATAATATTATTCAAATTTCTGTTCCAGAAGCAATCTGTTCTATAGATTCTTTGGAGACTGTTTTTTCTGGTTTAAATAGTGACGAGTTAAATAGATATAAGCGTGTAGCTGTTGGCCCAGGTATTGGAAAAGCTCCCGAAACGGTGGTTGCATTAGCCAAACTTATTCGTGATTGTGATACTCCAATGATATTAGATGCCGATGCGTTAAATATAATATCTGTAAATAAAGAGTTACTAAGCTCCATTCCTGAAAACTCAATTTTAACCCCACATCTAAAAGAGTTTAGTAAAATTGTAGGTAAGCAGAGCGTTAGTAGAAAAGAGGCAATAAAATTGCAAATTGAGCTTTCAATTAATAAGAAAGTTATAATTGTATTAAAGGGGGCAGATAGCTCTATCTCTACTCCAGACGGGGAGTTGTGGGTAAACTCTGCGGGGAATCCTGGAATGGCAACAGCAGGAAGTGGCGATGTTTTAACTGGAGTTATTTTAGGGCTTTTAACTCAAGGTTATGATGCTAAGCAAGCTGCATTGGCAGGAGTCTATTTACATAGTGTAGCAGGAGATATTGCAGCTTCTAATATTGGAGAAACCTCCCTAATAGCTAGCGATATTGTAGACTATATTGGGGAGGCTTTTTTAAAGGTTACTAAACAATAGTTTAACCTACAATAAAAACTACTTCAACTCTATCTTTATTGGAGTGGTATTTTGGATATTGTCACTTACAGGACAGCGATTATCAACACTCTCTATCCATTTGGCTAGAGTCTCTTCATCTGCATCGCAGTCTGGTTTTATTTTTACAATTATCTGCTTATATCCCGCTCTGTTATCAAAGCTAGTGCCAAATAATCTAGCAGGATCTAGATCGCCATAAAGTTCTATTTCAATCCCTCTGAGTTCAAAACCCATCTCTTTTGCAATCATGTGTGATACAACATTCAAACAGCCTGCATATGCTGCTAATACGTATTCTACTGGGTTTGGTCCGCCGTCTGTTCCCCCTAAATCTTGAGGCTCGTCTACAATAATCTTGAATTTTCTTGATTTAATTAAAAATATTAGTTTTACAAATTTAGGGATTATGCTTGCTATAGTTGTGGTTTTGCAAGACCAATATTACTTGTTAGAGTGTGCTGTTTTTAATGAAAAAAGATGTAATATTGTATTGAAGTGCTATTTTTAAATAGGGGAGAGTTAAAATGAGACATTATAAAGTTAGGAGTAGCTTAATAAAGTGAATGCTATATGAAAATTGAAGAATATATACCCTCTATGATAAATATTGAGAAGACAGAGTGGTTCTCTCTTTTAACAGAAAGTCAAAAGGAGTTACTCTCATCTTCTGGCGGAAGAATTAACTATTCAGAGGGAGAAACTATAGTAAAGCAGGGTTTTGCTGCGTCACATATAGTTTTTTTTAGAAAAAGGAATTATAAAATTAAATGTAGAAAACAGAAAGAAGAGCACTACATTCAAAATTATGCAAGGGGGTAACTTTATAGGTCTTATGTGCTCTTTTGTAAATAAAAAATTAGATTTTTCTGCTATCTCTGTTACAGACGCATCTGTCTTTTTATTTGATAGAAAAGTGTTTGAACAGATTATTATTGAAAATGGTGATTTTGCTCTCTATATTGTGAAGTTAATCTCTGAGCTTACAAATGCTGTGGTGCATAGCTTAATTAAACTCACACATAAAAATGTTAATGGAGCCATAGCAACAATCTTGTTAGACCTATACTCTCTATATAATTTAAACTCTTTTACTCTCCCTTTCAATAGAACCGAGATGGCAAATGCTCTAGGTTACTCTAAAGAGAGTATAATCAATACTCTATCGGAATTTAATAGAGATGGTATTCTTGAAATTTCTGGTAAGAAAATTATTATAAAAGATTTAGATAAGTTGATTTCAATTTCATTAAATGGTTAGGGTGTGAATTGATTACGCTTTTACCTATATTTGACTTTTCAATTATAAATCTTAAAAAATGTATGAACTACTAGAAGCTTACCCATATTTGCTACCTTTTATAATATTTTTTGGTAGAATAGTGGATGTTACCTTAGGTACACTTAGAATTATTTTTGTTTCTAAAGGAGAAAAATATCTTGCCCCAATAATAGGTTTTTTTGAAGTTTTAATTTGGATTGTTGTAATCTCAGAAATTTTTTCTGGAGCGAATGATATGATCTCCTATCTATCTTACGCAGGGGGCTATGCTGCTGGGAATTATGTTGGAATTCTTATTGAGCAAAGAATAGCTTTTGGGATTATACTCTGTAGAGTATATACAATGAAAAACGGTAAAGAGCTAGTTGCACTTTTGAATAAGCAAAATTTTGGTGCTACGCTAATTCATGGTACGGGATCGTTGGGAGAGATTGATATTATAGAGACTGTTGTAGATAGAAAAATGCTTAAAAGAGTAGATAAAATTTTTACCTCTTTTGATGTGAATGTATTTTATGTTGCCGAGGATGTTCGCTCTAGGCAACGTGGGATTTTTCCTGAGACCCAATCGTTGCTAACTCGCTGGAGGCCTGGTAAGTAGTCTTTGATAAATGTAGTTAATATTTAAAAGTTATCCTGTGAATAAAATAGTTATTAAACTCTCTTTTATACTTCTGTTCTCTATTTTGATATATAATTCTACTCATTTAAATGCAAATGATAGAGCAGAGGTATCGTTGCTAACGTGTGAAGCAGGCAGTGAACTCTATTCAACCTTTGGGCATAGTGCTTTAAGAGTTTATTATCCACAACAAGATAAAGACATTGTCTTTAACTTTGGCCTGTTTGATTTTAGCACTCCCTATTTTTACACTAAATTTATACGAGGTAAGCTTAAGTATATGCTTGGAATCCAATATATGGAAGATTTTATGCATCAATTTGAGTGGGAAGGGCGTAGTGTTAAAGAGCAGAGGCTTAACTTAACAGATGAACAAACTGCAGAATTAATAGAGAGGCTCTCTTTTTTATATCTTCCTCAGAATCGTTATTACTTTTATAGTTTCTTGCATAAGAACTGTACATCTGAATTGAGGGATCTTATTTTCCCTTTAATTGAAAATGCAACTTCTGAGTTTAAAGAGGATAGTGCAGCTATTACCTATAGAGAGTTGTTAAATGGATATATAGAAGGTTGGGCAAAATTTGGAATTAACCTTATTCTTGGATCAAGCTTAGATAAAACAATAAATAGTTACGAGAGTATGTTTCTTCCAGAGAATTTGTACATGGGGGTTGCTCTTGTTCAAAATGGAGAATCTCCTTTAGCAAACAAAGGTATTTACCTTTATAAGTCTGAGAAAAGCGGCCGGGATAGTACACTATGGAAACTTCTTGTCTCTCCTTTTTTTATCTTCTCTCTATTATTTGCAGGTATGCTATTTTTGGCCATAAAGCAATATAGAAGAGGTATGAGTAAAACATTCTCTATTCTTAACAATGTTTTTTTATTGTTAGTTTCTCTTTTAGGAGTTGTTATTACAGTAATTATACTAATTACAGAGCACACTGAACTCTATAATAATTATAATCTACTTTGGTGCAACCCACTTTTTCTATCTGTAGTTCTCTTTTCTCTAAAAGGGTGGAAAAAAACAGAGAGACTACTTAGTGCAATCTCTCTTGTTTTCTTAGCTATTCTTCAAGTTGTGTGGGCCTGTAATATACAATATGTTGAGCCTGCATTTGCTCCTATTGTTGCCACTTTGGCCCTTTTATTTATTGTTCGGGTTCAAAAATAAAGGTCATTCTATTACCACTCTTGAAAATTGTTTTTGCAAATTTTCGAATCTCTTTTGCATCCATTTTGTTGAGTAAATTTTTCTCTTCTAAAGATAGATTTTCTTCTTTTTTAATTGCATTTTCAATTATTGAGCTCCAATTGGGTTTAGGATCTCTATCTTTATATACTTTCCTTAGATATAAATCTATCTCTTTCATCTCTTTTTCTGTAGGACCATCTTTAACAAGTTTGTCTACTTCTAGCTGTACTATCTCTATAAGATCGTCTACCAATGTTGGGTCTGTATCAAAATCAATTTCATAGGTTAGTATAGGGGAAGGGTATTTAACCATTTCATGCTTAACACTAACGAAGTAAGTACCACCTTTTTCTTCTCTAATAGATTTCATATATCTCTCTCGTAGTATATATGTAATGAATTTAGCCATTAGGTTGTTTTTGGCATTGTACTTAGTTTTGCCGTAGTATATTCTATTAACGTTGGCCTTAGTGCTTAGCATATTTTTTGCTAAATACCTTAAGCTAACTTCACCTTTAGAGTAGATAGGCTCTTTATAAACCATTTTTTTAGGAGAATACCCCTCACTTTTTAATGAAGCTATGTACTTCTCTACATAAGCTTTGCCATCTTGGGCGCTCATTGGACCTGTGAAGATAAATGTATATCCAGCAGGGTCTGTGAAAGATTTATTG
>JAQVZL010000025.1 GCA_028708215.1 Bacteroidales bacterium
CTGCTTGTAAACCCGTTCCGTTTGGGGAGTGCAAAGATAGGCAACTTTTATTATCTCACAAATTTATTTGCCTTTTTTTGCATTATTTAACCTGTGTTTTATTAACACAGCAAAAACTATACCTATATAATAGGGTTAATCAACTAAAAATTCTGTTGAATATGTAAATGGCACACCCTTAGCAGAAATTCCCTCTACAAGTATAATATACTCTCCTGGCACAGAAGATGTGTGTACTTTAATTTCTCTCTTCTCTCCTGCTGAGAGAGAAATAGTGGGGTCCCAATAGAGCATTGAGCGCATATCTGGTAAATTATCCATTGAACCAACAGTAGAGGCACTCATCTTAGATGGATATAACGCCCCTTGATACTCAAGAATTCTTACACTCTCTCCAAAATTGATTCCCGAATAATCTCCTTTATATGTTCTAAAGGAGACAACTCCATTAAAGCTAGCAACTCCAATAATATAATCTGAGTTAAAAATAGAGATGCTCTCTACCCTAAGAGGGTTGTACTCTTCAATCTTTTCATGATCAAAAATAGGGACTCCATCTAACAGCACTAAACTATTGTTACTAGAAAAAGAGATTCCCTGGAATGAACTCTCTAACATAACTTGTAAATCTATTTTTTTATCTATTTTACGAAACCGGAGCTCTGGTATATACTCCGTTATCACTTCACGCATTACAGGAAATCTTACGTAATCATCTAGTTTATAGGTAATACTTTTTCTCTGCAATAAATGATCTTGGTAATGTGCAGTTCTGCTATATAAAGTATCTACACGGAACCTACGCCCCAATTGCATCTCTATGCTTCTCGCTTTTAATGAAGAGAATATACTACTATCTAAAACTAGTAATGGTATAGCCTTGTTATTCTCTCTCAAAAAAGGATCGTGAATAGTGTAATCAATAGTTAAATTGTAATTTGCTTTAGGAACTTCTAACACTAAGTCTCTATTCCCAAAAAATGGAGTTGTGAAAAAAGTAAAACTCCCAGCACTATCTATGTATGTAGAGTAGACATCTGAAACACCTCCTGCAGCAGAGAGAAATAGGGCCTTATCCCACAGTAGATTATTATTTTCACATAAAACTTTCCCAGATATAATTTCTCCCTCGTATTCAGGGACAAAGTTATTTATAAAAAGAGGAGTTTCTTGAGACAATTCAGAAAAGTATTGAGCAAAGTTTTTACTATAACTATTAGAAATAGAATCTCTTTTAAAAATAGAGATATTTGCAGAGATAACGCTCTCTCCGCTGTTATTTAGGTAAAATGAGAAAGAATTTTCTGTAGAGATAACCCGCCCAACTTTACCAAAGTTAATCTCTAAACCCGCTTTCCCTCCTAAGTTAGAGAGTGATAAAGAGCTACTATTATCTACATTATTACCACTAACAGAATTATGGCCAATAACTACCTGGCCTTCTACTCGCTCTGAACTTAAAACGTTGTAAACAGGTATTATTTTCTCAAATAGAACCGGGTTCTGTTCATTTAACATCTGCTTTGTATAGGAGATAACTTTGTAGTTTCCCGTAGGTAAATTAGGAGGCAACTCAATAGCACCGCTACCTCGGCCTATAGTTAAAGCAACTTTAGCAGTTAGCACTAACGATTTAGCATTATGGAGTTCTATATATACTATGCTACTAGTATTAGAGAGCCTAGAGGTGTTGCCAATATCTACACAATATACAGATAACCACATAGTTTCTCCTGCGACATAAGCATCTCTATCTGTGGCAATATATACTCTCTCGGCAGCACGTGAGCTCTCTTGTCTAGCTAATATTTCTTGTACAGGTGGTGGGTGCTGTTGGGCAAAAGTTGTATGAGGAGTAGTAATAGCCAGTACAAGTAAGAGAGATAAATAGGGCACTACTAGAACGGAAGACATTTTATATCTATATATGTTTTTCATTGCAAATAATTGTAAGTTGCTTTCAATTAAATATGGTTGTTGGGCCAGAAAGAGGGCTTGTTTTTAGTACCGTAGACCTTACAATCTACACATCTTTTTATAACCCAAGAACTCTCGTTACTCTCTTCGAAAAAGCTAATAACATCGTAACCCGATTTATAAAGAGAATCTATAGGCAAAGGGTTATCGGGACCCACATTGTGCATCTCGCAATCTTTCTCGTCTTTATAAATCCCAATATCTATTGAACGAAAAAAGACCCTTTTCTTTGAAACCACAGCTCCACTAATATACCCAATAACTTTTTCGGAGGGAATTGTTACACAGCGAATGTTTCCTGCCATTTCACTTGGCTGAGGCGCGAAGATGCCCCCTATCTCGTCTGAGTTCTTTTTAACATTCTCCCAGTACCCATATGCGTCTCGGCCAACAGCAATTTGAGTTAGCTCCATAGAGTAGAGATAGTTAATTCTGGAATTACCCGAAGGAACATATAGCAAAGGTTTTCTAAAAACTCTATCTTCATTTAAATGGTTAGTAGTAGCTATCAAAATAGATCTAGAGACATCTTTACTCCAACAATAATATCTATTTTCATCCATTGTTATTTCATAAATAGACATACTTTCTGGGTTATAGTCGTGGAGAGAAAGAAAGTTGGAGCGAAACTCCCAATCTTCTGTAAAGCTCCACATATAGTACCAAGTTTTATTTTCTGAGTCGTGAGTATTCACATAAAAAGTAAGCCCCGTAGAGTCGGTATTAATAGAGTAACCGATAGAATCTATCTCTGGTGTTCTTCTAATAGAAACAAAATTAGACTCATATTTTTTACTCCCAATTGACACTACAAGCTTATACTCCAAGGAGGGGTCAATCCCAACTGTATTAATTAAATAGTAAACCTTATCACTCTCCCTCTTCTCTACAGCATTGTATTTAACACCACTGTCGCTCTCTACCCATACGGTAGCACTCTCTATATATTCTACTCTATTCTCTTGGTTAAGAGAAAGAGAGCGGCTTACAACTACTCTAGTAGTATCGTTTTGGAGAATATTCCCCTCAATAACCACCATATTGTCTATAGAAGAGATACCCTCGGGTTCGAAAGGGGTAATACAGCTTTTTATAATTGATAGTGAAATTAATGTAATCGCTATAATAAATATTCTATTCATAAGGCAGTTATTAGAACTTAATATTGTAATTTATAAAAGGTATAGGAACTCCAAAAATTGATAATTTATATCCTTGAATTCTTTTACCAGAAGAGGTGTCGTAATAGACAGAAAATACATTTTTTCTACCCGTAAGGTTATATACACCAATAGTTATAGTGCTATGAGTAAATAGAGTAAGATTATGGCTCGGCTCAATATTAACAGAGACGTCCATTCTAAAATAATCTGGAATCCTATATGCGTTCCTATCTGAATAATAGAGTCTATACCCATTGCCATAATAGTATTTACTTATAGGTATAGTAACAGGCCGGCCTGTAGAGTAATCTAAATTTAGAGAGAGACTAAACCTCTGTGTAATCTTATAGTTTCCAATAATTTTAAAATCATGAGGCTTATCGTATGAAGCAGAGTACCAATCTCCTCTATTTATATTATAGCTCTCTTTTAGGCCACTCTCTCTAAGTTGAGTTCTAGAATAAGTATAAGAAAACCAACCATTAAGTTTACCTAGGGGTTTCTTTGCTAAAAACTCTACCCCATATGCTTTCCCCTCTGTTCTAATAACGTCTTGATCTATATTATCATTCATAATTAGAATAGCTCCACTTTTGTAATCTAAATAATCTTTCATCTGTTTATAGTACCCTTCCAAAGAGATCTCTACTCTACTACCAAAAGTGTTACTGTACAAACCAGCAGCAGCCTGCCACCCTTTTTGTGGAACTACATTGGCATCACTTAATTTCCAAATATCTGTAGGAGATGCCGAGGAGGTATTTGACAACATATGTATATATTGCCTCATACTATTAAAACCTGCCTTCAAAGAGAGGTTGTCACTAAACGAATATCTAGCAGATAACCTAAATTCGGGACCATGATATGGTTTTACAAGAGCTATTTTCTCTGGGACTATAGCCGAATAAATAGAGTACCGAAAACCTAAATCTAACGAGAGTTTATCCATTAATGCCCAACTATCACTAGCATAAAAAGCAAGCTCGGCAGCGTTTTCACTATCTAATCTTTTAGGTTTAACCAAAGATTCTTGGGCTATAGGTAACAATAGCCCAGGCGATAGGTTATAATAAAGAGCATTAACCGCATAGTTTATGGAGTGCTTTTCACTTACTAACCAACTAAAGTTTGACTTTATAAAAAGCTGGTTTATATTAAACTTCATCTTGTAGGCATTTATGGGATTGCCTTTCTCTTGGGTCTCATATTGATACTGATCGTAACCTGTACTTACTACTAAGTTATGTTTATCACTAATAGTTCTTCTCCATTTTAAAGCAACATTTGCATTGCTGTAACTATATGTAGTATCTGCATTAAACTTAAATTTATCTCCCGAATAGTAACCATATAGATAGAGTCTATTTTTGCTATTTATCTTATGAGTTACACTCATTGTGAGATCGTTAAAAGAGGCTGTTCCATTGTTATACCCACTCTCTTCTGGTAGCATTTTTAATATCCAATTTGAGTAGGTTGTACGGTAGCCAGCAATAAAGTTTGTCTTATCATTTACAAGAGGCCCCTCTAAATGCACCTTCCCAGAGAGAAGACCTAACCCAGCAGATCCTGTTATTTTTTTACTATTCCCATTCCTGCTATTAATCTCTAGTACAGAAGATATTCTACCACCATACTTGGCTGGAATAGTACTTTTATATAGCTCAATATCGTTTACTATATCGGGGTTAAATGCACTAAAAAGACCAAACAGATGAGTTGGATTATAAATAGTACCCTCATTAAAGAGAATTAAATTTTGATCTGTAGCTCCTCCTCTTACATTGAACCCCCCAGAAGACTCCCCTACAGATTTGACTCCTGGTAAAGTAAGTACAATTTTCATAACATCGGCCTCTCCAAAAGCTGCAGGAACGTTTTTTATTCTATCTATCCTAACTCTCTCTAATCCTATTTGAGTACTACGCATTTTTTGAGTACTCTCTGCAGATAGTACCACCCCCTCTAATGCATACACCTTATCTTTCATAAGAATATCTAGCTCTCCGTTGCCATATACTTCTAGCATGAGCTTTCTATCTTCAAGCCCATAGCCTTTAATCTCTAAATGGTGAACTCCTTTGGGAATCAATATTCTATAAAACCCAAAAGCATCTGTAGTTGTAGCGGTATGAGGGGTAGTAATAAAAAGAGAGACACCAGGGATAGGCTCCCCGCTATCTAAATTTTTTACATAACCTCTAAGAAGAGAACGTCCATCACTTGGGGTAAGGTTTGATTCGCCAATTTTATAAATTTTATTTTCTAAACTAGCACTGTTTTCTGAATAGCTAATTGCATTTAAATAGTCTTGATCACTCTCAATATCTTGTTCTACTCTAAAGTAATCTTTTGGCAAATCATGTCTAATTCCAAGCCCTTTAAGTACTATAAATGAGTTGCCTAAAAGAGTAAGGGTATAGTTTTGCAGAGCCAAAACAGTAGTAAGCTCCTGCTGAATATTGGTGCTATTGCACTCAAAAGACAGCAAAAGAGAGTCTTCTCTCTCTAATCTATAGTAGAGTCTATAATCTGTGTTATTTTCAATTACCTTTTTTAGTGAATCTATTGAAACATTTTTAAGATTTATCTGGAAGCTATCTCCATTTTGAGTTGTTCCATTTTGAGCTAATGCTGTTAAAGAAAAAACAAAAGCTACAATTAGCACTATAAGTTGCCTCATTTTTTATCTATTAATAAAGACGAATTAATAAACTCTACTACTCTTTTAAATGCTTCATCTTTATTAAGTTTGACATCTAAATTATTCTCCTTAATAAACCTCCTAACCTTGCTATTTCTTACTTTATAAAAAGAGCTTATATGAGCAAATCGTTTAACCTGCTCCTCAAGCTCATTGTTAAATATATAATACTTATCTATAGGAGTAAAAATCCTCTGGACCTTGCTTTCAGTTGTTAAGTTTATAGATTGATCTATTCTTACTTCATAATTTTTTTTTCTTTTTTTAACTAAAGAGTCTTGTCCATTACTCCAAAGCAGCTCATAAAATCCATCTTCTAAAGACCTTTTGTTCTTTGGAAATTTAAGATGAAGGTAATTTCTGCTACCAATATTAAATTTTTCTACAAAATCTTTATTAAGCATAATGGGCATTCCGTTCTCTTCAACAAATAGATAGAGTTCATCTAGGTGACTGTTTATGTTTAATAAAACATCTTTATATAATTTATTGTTATACAAAAGATCTCCTTTAGCATACTCCTTGGAGTAGGCAAAATATGTCCCAGTAGATACAAAGTTGTAGTTTAGAGGTGCTGTTCCTCTATATAAAATAGACAAATCTTTTGCACTATTCATATAAAGCTCATAATCTCCCATCTCTTGAGAGAACAAGGCTGTACTTTGAATCAAAAAAAGAGAAAAAGTAAGAACTAAAACCTTCTTTATCATAGCAGTTTATTGGTATTGTATTGTATTGTTGTGGTGTTGAGTTGCGTTGCAGAAATTAGCTGTAAATATAAACAACAATTTGACTATATATATAGTACTTTCTCAAATTTATTGTAATTTCGCTGTTTAACCCAATATTCATTAATATTTAATCCCTGAAATTACCTTTATATATTAGATGACTAGTACTAAAGAATTCTCATTACAATACAAATCTCTCATAGACCAAACTGCTCTTCAAAAAATTGAAGAGGTAACAAACTACTTAAAAGAGTTAGCAATTTCATACCAAATATGGTACCACCCACCACTTCCAACAATAGAGGAGGCTCTAAAATATTGGGAAGAGATGCCTGGCACCCATTGTAAAAACCTCTTTTTTAGAAACCATAAAGGGAATAGACACTATCTGGTGCTTTTTGAATGCCACCAAACTCTTGATATTCGCAGTCTAGAGCAGAGGTTAAAGCAAGGCAAGCTAACATTTGCCTCTCAAAAGAGAATGGATAAATATTTAGGAGTAACAGCAGGCTCAGTAACTCCTTTCGGTTTAATTAACGATAAAGAACAGCATGTAAAGGTGTTTATAGACAACCAGCTCAAAGATGTTTCTGAAATAAGCTTTCATCCCAACGACAACAGAGCCAGCCTAGTACTCGCTAACAGTGATTTTAAAAAATATCTAGAAAGCCTAGGCAACCCAGTTGAATATATTTAACAGTAAAGCTGAAAAATAAAAATTACTGCGTAACTAGCATTACCACCGGATTAGATTCTTCTGTGAGGGTTGCTGCAATCTCTTTCATATATGCCGAGTTGCTCTCTTTAGCTGCTTCTATAAAGTCGAATGCCTGAATAATGGCAACCATTTTACCATCTCTAGATACATATTGAGGCCAAAAAGAGATGCCCCCGTCAATATCATTCTCTATTTTGCCAATTAAAGACTTTGTCTCTCCACTCTCTTTGTCAAATAGAACTCTGGTAAGCCTCTCACTATTTTTCGCAGACCTTAACATCCCAAAATTGAATGTGAGAAAAAGGTGCTTTTGCGACTCTTTTGTAAAACCAGCAATCATTTTTATAATAGGTCTCTTCTGGCCATTTACCTCTTCTGTGTAGCTACCATAATCTATATTGTATGCAGGGTATCCAAGCGTATCGCTAGGTTTATATGCAGTTATTCTATCACAACTAGAATTTATAATCATAAGAAGATTGTTATATCTATATGTTTGGGGTACAACTTGGATAGCAAAGGGGGTTGGAGCCGCCCCATCTCCTTTTGGCTCTCTCTCTTTATACTCCTCTGTTTCATACCCTTGTGGGAATTCCCCAATTAAATTACCATCTAAATCTAAGAATATAAGATTGTTACTATTTGTGCCTAACTTAAAAATTGAACAGATGTAGATATCACCATGCTTTTGGATAAAGGAGCTATTAAAGCTTTTATCGCGAAACTTATCTAGTTTTGTCTCCTTTATAGAGCCATCTTTATGATACTCTATAAGCTTATACATATCCCTTACCATCTGGGCATCTGTCTCATAGTCGTAATCAAAAGACCCACTGGTAATTGAAAGAAACTCCCCAAAGGCCCTGCCATGGCTTCCAACAGAACCTCTATATTTCCCATCTAGAGAAAAACGGCTTATTTTATTTATGGTAAAATCTGGTACGTAAAAATGATCATTCTCTAGTGAGGTATACATAACATTTCCCAAAAGTGACTCCTGGGTAGTCTCTAGTGGTATATACTCTACCTTAGAAGCAATCTCGCTCAAACGTACAACCTGCTCGTTCCCAACTAAAGGTTCTAGAGAAATTGTTTTCACTTCCTCTAACTCGTTTACAGAGCTGCCCCCACTGCAAGAATTAGCTAAAACAAAAACTACATACAAAACAGCTGTCAAAATCTTTTTTTCCATATCTATAACTATTAATAGTCTTTTTGCGCTAATGCATAAATGTTTATATATCTGCAAATATACTCTATTAAAATTACTCTTGATCTACTTAGCAATTGCTTCTTATAAAGTGCAAATTGATTCGCTTCTATAATATTACATCTATTTTAGACTCTTTGAGTAAATCTAAATAACTCATTTGTAAGTGGCTCCCTTCTGCAGTAATCTGTGTTATACTTACTGTTCTGAACCCACCTTGGCGTTGCATAATTATATTTATTGAATTGTCGTTGGTGTGGTTTCCTGAATGAAACTCTAAGATATTATTAGAAGATAAATTCTCTTTATTATGGTCTAGAAAATTTGCAAACCACTTTTCACGCGTTTCTTTTTGCTCCTTAGTGTAAATTGCAGATGACCACATATGAGGCCTATCTTTCTCTGGTCTGCTTAAATGTTTATCACTCCCATCCCAGATAAACTCTGTTAGCTCCAAAACTTTCCCATTAAATTGTTTAATAGAAACAATGGTAAATGGCTCAACAGAATTTAAATCTTTTCCCGAAAAGAAATCATCTGCAGAGAGTTCAGATTTAGTAAATTCTAAAAGTATTGTACCTCTGCTAACAGTATGGTAATCTTTCTTTTTGTGAGCCACAAAAGCACCATTAAGTAAACAGTTAATTTTACCTTTATTGTTAATTGCAATCCACGAACCACCAGCCTCTTGGTCTTTTGGATATGCTATACTAATATTCTCATGTTCGTATACTTGAGGAGGTAGCGTTGGGCGACACTCCTTTTCATCACGGTTAGAAGTAAGCACAAAAGCATCTTTGTTATTAATTGGTATATAAGTTACTGTACACATTATTAAAAGATACTACTTGGTTTTAACATTACCAGAAATATTGCCTTTGGCAGATGAGTTTTTCTTTTTAGATGCTCCTATAGTGGGGTTAGGCGCATCAATTGCAGCAGGTTTCCCAGTAGCATACCCATAGATTACCAATGCTACTCCAGCAAGAACAAATGGGATACTCAAGAGCTGCCCCATATTTAGAGCCATACCCTGCTCAAATGCTACTTGTGGCTCCTTAACAAACTCTATAAAAAAGCGTGCTCCAAAAATGCCTATTAAGAACAGACCAAAAAGAGTCCCCTTCTTAAGTTTTGGAAGAAATTTCCAGTAAAGCAACATTAAAATTCCAAAAGTGGTTAAGTAGGCAACTGCTTCGTAGAGTTGAGTTGGATGTTTTGCCACAACCTCACCTCTTAAAACAAATATAAAACCCCAAGGCAGAGTGGTAGGGTTACCATATATCTCTGAATTCATTAAATTACCAAATCTAATAAGAGCTCCAGCTAGTGCTGTGGCAATACCTATACGCTCCATTAGCCATAGATAGTCAAAGTTATATTTGCGACCATATTTTTTTACATAGAACCAGATTGCAATAAGTATAGCAATTGCGCCTCCATGGCTGGCAAGACCTCCTTCCCAAATTTTAAAAATTTCTAAAGGGCGAGCTAAATAGTATTCTGGCTCATAAAAAAGACAGTGACCTAAACGGGCTCCAATTACTGCAGACCCCAACAAAGTATAGAGTAGTGGGTCTAAAATTTCTGCTGGCAAACCCTCCCTTTTAAAGAATTTTAAAAAAATATAATACCCTATTATAAAGCCAGATACAAATAAAATACTGTAATATCTTATAGTAACTGGCCCTATTGAAAATATCTCTGGTGAAGGGCCCCATGTAATTGCATGTGGAAAAATCATCTATTCTAAATTCTATTTTAATGGGACTAAGTTAATAATTATCTGCGAAATCTAGTAAACACACTAAGTGGTAAGCATTTTTCAAATTTATCTTTAATAAAGAGTTCGCCACTATCTGTTTTAATATCTTTTACTGCTATACCACTCTTCAAACCAAAGTTTGCTCTTACTAATGTATCTGAAAGCAGAGGTGAATAGCCATTAGAGTAGAGATTTAGAACAAGAAAAGAGTCTTTAGGATCCAAAATAGAAGAGACTTCCAAAACAAACTCATTCAAAAGATTGTCTAATTTCCACCTCTCTCCACTAGGGCCATGGCCATAAGCCGGTGGGTCCATTATAATCCCCTGGTAACTATTACCTCTTTTTACCTCTCTTTTAACAAACTTCAATGCATCTTCTACAATCCAACGAACATCTTTCATACCACTTAATTCCATGTTGTTACGAGCCCAAGTAACAACCTGTTTAAGAGAATCTAAATGAGTTACATCTGCTCCAGCACATTTTGCCGCCAACGAGGCTGCTCCCGTATATGCAAACAGATTCAGAACTTTAGGTTTTTCTCTACCCTCTCTGCTATTGAGAGTAACAATCTGGGAAGTATGCTTAAAAATATAGTCCCAATTAGGAGCCTGCTCAGGAAAAACACCAATATGTTTAAAGGAGGTTAAACCCAACTTTAAATTGAAATTTTGCTTTTTATATGATATTTGCCAATTATTAGGCATGCTTCTTAACTTATGCCAACTGCCCGAATCGTCTTTGTTAGAGCTCCCCACCCCAGATTTAGTAGTAAATTTAGCATGAGCCAGTTTTAACCACTCTCTTTCGGATAGGCTTCTATCCCATATAGCTTTAGTTTCTGGCCTAATTAAGTAGTAAGCACCAAATCTCTCTAGCTTCTCAAACGAACCCGAATCAATCAACTCATAATCACTCCATTTAGCTGGAGACTCTAATAATATCACAAGAATTGAGTTTTAAAGTGTAAATTATAAGGCACGCAAGGTAGCAATTTTCTTATAATATTCGTATTTTTGTGGTTTAAACAGATATATCATTAATACAATTTTCATATGCAAAACATTGATAATTACAACTTCACAAGTAAAAGAGCTATTGTAAGAGTAGATTTTAACGTACCTCTTAACAATTCATTTGAAATTACAGACGACACAAGAATTCGTGCAGCAATTCCTACACTTAAAAAAGTTCTAGAAAAAGGTGGCTCACTTATAATTATGTCTCACCTTGGGAGACCCAAAGGGCCCAATGAGAAATTTTCACTAAAACATATAATTCCCACAATAGAAGAGAAGCTAGGAGTAAAAATAAAATTTGCACCAGACTGCATGGGTAAAGAGGCGCAGGAGCTATCCGCAACACTCAAACCAGGAGAAGTTCTTCTTTTAGAAAACCTAAGGTTTTATGCCGAGGAGGAGGGAAAGGTAAGAGACCTAGCTGCCGATGCTACTGAAGAAGAGAAAAAAACAGCAAAAACAGCAATTAAAGAGAGTCAAAAAGAGTTTGCTAAGCAGTTAGCATCCTATGCAGATTGCTATATTAACGATGCTTTTGGCACAGCTCATAGAGCACATGCCTCTACAGCTCTAATTGCTAAGCATTTTTCTAACAATAAAATGTTTGGTTACATAATGGAGAACGAAATTAAAGCTATAGACAAAGTTCTAAAATCTCCAGAGCGCCCAGTAACTGCAATTATTGGAGGGGCCAAAGTCTCTTCTAAAATTACTATTATAGAGAAGCTTTTTGATGTTTGCGACAATATGATAATTGGTGGTGGAATGGTATTTACATTTGTAAAAGCACAAGGAGGTAAAATTGGCAAATCACTTTGCGAAGAAGATCAAATGGAACTAGCTCTCACAATTCTCAAAAAAGCAGAAGAGAAAGGAGTAAAACTACACTATTCAGGCGAAATAGTAGCTGCCAACAGCTTTAGTAACGATGCCGAAACACAAATATGTCTAGACAATAATATCCCAGACGGATGGATGGGTATGGATGCTGCCCCCTCTACAATAGATAAGTGGGAAAAGGTTCTACGCAACTCCAAAACTGTACTGTGGAATGGCCCTGTAGGAGTTTTTGAAATGCCTGCATTTGCAAAAGGCACCAATAGAATTGCCCAGATTCTAGCCGATATTACTTCAAAAGGAGTATTCACCCTAGTAGGCGGCGGAGACTCTGTAGCAGCCGTTACCCAAATGGGATTTGCAAACAAAGTAAGCTACGTATCTACCGGTGGCGGCGCAATGCTCGAATATCTAGAAGGCAAAGAACTCCCCGGCATCGCAGCCATAAGAGAATAACACCTGTGCATTATTTTAGATTAGAAGGCTATAATGACGCCACCCGCTAAGAGGTAAAATTGTCGAAGACACCTAAATAATTGATGCAGTCGCAGATATAATAAAAGGTGCCTAACGGCGGTTGTTTACTGCTGCGCAGGCAGGGGAGGCCCATTAAAGTTGGTTGCAAACATTTTATCTGATAATTCAGCTGAATTGTCCCGAGGAGACGATTTTTCAGGACTAAAGTTTCCCCCCCTGTAACTTGTTGACACAAAATCATCTATCAGATGAATTAGCATATTGCTGACTTACAGGGAGTTGTATAGTGTAGAAGTCTTGAAATAGCTGTTTTTAGAGTTTTTGACTATGCTACATGTCTCATTTATAGATAGTTGATAATTCATCTGATAGATGAAAATTATCCGACTGGAATTTTACCAATACACTACTTCATGTCCTGGTTATCTGCTAGTTGTGGTGTGGGAAACTTTAGTCCCAGGAGATGATTGCTCTGTTAAGCATAAAACAACAGCCAGCCAACAGCTAGAAATGGAGCGGGAATTTCAGTAAGAGAGAGTTGAAGCAACATTTAAACAGTCATAATATCTTTCTCTTTGGCTGCAATAACCTCTTCAATTTTTTTATTGTAGGAATCTGTCTCCTTTTGGATTGCAGCTTCACCATCTTTGGCTATGTCTTCTGCAAGACCATCTTTTTGATATTTTTTGAGTGCCTCAAAGCCATCTCTACGGGCATTTCGAACGCTTATTTTTGCATTTTCCCCCTCGGCTTTAACCCTCTTTACCAAATCTTTACGTCTCTCTTCTGTGAGTGGTGGAACATTTATACGAATATGTTCTCCATTATTTTGAGGTGTAAAGCCAAGATTTGCAACCATTATTGCTTTCTCAATAGCAGGAATCATGTTTTTCTCCCATGGCTGAATGAGCATACTTTTAGCATCTGGGCTGGTAACACTTGCAACCTGCGGGATTGGTGTTGGGTTACCGTAATAGTCTACCATTACATTATTAAATACTGCTGGGTTGGCTTTACCAGCTCTGTAAGTTTTAAGCTCCTCTTCAAGGTAAAGGAGTGCTTTTGCCATATTTTCTTTTGCAGTCTCTATAGCCTCTTTCTGCTTAGTAATATCCATAGTTAAAATTATTTTATTGTTTAAATTTCTATTATTGTTCCAAGAGCTTGCCCCTCTACTATTTTTTCGAGATTACCGGGAGTATTCATATCAAAAACAATAATAGGGATGCCGTTCTCTTTACAGAGTGAGAATGCTGTCTGGTCCATAACTTTAAGGTTCTCTTTTAGAGCTCTATCGTATGTAAGTGTTTTATACTTAACAGCATTGGGGTTCTTCTCTGGATCGCTATCATAAACACCATCTACCCTAGTCCCTTTAAGAAGCGCATCTACCCCAAGTTCGGCCGCTCTAAGTGCCGAGGCCGAATCTGTTGTAAAAAAAGGATTTCCGGTTCCTCCTGCAATAATTGCAACTCCACCTCTATTCATAAGGGACAGAGCATTATCTCGCACATAATATCTAGCAAATGGCTCCATTGGAGTAGAAGTAAAGACCTCACACTCAACACCTAAAGAACGAATAGAAATTGATAAAGCTATACTATTAATAACAGTTGCAAGCATACCCATTTGGTCTCCACCTACTCTATCAAACCCTTTACTTGCACCACTCAAGCCTCTAAAAATATTCCCACCTCCAACTACCAAGGCAACAGAAGTTCCACTTTTAACTACAGAAGTTACCTGCTGGGCATACTGGTCCAACACAGAATCATTTAGACCTACACCTCCAGAGCCTCCTAAGCTCTCGCCACTAAGTTTTAAAAGTACTTTGGAATATCTTGACATAAACTTAAATAAAGGGGAATTTAAACTAGTTTTACTAAACAAAAGTAATTAAAGATTATGAAAATACCAAGCAAGAGATTATCTTTGCATATTCAATTTAAAACCTAGAAAAATTAATTAATATTTATAAAATGGGAAATATTTTTACGTCGTCAATTGGCAAAAAACTCATTATGAGTATTTCAGGATTATTCTTGATTCTTTTCCTTCTAATACACCTTCTTGCAAACAGCGCTTATTTGTTTGGGCACGAAGCATTTGACACTATAATAGGGATTATGAGCTCTCCTGTTATTGTAGCAATGGTGCCTGTTTTAGCCGCAGGGTTTATTATTCACATTGTTTACGCTATCTTACTAACACTCTCTAACCTAAAAGCTAGAGGTAGTGAAAGATATGAAGTTAGCAATAGAGCTAAAACAGATTCTTGGGCCTCTAAGAATATGTTTGTTTTAGGTGTTATTGTTCTAGGTTTTCTTGTTTTACATCTCACTCACTTTTGGGCTAAGATGCAACTACCAGAATTTTTAGGAAATCACGCCGAAAACGGAAATGTATTAATGGAGCAAACTTTTGATAGTCTCTTGAATGTTATTATCTATATAGTATGGTTTGTAGCACTATGGTTCCATTTAACTCATGGTTTCTGGAGCGCATTTCACACTCTTGGAGCCAATAACAACAAGTGGATAAATAGATTAAGAGTAGTATCTTATGTATATGCCACCCTTATTTTTGTAGGTTTTAGTGTGATTGCAATTTTTGCATATCTAACTTCAAATGGAATAATATAATTTAAAACTAAATAAACAGATCTCTAATAATCCCGTCTGAAAGAAATAGCTTTTCTGGCGGGATTTTTAATTTCCCCCCATCCTCTATAAGAACTCCCTTTTTAATAAACGAATTAAGAGTAGCTCTAAACTCGGGAGTAATAAGTTTAGAAAACTCTGTTGCTAAATTATTGGCCCCCTCTAGCTCCTTCTTATCTATACCATCAGTTGTACGGAGAGAGAGCATTATATATTCATTAAAACGGTCTCTAGGTAAAACTAGCTCTGCCCTATAGAGTCTTTCTCCCTTTTTTACACCGTTAATATAACTGTTTATCCCTTTGCAGTTCCATACTCTTTTATCTCTATTAAATGAGTGGGCACTGGGGCCAAACCCAAGATAGGGGGTAAAGTTCCAATAAGAGCTATTGTGGCGAGACTCCATGCCAGGTTTACAGAAGCTAGATATCTCGTACTGAATGTAGCCAGCCTCTGCCAAATAAGATTGTAAAGTTGTGTATTGGCATAAAGAGGAGTGATCGTTTAGAGCTATGTACTCTCCACTAACATACTGCTTATAGAGTTTTGTCCCCTTCTCTACTCCCATTTGATAGCAAGAGATATGCTCTGGAGAGAGAGAAATAGCAGCCTTAATATTCTCCCTCCACATGTAATTTGTAAGCCCCTCAAAACCAAATATAAGATCTATACTTATATTGTTAAACCCAGCATTACGAGCAATATTAAAAGTTTTAATAGCCTCATTACCAGTATGTCTTCTATTCATCCATTTTAGGTGAGAATCGTAAAAAGATTGCACCCCCATACTGAGCCTATTAAAACCTGCTTCTCTAATAGAGCGCATAAAGGTAGGAGTAACATCGTCTGGATTTACCTCAACTGTTACCTCTGGCTCACTTAAACAAACAGGATAGTTTTTCTGAATAGCATTTAAAATAGAGCCTAACTGGGAGGCTCTAAGAACAGATGGAGTACCACCGCCAAAATAGATAGTATTGACGGTCTCTCCAATCTCTTCAAACTCTTTAGATCTATCTCTAATCTCTCTCCTTAAAGCTTTTACAAAATCTCCTCTTTTACTCAACATTTTAGTTGAATAAAAGTCACAGTAAATGCAAAACTGCTTACAGAAGGGAATATGAATATAGATTCCAGCCACTCTATCTAAGAAGCAAATCTGTGCTTCCCAGTTTGGCCTCTTCTGTATATATATCTACTGTATAAACACCTTTCACAAAAGATTCTGTAGTAGTAAAGAAAATACAAACCTCTAGTTCCCCTCCTTGGTAATCTACCTCTCTTACTGCAGAGTAAATCAGCTGTTGGCCATCTGAAGTAAATACTTGCTGCTGTGAAGTTGTCATTAAAATTCCATCTGGACCTTTAACTCTAATGTAAATACGTCTTGGCCCCTTAGCGGCAATTGAGTTCTCAATAAGGTTAAGACAAGTTTTAAGCTTAGCTGTACGGCTACTACGGTCTGTGTCTTTATCTCTAGAATTAATTGCAGTAAGCACAAAACCCCTACCTTTTAACACAGAACCAACCTCTACCTTCTTTGCATATTCATCTGTAGTGGTTCTAAGATCGTCATAGCGAATACGAGTCTGCTTAGCCTCGTCACGTGCTTTTGCAGCATCTTTTCTAAGTGAAATATTAAGAGTGTTTAAAGAGTCTATCTGGTGAATATAGCTTCTCATTATGCTTCTTAATGTTCCAAGCTCTTTCTCATATTGGCGAATCTTAGTTCTATTTCTAGCCTCTGTTTGCTTAACTCTCTCAATTAATTGCTCTACCTTCTCTCTCTCTACCCCAAGCTGAGCGTTAATACTATCGTTGTCTATACTCAATACTTCATAATCGTCTCTAAGCTGTACCATCTGTGCAGTTAGTTGCTCTTTTTCAACTGTAAGATCTTGAATCATCCCATTTCTATCAATCCATATCCAGGCGAGAACAGCTGCCATAATTACTGCTACAGAAGCCATCACTATTACTAAAATTTTTAAATTTTTCTCTTTTCCCATTTTGCTGTTTTTTATCTTACATTAAATAATACTTCACTTGACAAGTTACAAAAATATAAATTTTCTCCTACATTAGTATCGATTATTTTTTAGCTTTGTAAAATAAATCTTAATAACCTTAATATTACTTACATTATGAGATCTAATTTTGACTTTAAAAGATATCTTAATAGAGCAATTAAGTATCTAATATACCTATCTATTGTGTTTCTTCTTATTATAGGAATATTCTCTATAACTTCTAACAGTGGTTTTAGCTATTACAATCTATTCCGCCCAGGAACAGGTATTCAAATTGCTATTTTCCTAGTAGTTATGTCTCTTGTATACCCTCTTTTTGGATATACAACCAAGAAGGTTTACGTTAATAAAAGTTACCAAGAAGATAAAACCACAATAAATGATATTTTCCTTACAAACAGATTTAAAATTGAGTGTGAAGGGAAAGATTTTATTAAATTTAGGCATAAATCTGCCTTTGTACGTACATTAAGAATGTTTGAAGATACAATCACATTAGACTTTTCAGACAACCCAATAAAGTTGGAGGGGCAAAGAAAAGATGTCTTTCGCTTGGCACGTATGATAGAGTATGCAATAAGAGATACAAAAAAAGAAGAAGAAGAAACTACTAATCTATAGGGTTAATCTTATACTTGTTTTATCTCTCGTAAGCGCTAGAGTCCCACTCGGGCTCATTTAACAGAGCCTCTTTTTTCAGCCTAAAAGAGAGGTATGTTATTTTTATACCCTTCTCTAGAAACTCCATTTCATATCTTGTTTTTATAGATAACAACTCACAAGCCCTGCCCGTGCCATATATATCGCTATTGGCTTCAATAAGTTCTAAATTGTTTTGCTTAACCAACTCCAGTGTATAGTTGTGTAAAAAAGCACTATCTGTCTTTAGATGTATAATGCCATTATCTTTTAGAAAACTTTTATATCTCTCTAGAAAAGGTGTAGCAGTTAATCTTTTTTTCTGTTTTTTCATCTGAGGGTCTGGAAAAGTTATCCAAATTTCAGAAACCTCTTCGGGAGCAAAAACAGACTCAATAAACTCTATTCTACTTCTTACAAAAGCGGCGTTTTCTATAGACTCTTCTGTAACTGTTTTGGCTCCTCTCCACATTCTAGCCCCTTTAATATCTACACCTATGAAGTTCTTTTGAGGGATTTTTTTTGCTAAAGATACTGTATACTCCCCTCGGCCACAACCTAGCTCTAACACTAATGGGTTGCCATTTTTAAAATGGCGCTCATGCCATTGCCCTTTCATATAGTAGGTTGCTCCAAAAACTTCTTGAAATTGAGGTTGGTACAAACATTCAAAAGTGTCGTTCTCTTTAAATCTTCTAATTTTATCTTTTCCCATCTTTGTTAACTATTGCTGTTCTATTATTTAGATTGGTATACTTTTATTCCCACCTGACCAACCCCCTCTATATTAGTAGATAACGGATTTTGCTTAACAGTAAACATCCATTTGCCTCTCTTATTAAAAACTATTTCTCTTCTGTAACTCCATTCATAATCTTGCCAAATACCACTCTGCACTTTTCTTGCCTCAACACCTCTCTCTGTAATGGGAAAATTAAGAGTGTCTGTATAACGCTCTCCTGTAGGCGATGTTACTATAATAACTACTGGTAAAGAGCTACAACTATAAATAGAAGATAACCTCGCATATAGAGAGAGATTAAATTTAGAAAGGGTATCATTACAGTTGTAATTTATACTGTTAGAAAAGCCAGAACCTCTATTGCTAGAACGGTTGCAAGAGATTATTAGCAGAAAAAAGGCAATAAATAGTAGTGGAACAATATTAACCCTCAGTAGATTAATATTGAATTTTTTAGCCATTGTTGGTTTTTTTCCTATTATTTTTATAAGCTCTATTTTTTCTTGGTCTTTTTTTCTTTGGAGAGTCTCCACCATCGAAGCGAGAAATACTATCTTCACCTGCAGAACCCATAAATTCTGGTAGTTGAGGCTCTTTTCTTGGGTTTATATTGGCAACTGGTATCCCTTTGCTATTCATTTTTAATATCTCTTTTACTCTGATAGCATCTAAAGGAAACATATTTGTCATGCTATTCTGCTCAAAAGAGAACCACATTGTTCCTTTAAGAGTATCTGTTTTAACTAAATATGCCGGCCCATCTTCGGTCTCTAAGGGGCCTCTTAGACGTGGGATATTAATATGTGCATCTATGTATGCAGCAGCTTCATAGTTAATACAGCACTTTAATTTGCTACACTGCCCTGCCAATTTCTGAGGATTCAATGAAAGATCTTGGGTGCGAGCTGTTTGAGTAGTTATAGATTTAAAATCAGACATAAATCTTGAGCAACAGAGCTCTTGGCCGCAAACTCCTATACCTCCAATTAAACCAGCCTCTTGCCTAGCCCCTATCTGCCTCATCTCTATACGAATACGAAACTCCTCGGCAAATACCCTAATTAATTGACGGAAGTCTACCCTTTCGCTGGCAATATAGTAAAAGATTGCTTTTGTGCCATCGCCCTGAAATTCAACATCTCCTATCTTCATATCTAAATTAAGTGCAATGGCTAGCTCTCTAGCACGAATCATAGTTTTATGCTCTCTAGATATGGCATCTTGCCAACGCTCTATGTCTGGTGCTTTGGCTTTACGAAAAATCTTTTTGAACTGGTAGTTCTCAATATCTATCTTATTCCTCTTTAATTGAGGTAATATTACAGCACCAGAAAGTGTTACTATACCAACGTCGTGCCCATTAGTGGCCTCTACAACAACAATATCTCCAACCTCTAATATTTGACCAGCACTATTTCTAAAAATTTGTTTATGAGTATTTTTAAACCTTACTTCATATAAATCGTGAGTAAGTGGGTCTGGAATATCTTTTAACCAGTCGTAAACACTTAGTTTACAGCAAAATGGATTAAATTCGCATTTAAGATCTCCCTCTGGGGCTCTATATGAAATGGTCCCTCTCGAGCAATTATATATTTTATTTGGTGTGTCCATAATCTATTTTAAAATTACAAAGATAGGAAAAAGCGATTACTAAGATCTGCAAAAACATATTTAGAATTTACGTTCCTATTTACATCTTCTATAGCATTGTTAATTAATGTGTAGGCTCTACTGTAAAAAGTTGGTTTTATTTTGCCTGCCCAATAATTAATAAACTCTACTCTTGAAGGTGGTATATTGGCAACTTGCAGAGCCCCTTTTGATACCATAAGTGAACGGCGTAAAAACTCTAGAGTATACTCTAAAAATATCTTTTGATTCTCTCTTCCACTCTGTGAAATCTCTTCCCAAAACAAGATTACTTTCTGCAAATCTTTAGTTGCACAACCATCCATTAAGAGAGAGAGAGAGTTATCTAAATTTGTTGTTTTGGCAGAGTCATTTATCATCTCTCTAGCTTTTGTGAGACTACCAGCACTAATTTTTGCCCAAAACTTAGCATTGGTATCGCTAAGGTCAAATTCAGAGATGAGCTCGTTAAACATTACCTCTTGCTCAATTGGATTTAGCCTTAGAATTTGGCACCTAGAAAGAATTGTTGTAATAATATTCTCTGGAGATTCACTCACCATAAAAATATAGGTTCCCAATGGTGGCTCCTCTATTAATTTTAACAATTTATTTGCCGCCTCTTGGTTCATCTTCTCTGGAAGCCATATTATCATAAACTTGGCCCCTCCCTCAAAAGAGTGCATACTAAGTTTTTTAACAATAAGCGACGCCTCTGCAACCCCTATATTACCAGCTTTATTTTCAATCTGAATTTTTCTATACCACTCCTGTTCTGTAAAATAGGGGTTCTCTAAAACCATCTCTCTCCACAGTGGTAAAAACATATCGCTAACAGGTTTTTTGTTGCTGGTAACAACCTCTTTAGAACTATTTACAGGCATAGCAAAATGCAAGTCTGGGTGAATAAGCTTGTTAAACTTATTACAAGTTGGGCAGCTCCCACACGAGTCTAAGTTATTCCTAAATTTACAGCTTATATATTGAGCAAATGCAATAGCCAATGGTAAAGCTCCATAGCCCTGCTCTTCACAAAATAGTACAGCATGCCCAACTCTGTTCTCTCTAAACATAGTGAGAAGCCTCTCTTTTAACTTTTGTTGTCCTGCTATATTCGCAAACTGCATAATCTTATTTTATCCAAATATAATCATTTCACACTTCTTACAATCAAAGCCAAGCTTAAATTTTCTTCCATTGTTCTCCAAAAAAAGTTGCTCTTGGTTATGTGAACAGATACCAAGCTCATGCTTAATACAATACTTACTCCTCATAAGTTCAACCTCTTTAGGTAGAGAAACTTCAAATGCATTATCTACACTTTTGGCCCCAAGCTCTAAGTAGAGCTCTCTAGCTAAAGAGTTCGCAACATTCCCTCTATAATCTATCTCTACCCCCCTAATAGAATTGTTAATTTTATGCTGGCTAGTTTGTGCCAATTTTATCTCTGAAACATTTACATTACTTATTTTCTTTTTTTGTATCACCCTCTTTTGGTCTAGCAAAGAGGCTAGTTCTCTGCGACATTCGTTTAGAAAAGAGGCAGGATAAAACCTCTGTATATCTACTTTATATTCTTTTATGCCGAATTTATAGATGCCAGATTTTTTCTCTATTTGGGCTATTGTCTTCTCTTTTGCTCTAGAATCTCTAGCTACTTCAAAACTATTATCTCTTAATAATAGAACCTCTCTACCATCTTCTGAGATTGCAGTTAATCTCAATTTATCTCCAGTGGAGATAAATGTTACAGCTACACTCAGTAGCCGTTCTGGCATATTAACCTCTAACTCTCGCTCAAACTCCTTGTTATAGTTCCTGTAGATTTTAGAACCTCGTGCTAACAACGTCTTATCTTTGATCTGAAATTTTTGATTAGTAGTTACCTTATTCCCACTCGAGACACTTACTCTTAACCCAGAAACTTCTCCATTTAGAGAGAGAATGCACAGCCCATCTCCATTAGAGAGTGGTAACGAAGAGTTATGAGTAAATTCTATATTTCCTAATTTGTCTTTAGAGATTCTCTCAATTTTTCCTAAATATTCCCCAGACTGTTTAGCCATAGCACCGCTACTCCAAGAAGCTCTCTCTCCCGTTATAAAAAAAGAGGTATAACCCCTATTAAATGTACTTTGAGGTTTAGGCACAAAGCCACCATACAAACTTCCATAGGAGCTCTTTGCCAAAGACCCAACAAATGAATCTACCACAGAACGATAATACCTCACTATATTTTTTACATAAGAGGCATCTTTAAGCCTCCCTTCTATTTTAAAGGAACTTATCCCAGCTAAAGCAAGTTGAGGAATGTAATGTGCAAGATTAAGATCTTTTAGCGAAAGCAGAGGGCTATTTTTAACAATAATCTTTCCGCTCGAATCTATTAGATTATAATTATTCCTACACAATTGTGCACACTCTCCTCTATTGCCACTCCTACCCGTTACTCTGCTACTCATATAGCACTGGCCACTATACGAGACACAAAGCGCTCCATGTACAAAGCTTTCTAAGTCTATTGTTGTTTGAGCTCTTATCTCTCTTATCTGCTCCAATGAGAGCTCCCTTGCCAATATAAGCCTTTCAAATCCTAAGCTTTCTAGGAGTACTGCCTGCTCTGGCGTTCTTATGTTGGTTTGAGTTGAGGCAAAAAGAGGGATGGGGGGTAATTTTGTTTTAAGCAATCCTAAATCTTGAATAATTAATGCATCGCAGCCAGCTTCATAGGCTCTTTTTGCTAATGCAGTAGCTTGCTCTATCTCTTTATCATATAAAATTGTATTGATAACCATATAGAGCTTAGAGCCAAACTTGTGAGCATACTTTGCAAGTTTTTCAATATCTTGCAAAGAGTTACCGGCTGCTTCTCTGGCTCCAAAAGCAGGGCCTGCAATATACAAAGAATCGGCACCGCAATTTATAGCTGCAATGCCGATTTCTCTATTTTTTGCGGGTGCTAAAATTTCTAATTCACTTAGTTGCACTTTAGTTGCGTCTTCACCTTATACTCTGCCATAGCTTTAAACTTAGGGTCATTCAAAAGCTGTTTGTAATAACCACAAGCTTTAGAGTTGTCTCCCTTTGCTTCATATGAGGTTGCTAAGTTATAGAGCATACTATTTTTATCTTTTGCATTAGGGGAGGCCAATAAATAACTATCTATAGCAGCAATTGCTTCGTTATATTTTTTAAGCTGAACTCCTGAAAGACCTAACAGCTTGTAACCATTAGAGCTAGCACTATATTCATTGGATTTCTTAGCATTTTCATACACCTCTTTCCAATTTTTAGTCTTAACAGCAGCTGCAGATTTTTTTAGATAAATATTAGCTATCTGTTTTGGAGCATTAAGCTCTTCGCCCAACTCAGCAGCTTTTTCAAAAGCAGCAAGTGCAGCATCCTCGTCATTCATTTTGCTTTGTGCAATTCCAATTCTAAGATATGCATCTTTGTTTAGAGAGTCCATAGCAATTACTTTATTAAACTCTGCAATAGCTTTAGCTAAGTTTCCACTATTTAAAAGGTTTGAAGCATTTGCCATTAAAAGTTGTGGCATAAGAGTAGAAACTTCTTCTTCTATTGCTTCTACACCATCTACCTTATATTCTTTTGCTACTTGAACAGCTTTATTTAACTGCCCCATTGAGTTATCTAGATCACCTTGAGAGGCAAGCTCTTTCCCATAACGTAAATAAATTTGAGGTAAAATAGATTTAGCCTCTTTCATGAGTGACTCTCCCTCTTGGCCACGCTCCTCGGCACCCATTACCTTTAGCATTGTAAGTGCTTTCCCGAAAGATTCTGTGGCTGCAACATAGTTGTTCTCACTCAAGGCCTTGGCTCCGGCGTTATACAAATCTGTAGCGGTTGCCATATCCTGCCCGTATAGATTCCCAGTTGAGAATGTAGACAAGAGACATACGGCCAAAAATGTCATAATTTTTTTCATTTGACTAGTTTTAATATTGAACAATAATTAAGTTTTAGTTATTTAGAGTAGTTGCAAAAATAAAAAAAAGTAACTAACTGCCAAAATTAAGTTCCCATTAGAATTATTAAGTATCTTTGTCTTTCCCATTAATTTAATTCAAGTAAAACACAAAAAACAAATCAAACAATAATTTTATGAAAAGATTAACTTTAATAGTGGTATCACTTCTATTAGCCATAGGAGCAATTGCACAAATGCCACAAAAATTACCAATAGACCCAAAAGTTAGAACTGGGAAACTAGAAAATGGACTCACCTATTTTGTTATGCAAAATGCAGAACCTAAGGGGCAAGCAGAGTTTTTTATTGCTCAAAAAGTTGGGTCTATCCTAGAAGAAGAGACCCAAAGAGGTCTTGCTCACTTTTTAGAGCATATGGCATTTAATGGGACTACTAATTTCCCAGACAACCTAGTTATCTCTTACCTAGAGACTATTGGCGTTAAGTTTGGAGCAAACCTTAATGCATATACTGCTATAGATCAAACTGTTTATAATATATCTGCCGTTCCAATTGCTCGTGAGGGTGTTCTTGACTCTTGCCTACTTATCTTACACGATTGGGCAAACGAAATCTCTCTTAACGAAAAAGAGATTGACAAAGAGAGAGGAGTTATTCGCGAAGAGCTTCGTACACGCAACAACGCCCAAATGAGAATGATAGAAAAAGTTCTACCAGAGATTATGCCAAATAGCAAATATGCACATAGGCTTCCTGGTGGGCTTGTAGAGGTGGTAAACACATTTACCTACCAAGAACTACGTGACTACTACGAAAAGTGGTATAGGCCAGATTTGCAAGGCATTATAGTTGTTGGAG
>JAQVZL010000085.1 GCA_028708215.1 Bacteroidales bacterium
AACTATAGAGAACGCTGTTGTATTGCCAGATGAGTCTTTGTTAATGCCAGTACTAAATTCAGTACCAGAGAATATTGAGCGCATTAACATTACTATGGGGTATCCTATAACTGGAACTCCTGTGCTCTCGTTAGTAATGCTTATTACAGAGATGGAGTGGGAGAGCAGGGGTATATATTATAAAAGGGTTCTTTCTCTTTTAAATCATAGTTATACTAAAAAATTAGCGGGCTCTCAAGCTCAAGAGATTTTGGATCTTATTGTTAAAGAGAATATTATCTATGCAAAGAGAGAATTATTTGAAAAGAGTGATTTTCTTAAGCTACTTTTTTTAGAGATTCCTATAGGTGAAAACTCATCTGCACTTCTGTGTGATAAAATTATTTCTATTCTAGATCTTTTATCTGTCTCTAGTGGTATAAGCAAAATAGAGAAAGAGTTTATTTATCATGTTCATACAGCTGTTACCAGAATAAAGGGCATTCTTATTCCTATGACTATTAAAACTTTTGCCCGTCTGTTGGGAATGCTTACTCAGGGGATTACAATCCCTTTCCGTGGAGAACCTCTCTCTGGACTACAAATTATGGGAGCATTAGAAACTAGAACATTGGATTTCGATAATCTTATTATCTGTTCTGTAAATGAGGGGATATTTCCTAAGAGGAGTATTTCAAACTCTTTTATTCCTTATAATTTAAGAATTGGCTTTGGTTTGCCTGTAAAAGAACACGAAGATGCGCTCTATTCATATCTTTTTTACAGACTTATTTCACGAGCTAAAAAGGTCTATCTACTTTATGATACCAGAACAGAGGGGCTTAAAAATGGTGAAGCAAGTCGTTTTATATTACAGCTTAAATATCTTTACAATTTACCTATAACAGAGAGAGAGGTAACATATAGGGTAGAGCCCCAAACTAGAAAAGAGATTATAATAAAGAAGGCAAACTCTGTTTTGGATAAGTTAAACCTTTTCTTGCAATTAGAGAGTAATAAAACTCTATCTGCCTCGGCGTTAAATACCTACATAGACTGTCCTCTCCAATTTTATTTCTCTTATATAGAGGGAGTGAAGGCCCAGGAGGAGGTCTCAGAAGAGTTAGAGGCTAGTGAGTTTGGTTCAATTTTTCACTTTGTTATGGAGCGTCTTTACAAGCCGTATGAGGGGCAGAGTGTAACTAAAGAGAGTATAAAGGCCTTATTGTCAAATGAGAGTTTGATAGAGCATGAGACAGACCAAGGTTTTTTGAAATATAAAAATATATCTAACCCTAAAGGATATGCTTTGCTTATTAAGAGGCTCATTATTAAATATGTGCAAATAACTTTACGCCATGATCTTTCTGAAACTCCATTTGATTATTTAGGGGCCGAAAAGAGATTAACCTCTCTTATTCCTCTGAGCTCTGCTGTTAATGTACCTCTGAAGGGGTTCCTAGATAGACTAGATAAAAAGAGCTCACTAAGAATAGTAGATTATAAGACGGGAAAAGGTGATATGATCTTTAGGGACATTGAGTCGCTATTTGACTCTTCTTATAACAAGAGGAATAGAGTAGCTTTTCAAATGTTCCTTTACTCATTATTGTTAGATTACAGTGGCAATCTTATTGCAGAGCCTTATTTTATAAGGGAGTTAGCAAAAAATAAAATTCATCGTCTATTTATAGATAACAATGAGAAAGAGGAGTTTAGATCTATGCTTATAAAGCTTTTAGAAGAAATTTTCAATCCAGAGGTTCCATTTACCGCAACTGCCAATAGAGATATTTGTGAGTGGTGCGATTTCAACTCTATCTGTTATTAATTTAGAATAGGTATGGCAGGTTTAAAAATTATAAAGGCATCGGCTGGTTCGGGTAAAACTCACACTTTAATAACTGAGTATATAGCTCTTTTATATACACAGCAGAGAGCCTATAGGCATATTTTGGCGGTTACTTTTACTAATAAGGCTACCGAAGAGATGAAGAGTAGGGTTATTGAAACTCTTTATAAACAGAGTGTCCAAGACCCTACTGCTAAGCAAAAGCTAAACGAGATTCTACATGACTACTCTTCATTTGCAATAAGTACTATAGATAAGTTTTTTCAGCAAACTATGAGGGCTTTTGCCAGAGAGATAGGGAAAAATAGTGCGTATAGTGTTGAGCTTGACCAAGAGTTAGTTCTCTCTGAGGCCATAGATAATATGGTTATGAACTTAGATAAACAAGAGAACGAAGAGTTATTAGACTGGCTTACAAGTTTAGGTGCAGCTTCTGTAGAGAGTGGTGCTAGTTGGAATTTTAAAGGAAAATTAACCTCTTTGGCTAGTGAGATTTTTAGAGAGACCTATAAAAAAATGAGAGGAGACTCTTCGAATGAACTAATTACTAAAGAGAAACTTACACTTTTTAAAGATGAGCTGGTTAAAATAAAAAAAGAGTTTGAGTCTAAAGTTCTTGAGATTTCTGCAGTTGCTATAGAGAGTATGAACAGGTATAACCTCTTGCCAGAAAACTTCAAAGGTGGTTCTAGGTCTGCAATGAAGTATTTTTCTAAGGTTTCTGCAGGAGAAATACCTCCTTTGCCAAACTCTTTTGCCCAGATGGCAGAAGCACCAGAAAATCTAGTAGCTCGTACAGTAATTAAAAAAGATCCTTCGCTGTACAACTCTATAGAAAATTGTTGGAGCGACGGGCTTGCGCAAGCTTTGGAGCAACTTTGTGATCTCTATGATTCAGATTTGATAAAATATAACACAGCTTCTGCTGTTTACAATAATATTCACACTTTAGGGGTTCTATCAGATATAGAAAAGTTTGTAAAGGAGTACACTTTAGAGAAAAACATTGTTCTTATTCCAGAAACTACAGAGCTGTTAAATAAGATAATAGACGGTAGTGATGCCCCTTTTATATATGAAAAAACAGGAACACGCATAGATCATTTTATGTTAGATGAGTTTCAGGATACCTCTTTTATGCAGTGGCAAAATTTTAAACCACTTTTATTAGAGAGTATTTCAAAGGGAAAAGAGAACTTAATAGTGGGAGACGTTAAACAGAGTATTTATAGGTGGAGAGGGTCTGATTGGAATCTATTAAATAGTGATATCTATAAAGATATCCCTCAAGATAGTGTTACCAATTTTGATTTACGTAGTAATTGGCGCTCTACAAAAAATATTATTGATTTTAATAACACCTTTTTTCCACATCTCAATTCAGTTTGTAAAGAGTTTTTAGAAGTACCAGAGTTAGAAGTCTACTCTAATGTAGAGCAGCAGATTTCTAGTTTAAAAAGAGAGAGCCAGGGGCATGTAGTAGTTAAATATTTTCCAAAAATGAGTGATGGAGTCTCGTGGAAAGAGTTAGCTATGGAGTACTCTCTATCTCTTATTGAAAGTTGGAAGGGTAATGGATATAATATTAAGGATATTACTTTTTTGGTAAGGACTAACAACGAGGGGCAAATGTTAGTTAGCTATCTGTTGGAAAAGGGCTATCCAGTAATTTCAGATGAAGCACTATTAGTGAGTACATCTCCAATAGTTAGAAGAATAATTGCAATTTTAAAATTCATTCTTAACCCACAAGATAGTGTAAACAATACTATTGCACTGTTTTTAGGATTAGATACATCTACTATTGATTCTCTTGCTCATTTGCCTTTATATGAGTTGTGCGAGCAGGCAATAAGAGAGATGAATGTTACATTTAACGATTCAGAATCTCTCTTTATAAATTCATTTCTAGATTTAGTACTTGAGTATGGTAAAGGCGAAAATGCGCATATTGCTGCATTTATCAAGTGGTGGGAGAAAAAAGGAGTTAAAAAGAGTGTCCCAGCTCCAGAAGGGCAAGATGCTATACGAGTAATGACTATTCATAAAGCAAAAGGGTTAGGAATACCTATTGTAGTTCTTCCATTTTTTGAATTGCCATTAGATTATGGAGGTTACAATGCTCCAATTCTGTGGTGCCAATCTAATAAAGAGCCCTATAGCAACCTACCTATGTTGCCTGTAAAATACTCAAAGGCACTATCAGACTCATATTTCAATGAGCAGTATAGAGAAGAGAGGGTTAAGGCCTTTATAGATAATATGAATCTTGCCTATGTTGCACTCACTAGAGCTAAGATAGAGATGGCAATTCTCTCTCCTACTCCTTCCAAGAGTGGAGAGTCTCTCACTGTTTCTAGAATACTCTACTCAATGTTAGAAAGTGCATTAGAGGAGCACCAATATAATCAAGGGGAGTTTACTAAAAAAATAGAGAGCAGAAAAGAGGAACCTTTAAATAGTATTAAAGTTCCTATATTTAACTCATTTGATACAGAAGACCGTCTTAAACTAACTTTAAGAGGAGAAGAGTTTTTTAATGAGAGAAGTAGCCGTAGCATTGGCCTTATTATGCATAGTATAATGGAGAATATAGCTACAGAAAAAGATCTTGAAAAAGCTTTGAATATTGCAATTTCACAAGGGCTCATAACTCATCAAATGAGAGAGCAGGTAAAATTAAAAATAGAGAAGATGTTTATTGCTGTTAGAGATAGACATTGGTTTGATGGAAAATATAAAGTTTATAGAGAGTTAGAGATTCTTGAACCAGGAGGCTCAATTAAAAGGCCAGATAGGGTACTAATGGGAGCAGAAGCACAAGTGATAGATTTTAAATTTGGGAGTAAAAGAGAGCCTTCTCATATTAAACAGGTTGAGCAGTATGTTTCACTTATTAAAGAGATGGGCATTGCATATGTCTCTGGGTACGTATGGTATCCAGAAAGTAACGAAATTATAGATGTTAAATAATTATTGAGGATTTAGAGTTATTTAGTTTTGAGAGTAGATGATATTTCAAAATCTATCTCATTTACCAACGCATCTTTTAGTATTACAACTCTGTTTTTATCTAGTAGATAAAAGGAGGGTGAAGGTCTTCTGTCATATAGTCTTTCTATTGTTATAACCATATTATTGTCATGAGCAATTGTCCAGTATGGTTTAAAGTCTTTTACAGATTCCTCCCACTTTTCCATGTTGTCTCCAGTATAAACTGCAATCATGTTATATGATTTAGATGCAAGTTCAATATTGTTGCTGTTGTTGAGATATTCAAGAGAGGTTTCACAAGCAGGGCAATCTGGTTCGTAAAACATTATTAGAGTAGGTTTTTTGGGGAGGGTATAAAGAGACCCTTTTTTACCCTTTATTGTTGTGAATTCAAAGTTGTTTGCAGCCTCTCCAACTCTGTTTTTAGTGGCTATTTGAAGTTGTTCTCTATACCGCTCTTTTAAATAAATATTAAACTCTGGATTTTGAATAATTTTATTTAATACAGTTATGTATAAACATTCATTTCTTAATCTGGAATTGGGGTCGTAAAGAGAGAGCTCAATTATCTCTAATAGATACTCTTTAATAGGAGGGGTAGCATTTAAAACAGAATCTGTAAATTTCTCGATTGATTTTTTTGCTATTTGCTCTGGAAAACTCATTAGAGTATTAATATAGCTAGAGTAGTGTAAGTCTAATGCTTCTTTATCTTGTAAGTATGAAGAGTCTGAAAAGTCCATTGTATCCCAAAAATGAGATGCAACATATGACTCTATCTCTTGCTGGCTTGAGTAGATAGTAGGTATTTCTACCATTTTTAATTTGGGTGTAGTCTCAACCTCTTTATAGTTTCTGTTTTTACAAGCAGTTAAACTTATACAAAACAATAGTATAAAAAATATAATGTAGTTTTGTTTCATGACTTTTATTTTCTATTGCAAAAATACAAAACTTGTTTGAGAATTAATTGTTTACTAAATTGTATGTTTCAATTTGTTTTACTTTTATTACTATATTGAGTGATATTTATTCCAATAGAAAATTATTAAAATAATATTATATGAACAACCATATGAATGAGATAGAAAAATCTGATATTGCTGTACTAGGCCTTGCTGTGATGGGAGAGAACTTAGTGCTAAATATGGAGAGTAAAGGATATAGCGTTTCTGTATATAAC
>JAQVZL010000026.1 GCA_028708215.1 Bacteroidales bacterium
AAGGTGGGTTGGAGTGGTCTATTAAAACAATACTCTGGCTAGGCACCACTCTTCTATGCTGGAAAGCATCGTCCATAATAATAATATCTGGTCTCTCTTTAGTAGGCAAGCTCTCTAATGTGTTTATGGCTCTTACCCTATTGGCATCTACCGCAACTAATATCTCTGGGAACTTCCTCTTTATCTGTAGTGGCTCATCTCCAACATTGTAGGAGGTATCAGAAATAGAGACATACCTGAACCCTCTAGATTTACGGCCATAGCCCCTAGAGATCACTGCAACTCTCTTTTTTGGAGAGAGAGTCTTAACAAGATACTCCGTATGGGGAGTCTTACCAGTCCCCCCTGCAGAGACATTCCCTACCACAATAATAGGAGTTTCAAATTTAAAAGATTTAAAAAAACCCTTATCATACAAATAATGTCTAGCTTTAAGAACTGCATAATAGGGAAACAGAAGTAATTTATTTATAAAGATAGAACTCATATTCAAAAATGTTTACTCTTCACATATATTAATATAGGTATACCCTATTTCATCTAAAATATTCAAAACCTCTTTATAATCATCTTCCGTTACCATCTTTAACCTTATAGGTTTAAAATTTGGGAGAGCTTTAAAATAAGAAGAGAGATGCCTTCTCATCTCCAACACACCCCTTCTCTCTCCCTTAAACTCTACAGACTTAATTAAATGCTTTTTAGCCAAACTTATCTTCTCTTGCAACGAAAGGGGTTGCATCTCTACTCCAGTTTCAAGATAGTGTTTTATCTCTTTAAAAATCCATGGGCGCCCATAAGTTGCTCGGCCAATCATAACACCATCAACTCCATAGCGGTTAAAAGCCTCTTTTGCCCCTTTTGCAGAAGTAATATCGCCATTCCCTATAATTGGTATTTTAATTGCCGAGTTGTTTTTAATTTCGCCTATAAGTGTCCAATCTGCCTCGCCTTTATAAAGCTGAGAGCGAGTACGTCCATGAATAGTTAAAGCTGCAATACCTGCATCTTGCAAACGAAGAGCCAGCTCTGGTATTATTTTACTATTCTCATCCCAACCTAAACGTGTTTTAACAGTTACAGGAACATTCACAGCTTTCACCACACTCTCTGTTATCTGAATCATCTTATCTGGAAAACGCATCATTCCCGAACCCGCGCCTCTATTTGCAATTTTCTTTACAGGGCACCCAAAATTAATATCTATAAATGCAGGCGCAGCAGCCTGGGCCATTTTTGCCGCCTCTACCATTGGCTCCAATAGGTGACCATATATTTGAATTCCAATTGGTTGCTCGTAGTCAAAGATATCTAATTTAGCCAAAGACTTTTTTGCATCTCTTATTAATCCATCAGACGAGATAAACTCGGTATATAAAACATCTGCCCCAAACTCTTTACAGATATATCTGAACGAAGGATCGGTAACATCTTCCATTGGAGCAAGAAAAAGGGACTGTTTTCCTAAGTCTATATTGGCAATCTTCATTTATATATAATTAAACAAGCTCACAAAAGTAGAAATTTGTGTAACAATAAAAAAGAGTAATTTTGTAACTCAATAATATTTTAAAGATGAAACAAAACCAAGTTATTCGCAAATTAGGCGTTATTACCTCTGGGGGAGACGCACCCGGTATGAACGCAGCTATACGTTCAGTTGTAAGAACTGCTATTTACAACAATCTAGAAGTAGTTGGAATAATGAAAGGCTTTGCTGGTATACTAAACAGCCAATTTATAGAGTTAAAGAGCCACTCCGTTTCAAAAACAATTTCTAATGGAGGGACAATGCTAAAATCTTCTAGATGTCCAGAGTTTAAAGAGGCTAAAGCTAGAGAGATAGCATACAAGAACCTTAAAGAAAAAGAGATAGATGCACTTATAGTAATTGGAGGAGACGGCTCATTTAAAGGAGCAAGCTTACTACAACAGGAGTTTGGACTACCAGTAATAGGAGTTCCTGGGACTATAGACAACGATATTTTTGGAACAGACTACACAATTGGTTTTGACACAGCAATAAACACAGCTGCTACTGCAATAGATAAAATAAGAGACACAGCAGACTCACATAATATAGTATTCTTTGTAGAGGTTATGGGCCGTCACGCTGGTTTCATAGCACTCCACACCTCAATTGCCTGTGGGGCAGAAGCGGTATTAATACCAGAAGTAGAAACCGATGTAAAAAAATTAAGCAAATATCTTGAGCTAGATAGAAGAAAAGAGAAAACCTCTGGTATTGTTATAGTTGCCGAGGGAGCTGTTGAAGGGGGCGCCGCTTATGTTGCTAAAGTTGTAAAAGAGCACTTACCTAATTACGATACAAGACTAACAACACTAGGCCATATACAGAGAGGGGGCTCACCCACATGTAACGACAGAATCTTAGCCAGCCTACTAGGTCACGAAGCAGTTAACGCACTTATAGAGGGGAAAAATGGAGCAATGGTAGGGGTTATTAACAACCATCTTAAACTCACTCCATTTGAAGAAGTTTTTAAAAATAAAAACCAGATAAGTAAAAAAATGTTTGAAGTAGATAGAATTTTGTCCCTTTGAAAAATAGTTTTAACTTTGCAACCCCTATTTTATAGGGCAATCGCAACAAAATTAACGTATTTATCTAAAAATCAACAAAGTGGACACATTGAGTTACAAAACTATTTCGGGCAACAAAGCTACCGTTTCAAAAGAATGGGTAGTTATTGATGCAACCGATCAAGTTTTAGGAAGGCTTTCCTCCAGAATAGCACTTATTCTGCGAGGCAAAAACAAGCCAAGCTATACCCCACATGTGGACTGCGGCGATAACGTAATTGTTATAAATGCCGAGAAAGTTCGCCTTACGGGTAAGAAAATGACGGACAAAAGATATGTTCGTCACACTGGTTATCCTGGCGGCCAAAGATTTTCATCTCCAAAAGAGTTATTAAATCGCAAACCGCTAGCAGTAGTTGAGCACGCCGTTAAAGGCATGCTACCAAAAAATCGCCTTGGAGCAGAAATGTTCCGCAACCTGTTTGTTTATACAGGTTCAGAACATCCTCACGAGGCTCAGCAACCAAAAGTAATTTATTTAAACGAAATTTAAACAGAGCATGGAATTAATTAACGCCCTTGGAAGAAGAAAATCGGCAGTTGCTCGCGTTTATGTAAACTCAGGTAAAGGCAACATTACGATTAATGGAAAACCTCTAGAAGTATACTTCCCAGCAGAGACTCTCCAATATATCGCAAAACAGGCTTTTGAGCTCACCGAAACCGTAGGAATGTTCGACGTGAACGTAAATATGTTTGGTGGTGGGAGTAAAGGTCAGGCAGAAGCACTTCGCTTAGCCATTGCCCGCGCTCTCTGCAAAATTGACGCAGAGCAGTACCGTCCAGCCCTTAAAGCTAACGGCTTTCTTACTCGTGACCCACGTGAGGTTGAGAGAAAGAAACCAGGACAACCTGGAGCTCGTAAACGCTTTCAGTTCAGCAAACGTTAATGTTTGCATTTACAAATTATTAAAAATTGTAAAGCTGATTAAAAATTGCACAGAAATGATGAAAAATAGAAGGATCTGTAAAAACAGCTACCACTATTTGTCATTCTGCGGAAAACCTGAAAGATCATAGACTTGCTACTTCGGGTTGAAATAAAGAGAATTAAAAATTATTAATAAGGAATTTAAAATGCCTAGAACAAATTTCCAAGAACTACTTGATGCAGGTGTACACTTCGGACACCTTAAGAGAAAATGGAATCCAAAAATGTCTCCCTATATTTTTATGGAAAAGAACGGGATTCACATTATTGACCTGCACAAGACCGTTATCAAAATAGATGAGGCTGCAAACGTAATGAAACAACTTGCACGCGCAGGTCGTAAAATTCTTTTTGTAGCTACAAAAAAACAAGCTAAAGAGATTGTGGCAGAAAAAGCTCTAGCTATAAATATGCCATATGTGACAGAACGCTGGCCAGGTGGAATGTTAACCAACTTCCCAACCATTCGAAAAGCTGTCAAAAAAATGAATACCATTGATAAAATGATATCAGATGGTACTTTCGAAACACTTGCAAAACGTGAAAAACTGCAAGTGACACGCCAAAGAGCAAAACTTGAAAAAAACTTGGGTTCTATAGCAGATCTTAATAGGCTACCAAGTGCACTTTTTATTGTAGACATCCAAAAAGAGATGAACGCAGTAAAAGAGGCAAAACGTTTGAACATACCAGTAATCGCCATGGTAGATACTTGTTGCGATCCAGGTCCAATAGATTACGTTATCCCTTCAAATGACGATGCAGCTAAATCTATAACACTAATTTTAGATATAGTTTGCCAAGCAGTTGCAGAAGGCCTTACCGAAAGAAAACTAGCCAAAGAGAAAGAGGCATCAGAAACAGAGAGCACAAAAGAGTGCATAGCAAATAAAAAGATGCGCCCTCGCAAAGATGCCAAAGCTCCAGAAGCCAAAATAGCAGAAGAAGCTCCTAAAGTTGAAGAAGCTCCTAGGGTAGAAGAGACCAAAGCTACAGAAGCCAAAAAAGCAGAAGAGACTCCTAAAGTAGAGGAAGCTCCTAAGGCTGAATAACACAGAATCAAGTCACTTAAGATACTGCCCCGCAATCTAAGCGGGGCACTTATAAGATAAGTTAATCATTTTATATTATACAAAATGGAAATTAAAGCAGCAGATGTTGCCAAACTACGCAAAATGACAGGAGCCGGAATGATGGATTGCAAAAATGCTCTTGTAGAAGCAAATGGCAACTTTGACAAAGCAAAAGACATCATTCGCGAAAAAGGGAAAATGGTAGCAGCAAAAAGAGCCGATCGTGAGACCACAGAAGGATCTGTAATTGCTAAAGTTAATGATAAAAACAACAAGGCAATTCTAGTATGTCTAGGTTGTGAAACCGATTTCGTTTCTAAAAACGAAGATTTCCAACAACTTGCAAACAAAATAGCAGATGCGGCTATTGAATCGTTCCCTGCAGATCTTGAAGCACTTAAGAGCGTTAAAATAGATGGACATACAGTAGAAGAAGCTGTAGTAGAGCAAACAGGCAAAAGCGGAGAGAAACACACAGTTGCATTTTACAATAAACTAGAGGCCCCCTACATTGCAAGCTATATTCACACTAACGGAAAAGTAGCCACAATAGTAGGTTTTTCTAAAGAGATTAGCGAAGAAGCTGGCCGTGATATTGCAATGCAAATTACTGCAATGAATCCAATCTCTATAAACCGCGATAACTGCCCACAAGAAGTTATAGAAAAAGAGCTTGAGGTTTACAGAATACAAATTCGCGAAGAGAAAAAACCAGAAGAATTGGTTGAGAAAATTGCACAAGGCAAACTTAATAAATTCTTCAAAGAGAGCACTCTAGAAGATCAAACCTTTGTAAAAGAGGGAAAAATATCTGTTAAACAATACCTCAAAACAGTAGACCCAGAAGTTAAGGTAACTAGCTTCTATCGTTTCTCGTTAAACGACTAATAAACTCTATAAGGTTTATATTACAGCCAAAATGCTCTAAACAAGCATTTTAGACACATAAAACCCTAAAGTACTTTCTATAAGCGCCTTAGGGTTTTTTAATCTACAGAACTCCCCTGCCCCCACAAAACGCTATACACCTGCCAACTGTACCAATTGACCGTAAACTAAAGTTTCAATTATAATATTGTTGCAAACATTTTATCTAATAATTCATCTGATTTTTCCCTAAGAGACGATTCCCAAGGAGATGATTTCTCATAACTTGTTTACAGTGTGGTAGTTGACTTTTGAAAATAAGCCCTTTTGGGCTCATTTATAAAAATTAAATGCCTGGCTAATAGGCATTTACGTGTAATCATCTCCTGGCAAAGTTTGCTTTGCTCTGCTCAACATAAAGCAACATCTCTTTTTTAGCTAATTAGATGAAGTGGTTTGAGGGTATAGACCGAGGACCGTTCAACGACCAAAGGGAGGCGCTCCGCAGGCCCCGAAAAACCATAAAGAGAATAGCGTCTAGAAAAAAGAGCGTTGCTGCTGGTGAGCAGAGAAGCAAAGCAAAGCTAGGTGGGAAGTTTTAGTAAGTAAGATTTCAAAATTAACATATTTTAGCATATCTTTACAGCCACATATTTATTAACCCATTAAACAAATCTTCGGGGCAGGGTGTAATTCCCGATCGGCGGTATAGTCCGCGAGCCGTAATGGCAGAACCGTTGTAACTACGGTACCGACAGTTAAAGTCTGGAAGGAAGGAGATTAAAATGAACAGAAAAAATCTGAACCGTTTAAGCGGGGCTTTAATGCTATGCATTGGCCTGCTACTTTGCTCTACAAGAGCAACAACTCTAACAGCCCAAACTACAGGGCCAAATCAATTACCAGATATAATAGATGCTAAACTACTGGCGCAAGAAAGCCCAGACTCGCTACATCTGAATCTAGAACAGATTGTATTCCAAGCCTCTTTTATAAAAGATAAACAGAGCCCTTTAAGACTTACAACAGTAGATAGAAAAAAGATAGAAAAAAGAGCAATCGGCTTTACCTATCCAGAGTTAATTAAAGATATCCCTGGAGTTTACGCAACAAGCGAGACTGGCAGCTATGGCGATGCTAAAATTAACATTCGTGGATTTAAACAAGAGAACATCTCGGTACTTTTAAATGGAATTCCAATTTCTGGACTTGTAACAGGGAATATGTTTTGGAACAACTGGTTAGGGCTAAGTGACGCCACTCACTCTATACAGGTACAAAAAGGTATTGGAGCATCTATGCTATCAGATAATTCCGTAGGGGGTACAATTAATATTATCACAAAAGGGGCACAGGCAAAAGCTGGAGCAAATGTAGGCTTCTATGCAACAGACTATGGCCAGTTTAAAACCAACTTATCTGTAAACAGTGGGCAGAATAAAAAGGGGTGGGCATTCTCTGCAATGGGCTCCTATGCATGGGGCAGCGGGTACCCCAACGCTACCAATGTAAACTCTTGGGCATATTTAGTTAATATAAGCAAGGTTATTAATAGCCGTCACTCTTTACTTTTCACAGCCCTAGGATCCCCAGAAAGGCACCAACAGAGAGCTTCAAGTTTAACCAATGCCCAGGTAGAGCAGTATGGGCTTAAATACAATAAAAACTGGGGCTATCACAATGGCAAAAAGCGAAGCTTAAGTGAAAACTTTTACCATAAACCCTACTTAACTCTTCACCATTTTTTCAAGATTAATAATAGAACAGAGCTCTCTAATGCTATCTACTTATCTGTTGGTCATGGAGGTGGCAAATGGAGTGAATCTAAAGGTCCATTGATAATTAGCTATAGGAAGAATGGCCTAATAGATTGGGATGCAGTAGAACAAGAGAATAGAGAGATAGCTAATGGTAACTCCACAACACAAACAGCTGCTGGTTCAGCAACAAATATTGCTACCGATTTTCTTGCAGGGCACACACAAACTGGGTTTAAGAGTAATTTAAGTTATAAGGCAGGTAAAAACTGGACCCTACAAGGTGGACTCCACTATCAATATTACTCAACGTGGGAGAAAGAGCAAATTACAGATTTACTAGGAGCAAATTACTGGTACGAAGATTATGAAAACAAATCTCTTGCTGGGCTAGCTGGCAGAAATCCAATAAAAACCCTAGGCGATTTTGTAAGAACATATAACGGTAAAATAATAAACCATTTAACCCTTTACACATCTGCACAATACAAAAGCGAAAAATGGGATATACGTCTTGGAGCTAGCGCTATGGGAACTGCAAACAGAAGATGGGATAGATATAACTACACTCAAGATGTTTATAGTGAACTAGCAACTGGCACAGGATATAGCTTTAAAGCGGGAGCCAATCACAAATTTAACTCGGCAACCTCTATCTATGCAAATGCAGCCATATATAGTAGAGTTCCATATAATAACCTCTTTTTCTCTTCTGGGAATAATAATATTACAGATAACGTAAAAAATGAGAGCAATATACTTACCGAAATTGGGTTTAGGCATCTTTTTCAAAGAGGCTCAATAGAGATAACTGGCTACTACGCATGGTGGAAAAATAAAAGCATAATGTCTAACCCCTATAAACAACCAGATGAGACAAACCTAAGATACCTAATTAGGGGGTTAGATGCTCTACATAAAGGTGTTGAAATAACAGGAAATTACAATCCATCTCACTTTCTTTCCCTAGCGGCTTATCTCTCTTTTGGAGACTGGAGGTGGCAAAATAATGTCTCGGCAAATATATATGACCCCTACTCAGGGTTAGTTACAAAGGTTATAAATGTTTATAGCCATGGCCTTCCTGTTGGCGATGCCCCTCAAACACAACTTGCACTTTCTGCAGAGGCAAACCTAACTAGAGAGATTACTATAATGGCAGATTGGAGCAATAATTCACGTATGTACGCAGATTTCGACCCTAAAGAGAGACAAGATGCCAACGATACTCAACACTCCTTTAAGCTACCAGGCTATTCTCTTGTAAATATGGGCATAAGTTGGGAGCCCAGTCTAATGCTAAATTCAAAAAAAGTCAATATAAATGTTTACGCTCGTATCAATAATCTTTTTAACGAAAAGTATATAGAAAGAGGAAAAGATGGTGCAAACCATAACCTTGCAACATTTAGCGGGTTTTGGGGAGTAGGCAGGAATGCCTCTGCAGGTGTGAGATTCAGTTTTTAATGTAACTTTTTATTGGCTACTTAGGGGCAATCGCGTTTAGGATGTTAGCGGTTGCTCCTAAGTTTTTTTGAACATACTCTCTACAAATTTGAGAGCACTGCTCGCGGAACCGAACATCTAATACAATTTTCTCTAAAATAGCTACCTGCCCTTTGTCAATAGAGAAAGCTCCACCCAAGGCAATTAGATCTATAGCCTCTTTAAACTTCTCATAATTAGGGCCGAAAACAACGGGCAATCCATAAGTTGCAGCCTCTAAAATATTGTGAATTCCTACACCAAAACCACCTCCAACATAAGCAAAGTTGCCATATCTATAAGCAGTAGAGAGAAGCCCAACAGTGTCTAGTATAAATATTTGCGCACTAGAGAGTTTTTCTTTCTGAGCCGAGGTAAAGCTAAGCTCCGAATAAGCGTTATTATTTTGCCCATAAAAATCGCTGAACTTAACAACACTAAATGAAGAAAAAAGCGACTCTATTTTTTTAATATGTAACTCATCTACCTCGTGTGGGGCAATAACCAATTTCAAACTTTCCCCACCTACTCTCTTTTCTTTAACTAAGGATTCACAATCTTCATCTATAAGATCTTCTACACTATATTGCTCAATAAAGTTATGCAGAAGCTGCTCATCTGGTGGCCAAGTGCTTCCAGCAACACAACATAATGAATTGTTGCTACCCACAATTTTTCTAGTAAAGAGTTCCAATGCAGCTATTGTTTTATTGTTTTGAGTTATCTCAAATACACGGTCGAACCTAGTATCTCCTGCAACTGAAACATTGGTTACTCCTATAGACCTTAAGAGAGTTTCAGATTCAACATCTTGTACAAAAAAGTGGGTAAAATTAGCAAGCATTTTTCTGAAGTTCGCTCCCCACCATCTAAAAAAAGGTTGATTAGCACGGAATATTGCAGAGACCAAGTAGAGTGGAATATCTCTCTCATTAAGAACTGAAAAATAGTTTCTCCAAAACTCATATTTAACAAAAATTACAATGTTTGGATTTATAACCTCTACAAATTTTCTGGCGTTAGCCATAGTATCCATTGGTAAATAGAAAACATTATTTGCAAGAGTATAGTTTTTGCGAAGCTCATAACCGCTTGGAGAAAAAAAGGTAACTACAATATAAGAATGAGGCTCTCTCTCTTTTATCTTTTCAATTAAGGGCCGAGCCTGCTCAAACTCCCCTACAGAAGCACAATGAAACCAATACCTTGTTTCTTTAGAACTATGGCTAGCGCTTATAGAGTGTTCAATATGGTTAAATAGCTCCCTTCTCCCGCTATAAAAAAGAGCTGCTTTTTTTGAAAAGAGGCCTGCTATTTTAGAACCTAAAAGATAAAGCTTAAGAGAAGTATGATATAGTATGCTCAAAACTTTGTAAATTTGTACAAAATTACTCAAATAAATGAAAAAAGCACTCGAACAGCTAGGGCAATACTTTCTTCTTATGAAGGTAGTATTTACTAAACCAGATAAATCTAAGCTATTCTGGAAACAGTTTTTTGTAGATGCAGAGAAATTAGTTTTAAACTCTATCCCTATTGTTGCAGTAATTTCATTGGCTATTGGTGCAGTAATAGTAATACAGACAGCTACCAATCTAGAAAACCCTATAATCTCAAAAATGTATGTAGGTTACATGGCTCGTGAAAGTTTAGTTTTAGAATTTTGCTCTACTATGATAGCCCTTATTCTTGCAGGAAAAGTAGGCTCTAATATCTCTTCAGAGATAGGCAGTATGCGCATCTCTGAACAGATAGATGCAATGGAAATAATGGGTGTAAACTCGGCAAACTACCTTATTCTACCAAAAATTGCATCTGCTACCATTTTCAACCCCCTACTTATGCTTATGAGTTTTTTTCTTGGACTTTTAGGAGGAGCACTAATAATTGCATTCACAGGTATTATAACTATGCACCAATATACAGAGGGTTTGCAATTTGCTTTCCAATTCTACTACATTGTATACAGCATGGTTAAAATGGCCGTGTTTAGCTTTATAATAACTAGTGTTGCATCTTACTATGGCTATTACGCTACAGGTGGCTCACTTGGAGTTGGTAGCTCAAGCACAAAAGCAATTGTGGTAAGTAGTGTCTCTATACTAATTGCCAATCTAGCTATAACTCAAATTATGCTTAACTAGCTCAACCAACTAGCAGTAAAATGAACCAACCTGCAGTAACAAAATGAACCACTCATGATTAAAGTAACAGATTTAAATAAACACTTTGGAGAGCAGCAAGTTTTACACAACATTAACATAACCTATAATCCAGGTGAATGTTCTTTAATTATTGGCGCAAGCGGGTCTGGAAAAACTGTTCTACTAAAATCACTTGTGGGGCTACACAAAATAGACTCCGGTGAAATCTGGTACAACAATATTCAATTTAACGCCCTTAGTTTCAAAGATAAAAAAGAGATTAGAAAAGAGATTGGAATGCTGTTTCAAGGGAGCGCTCTATTTGACTTTGCCACAGTAGAAGAGAATATAAAGTTCCCAATGGATTTCTTTACCAACTGGAGTAACAAAGAGAAATTAAACCGAGTTAATTTTTGCCTAGAGCGAGTAGATTTAAAAAACGTAAATAATTTGCTTCCTAGTGAGCTTAGTGGAGGTATGCAAAAAAGGGTAGGAATAGCTAGAGCAATTGCATTAAACCCAAAATACCTTTTTTGCGACGAACCCAACTCTGGTTTAGACCCACAAACATCAATTTTAATAGATCAACTAATATCTGAAATTACAAAAGAGTACAATATAACAACCATTATAAACACCCACGATATGAACTCTGTAATGGAGATAGGAGACCACATAGGCTTTATTCACAAAGGGCACCTACTCTGGGAAGGCAATATGGATAACGTACTAAAATCTGGTTGTAAAGAGTTAGACAACTTTGTATTTGCCTCTGGCATGGCCCGCAAATTAAAAAGCACTATTCAATAAAACTCCCCACACAGCTTCAATGCCAACAGTAGCGAAGTTTCTTACTGCAAGAGTAGATTGCTTACTATAAGACTGGTTTAATAGATTTTATAACTATGTCTTGCGTTGGTTTGTCTCTATTATTGGTTGGGGTAGCGGCAATTTTGTCAATAATGTCAAAGCCCTCTACTGTTTCGCCAAATACTGAATAAGAACCATCTAGTTGAGCACAGGTAGAGGCGTCTTCTACAATATAAAATTGAGAGCCAGATGAAGCTCTTTCTGGATTAGCAGCATCGCCTTGTCTTGCGGCAGCTATAGCGCCTTTTTTATGTTTAAACTCGGGTAAAATCTCGGCAGAAACCTTATAACCTGGGCCTCCTGTTCCATACCTTGCTTCATTTGCCTTATCTTTTGTTAGAGGGTCTCCTGTTTGAATCATAAAACCTTTAATAACACGGTGAAAAAGGATACCATCATAAAAGCCTTCCGATGCAAGCTTTACAAAGTTATCTCTGTGGAGAGGAGTCTCTTTATAAAGTTTAATACGGATAGTCCCAACATTTGTTTCAATATCAAAAATTGGCTCTGCAGGTAAATCTGCAGGATTAAAAATTTGTTTAGTTTGCATAGTAGTAGAATCTTGAGATTTAGTTATATCGCCTTCTGTGACTTCTCCCTTTTTTCCTTTACAAGAAAAAACCACTAGTGGCATGATTAACAGCAGTTTGAAAAGATTAAGTTTCATATAAATTGTGTTTAATTTTGCTTATTTTTGCTTATCTTTGTAAAGCAACTTAAATTTACCCAGTTGGCTAGACAAAATTACTCAATTGCCTCGAAAATGCAAATCAAAAGAATTATAATAACGCTACTTCTTGCTATTACTACAGGTACACTTCAATCTCAGAGCGTTGGGTTAGTACTGAGTGGTGGTGGAGCTAAAGGACTTTCGCATGTTGGCGTTATAAAAGCTCTTGAAGAGAACAATATTCCAATAGACTATATAGCAGGAACCTCTATGGGAGCAATAGTAGGAGCTCTGTATGCTATAGGTATTACCCCAGACGAAATGGCATTAATGTTTCGTTCAGAAGAGTTTGCTTCTTGGTACAAAGGGCAAGCAGAGAAGGCATACGCAACATATATATACCGTAAGGAACCCTCTGCAGAGATGGCAAGTATCTCGGTAAAAAGAGACAGTGAGAACAAATTGGGCATAAAACTACCAGTAAGTCTGGTCTCTCCCTACCCAATGGATCTAGCTGTTATGCAGCTGTTTGCATCTTCTGCAGCAACTGCAAACTATGACTTTGACAACTTAATGGTTCCATTCCGTTGTATCGCAGCCGATATTGCTAATAAAAAACCATACACATTACGAAAAGGAGATCTGGGCTCCTCTGTTAGAGCCTCTATGACATACCCGTTTCTATTTAGACCTATTCTTATAGACTCAATACTTATGTTTGATGGTGGTTTATATAATAATTTCCCTTGGAAAGTAGTAGTAGACGATTTTGACCCAGACTTTATAATAGGTTCTAAGTGCACCTCTACAGATGGTTTTACACAACCAGATGCAGAGAACATTATAAGTCAAATTGAAAGCATGCTCATGGTTGGTACAGATTACGGCATACCAGAAGAGTTAGGAACGCTCATAGAGATTAAAATGAGTGGGGTGGCAATTATGGATTTTCACAAAAGCGATGAGATTATTGAACTAGGGTATAACTCTGCACAGAAATATATTAAAGGAATTAAACAGAGAGTAAAGCGAAAGGTAGCAACAGAAGAGATTATAGAAAAAAGAATGGAGTTTAGAAAACAAACTATTCCCCTAAGGTTCAAAGAGATTCACTTTAAAGGAGACGGCTTAAATGATAGAGAAGAAGATTTTATTAGAAGAACAATAAACAACAATAGCAACAATGTAATAGACTTTCAAGAGCTAAAAAGAGGCTTTTACAGAGTTGCAGCTACTGGTAACGTAAGCTCAATGTACCCCGAAGCTACACTTAAAGGAGACTCCCTTTTCAATCTATATCTTAGAGTTACAAAAAGCCCCCCTCTTAAATTAACTATTGGCGGTAATATCTCCTCTTCTTCTCTTAATCAAGGCTATCTAGGGATACAATACAATAAGTTCTCTGCAAAACCATGGAGAGCTGCGGCCGATATTAATCTAGGCCGTTACTATTCGGGATTAAGTCTCTCGTTTAGACAAGACATGGGTATTAACCCACTCTGGTTCTATGAGGCGCAATTTACACTACACCGCTTCGACTATTTTGGAGGGAGTCAAAAGAGTTTTTTCGCAAATAGATTACCCAGCAATATTCAGGAGTCAGAGATGTTTACAACATTAAGTATAGGAACTCCTATAAATATTCAGAAGAGCATTTTGGCAAAAATAGATATAAACATTGGTGAAAATCTTTATGAGTATTACCAAACAGACAACTTTACATCTTACGACACTCCAGATCAGACAAGATTTTCATATATTTCCCCTACATTAAAAATTGTACGTAATACTACTAACTTTAAGCAATATCCAACAGAGGGAGTTGTTCATAATCTCTCTCTAAGGTATTCTTATGTATCTGAAAACCATAAACCAGGAAGTACATCTACAAATAGTACTGAAATGTTTAATAAACATAATACCTTTTCTGCTAGGCTCCATTCAGAGAAGTATTTTAATTTAACAAGCTTCTTTACATTAGGCGTTAGTGGAGATATAACTATTTCAAACAGAGCATATATGGGCGATGAGATTTCCACTTTACTATATATGCCCTCCTATACACCTAACCCACACAGCAACACACTTCTACTAAATAAATATAAGTCTCCCTCTTTCCTCGGAGTATCAATTACTCCAATAATAAAGTTTTCTGAATCTCTTTTTCTCTATCTTCAAAGTTCATTTTTTCAACCATATAAACAGCTAGAAAAAGGGGCAAATGAAGAATTACAATTTGGCAAAAATTACCCTCGCGGGGCTTTTATGGGACATTTTGCACTTGTATGGCAAACACCAGTAGGGCCAATATCTCTATCGGCAACCTATTATGAAAAAGATGATGTAAAATGGTACCCCCAATTTAACATTGGGTATCAAATTTTTAAATCGAAAGCACTTGTATATTAATAGATCAAATTTTACATGACTGCTAATCCATTAAAAAAACTTGCAGGAGAAACAGCCATATATGGCTTTAGTACAATATTTGCTAGAGTAATTAACTTTGTATTTGTTCCTATTTATACCTATACACTTACTACAGAGAGTTACGGAATAGCAGCAGAGTTTCTTGCATATATAGCTATTTTACAAGTGCTTTTCACTATGGGGTTAGAAACAGGGTGTTTTCGCTTTGCAAATAAAACAGCTAACCCTCACCATGTATTTTCAAATGCACTTATAACTACAGCACTGGTTTCTGGTCTGTTTTTCATTTTTATGACTCTCTTCTCTGGAAAAGTCTCTGCATGGCTAGGCTACCAAGAGTACAATTTTATTATAATATATGTTGCAGCCATTCTTATGATGGACTCAATAACTGCAATACTTTTTGCCAAATTGAGATTTGAAAATAGACCCATAAAATTTGCTGTTTTTAAGAGTATAAAAATATTAAGTGAAACATCATTCAACCTCTTACTCTTTTTTGCAGTTCCCACCTACCTCATAAAAAGCCCCAACTCTATACTTACTGCATTCATCTCACCTACACCAGATTTTACATATATACTTTTTGCAATTTTCCTTAGTGCCATAGTCTCTGTAATAATATTTATTCCAGATATTTTAAAACTAAAATTAAAATTAAAACCCAAGCTATGGAAAGAGATGATGCTCTACTCCTTACCAATTATGATAGCTGGGCTACCTGGTATTCTCAATGACTTTATAGACCGCCCATTATTTCGCTTCTTCTCTCCAGAAGGGGTAAGTTGGGAGTCTAACTTAGGTATATTCCAAGCAGGGGTAAAGATCTCTATGCTCATGATGCTATTTATACAAATGTTCCGTTTTGCAGCAGAACCCTTCTTCTTTGCAAGAGAAGCCGAAAAAAACTCAAAACAACTCTATGCAAAAGTAATGGAACATTTTACAGCATTTGGAATGCTAATATTCTTAGGCATTATTTTTTACCTAGATATTTTGCAATACCTAATAGGCAAAGATTTTAGAGAAGGCCTAACTATAGTACCAATTATGCTATTTTCATATTTACTATTAGGAATCTCCTTCAATGTATCTATGTGGTACAAATTATCTGGAAAAACCAAATATGCTATAATTATAACAGCATGTGGGCTACCCGTTACTCTTGCTGTAAACATAGTATTCATGCCTCTCTTTTCATATCATGCAGCTGCATGGGCACATCTTCTAAGCTACCTTGCAATGCTTGTAGTGAGCATTTATCTAGGAAATAGACACTACCCTATCCCTTACAAATGGAAAAAAATTCTTGGATATATTATTTATGGTCTTGCCATGTATGCAATAGTATTGATTATACCTGAAAGCAATTTATATGTAAAATACTCTACTCGTACACTACTCATAGTTATCTACATTCTAACCTATTTAAAAATTGAGGAAATATCTATATGGAAATTAAAGTTGTAAACCACTCCCAATTTGAGTTACCAAACTACGCAACCCCCCACTCTGCTGGTATGGACTTAAGAGCTAATACCTCCGAAACAATTACTATTAAACCTCTCCAAAGAGTATTAATCCCAACTGGGCTTCATATAGAGCTACCCCAAGGATATGAAGCACAAATAAGGCCCAGAAGCGGCTTAGCAATTAAGCATGGGATAGGTCTAGTAAACAGCCCAGGAACTATAGATTCAGACTATAGAGGGGAAATTAAAATTATTGTAGTAAATCTCTCAAATGAAAACTTCTCTCTAAACCCTGGAGAGAGAGTAGCTCAAATGGTAATTGCAAAGCATGAAAAAGCCACACTAATTGAGTGCAGCACATTAGAGAGTACAGAGAGAGGAGAAGGTGGCTTTGGATCTACAGGAAAATAATAAAGTTATACACTACATACAACATGAACAAGACCACCAACAGAAATAATCTAAATAACTTATACAACCTTTTTCTAAATTCTACAGGAGTTTCTACAGATAGTAGAGATATTACTCCTGGGTGCCTTTTTTTTGCACTTAAAGGAGATAATTTTGATGGGAACCAATTTGCAAAGCAAGCTCTTCATTCTGGTGCTAGTTATGCTATTGTAGACAATTTAGATATATGTGAAAATGATAAATATATTTACACTCCTAATGTACTAAAGTCTCTACAAGATTTAGCAAAACATCATAGAAAGCAGTATCCCATACCGGTAATAGCACTAACAGGCTCCAACGGGAAAACTACAACTAAAGAGTTAATTTCAAAAGTATTATCTACCAAATATAAAGTTCTCTCTACAGAAGGCAACCTCAACAATCATATAGGAGTTCCTCTTACTCTCTTAAAAATAGAGAGTAGCACAGAAATTGCCGTTATTGAAATGGGTGCTAGCGCTCCTGGCGAAATTGAACTCCTAGCAAATATTGCTCTACCTGTAGCAGGCTTAATTACTAACATAGGCAAGGCACATCTTCTTGGTTTTGGCTCTTTAGAGGGAGTAGAGAAAACTAAAGGAGAACTATACAATTTCTTAGAAAAGAGTGGCGGAGTAGTATTTTATAATAGTAGCGATGCTCATTTGCAAAAGATGATTGCAAATAGAAAAGAGATGATTACTCTGCCATATGGAATTAAAGAGACTAAAATAGAGACCTTAAAACCAACGTCTGAAAACCCATTTTTAAGTATAAAGTTAGAAAATAGAGAGAGTATAAAAACAGCTCTAATTGGAACTTATAATATAACTAACATCTTAGCAGCAATAGCAATAGGCAACTACTTTGGTATAGAAAAAGAGCTCTCAATAAAAGCTATAGAAACATATGTGCCATCTAATAACCGTTCTCAACTAATAAAGGGAAAAGATAATAGTGTTATAATAGATGCATATAATGCAAATCCCACAAGTATGGCAATGGCACTTAAGAACTTTGAAGAGATTATAGCTAGCTCAAAAGGGGTTATTGTTGGAGATATGTTAGAACTTGGCAAAGTATCAATAGAAGAGCATAAGAAGATTCTCTCAATTATTAAAGAGATGAACCTCACCTATCTATTTATTGTAGGGGAAGAATTTGAACAGGCAGCAAAAAATAATAAGTATTTCCAAGAGAGAGCCATTTTCAAGAAAAACTCACAAGAGCTTAGAGAGTATCTTTTGAAAAACAAAATAAGTGGAGCAACCCTTTTAATAAAAGGGTCTCGTAGCATTAAACTAGAAAAGGTAGTAGACCTTTTTATCTAATTCTCTCTTCAATTTTAATAAAACGAAGTCTCTTCCAAGAGAGAAAAAAAGCTAATACAATACTCCCTCTGTATATAGAGTTTATATTTGTGGAGGTGAGCTTTTTGTCTCTTTTAATTTCGCTTTTTAACTGCCAAAACTCTTTATGAGCTCTCCAAACGCTATTAGAAAATTTACTTTTCCCTTGAAGTAGGTATAAAAAAGAGGAGATAAAATCCATAATAGATCTAAAAATTAAAACAGTCCATAAACGGCTACTTGGTAAATTTTTATAGAGCATTAATAGATTATTTCTATAGTTGTAGAAGAGTTTGTTTGGTGAATTGTTAGGCAGAGTTCCCCCACCAACATGATAGATTTGGGATTTAGGAAAAATCCACACCTGCCACCCTAAAAGTTTTGCTCTCCAACATAGATCTATCTCTTCCATATGAACAAAAAAGTTGCTGTCAAAACCACCCAATTCATGAAAAAGCGATGAACGAATAAGAAAAGCAGCTCCTGAAGCCCAAAATATCTCTCTATCACTATTATATTGAGCCGAATCTACCTCTATATTTGAAAGAATTCTTCCTCTACAAAAGGGGTATCCTAAAAAATCTATAAAACCTCCAGATGCACCTGCATACTCAAAGCTCTGCTTGTCTAAAGCCGATTTAATTTTTGGCATACAAATTCCAGCTTTAGGCATTTTGTCCATTGAGTCAATAAGTGGTTCTAGCCACCCCTCTGTTACCTCTACATCTGAATTAAGCAGTAAATAGTACTTAGACTCTATCTCACTTAAAGCCCTATTATAACCTCCTGTAAAACCATAATTTTTGTTTAGCTCTATAACTCTTATTTTTGGATAGGTGGTTTTGAGCCACTCCTTAGATCCATCGGTAGAGTTGTTGTCTGCTATAACAATAGAAACGCCTGGTATAGAACTCCTTTCAATAATACTATTTAGAAAAATTTCTAAATAATGTTTCCCATTCCAATTTAATATTACTATAGCCAGTTTAGACACCTCAAATATTTTGAGCAAAGGTAATTAAAAGAGTATTAAAGGTGAAATCTAAATCCAAGCTCAAATTTGAACTGAAGAGGTTGAGATGTTCTACTACTTATAGGTTGATTATTGTCAAAGAAAAATGCAACTGTAGGGTCAAAATAGAGACCAGTAAAACTATTTACAGCAAGCTCTACGCCAAGGCCTCCAGTTAAAGAGAACTGAATACCATCTATAGATTCCCCATGGCTTCTTCTAACTCCATTCTCTGAAACCCTATAAAAAGCATAAACCCCTTTTTCCAAAGCTACTCCACCCGTGGCATAAAGCCTTAAATTATCTTTTTGCATAATATTCAGATAGAGATTAAGAGGGACTCCTATATAGTGCAGAGTCTGCTGTGTCTCTCTAGTCTCTTGACGGGAAATTGCATCGTAATTAGAAAACAACAGTGTATAATTTACACCCAACCCAACCGAAAGTAATTTAGAGATAGGCATCTGCATCTGAACACCCACAGAGAGAGGCATTAAAAATTTAGTGTTTGAGATAACCTCTTGGGGCACAGAACCTTTTTGGACAGTTGAAACAACATTATTTGGAGCAAAACCTCCTTGTGCTTGGCTCATTGCCATCAAAGAAACTGAATGACTCCCAGTAGAGGGAGATATATTAGTAGCAAAGGCCAATATTGGAGAGCCTTTTCTTCTTCTAACACTTTTGAAATTATCTAAAGGAGGGTAAGAGTATTCCAAAGTTTTTTTTGTGGGAACTGTTTTTTCAGGAGTAGATACCTCCTCTACCTCTTCTGAAAAAGAGAGCTTCTCTTGAGTAGTTATTTTCTCTTGAGTAGATGCTACCTCTTGAGTAGATACTACCTCTTGAATAGATGCAAGCTTTTGAGTTGCTTTTTCTTCTATGCCAAAAGCCCTAGCTTGTTTAGACTTCCTCTCTGCAAGAAGAGCCTTTTTTGGAACTAATGGCTCTATCTCAATATTGTCAATATTAAGAAGCTGTTTTACTTTAAAATTTTGCGACTCAAGGGTGGCATTAACATCTGTGTGATCTACAACCTCAATAACATCTTTAAAATCATAACTGCTCTTATTTAGCACCAACAGTATCACAAGAGAGGCTGCAACAGCCACTGTAGCATATAGAGTCTTCCTAAAAAAGAGCATTATTGCTTTTCTTTTAAGATTGAGCGACATTTCAATATGACTCCATGAATCTACAGGGGGTACCTCTCTATGTACCTCCATCAATTCACGAACTTTTTTGTCAAACTCTATATTACTCATTTTACTCAATATGTCTCTTCTCCTTTTAATCTATCTTGAAGCCAAACCCTTGCTCTACTAAGTTGTGAACGCGAACTTCCCTCACTAATTTTTAGCTCCTTTGCTATCTCTTGGTGGCTAAAACCCTCAATTGCATACATATTAAAAACTGTACGGAATCCCAACGGCATAGAGGCAATAAGCCTCAATAACTCTTTTGAATTAATTCCACTTAAGGTATCTGACGAGGCAGTTAACTCTATATTTATATCACTTAACTCTTCTGTATATTTAAGAATATCTCCTTTTCTTAAAGACATAAGTGCAGTGTTAACAAATATTCTTCTAAGCCATCCCTCAAATGAACCTGTTCCATTATAGCTTCCAATCTTTTCAAACACTGTGATAAACCCATCGTGTAAAACATCCATAGCACGCTCTTTTTTACCTATATATCTTATACATACAGTAAGCATTTTTGGAGAATACAACTCATAAAGGACCCTCTGTGCTTTACGATTATTTTTCACGCAAGCACGCAACAACTCTTTCTCATCTGAAAACTCCTTTTGCGTAGTCATTCACAGTATTTATAAGATGCAAAATAACAATATTTCGTTGCATCAACAATAAAAAAAATTGAATAATTTAGAGAACATTGGATTGATATTTGTAAAGGTAGGAAATTAATTAACTTTGTAATAAACTAATACAATACAGATGCTTTCCTCTCCCATAATTACGAGATCTAAAAAATATTTGAAACTAGCTGTTTTTCCATTACTGCTCTTGCTAAGTACAACTCTACCTGCACAAACAGACAAAAGTGGCAATATGGTCTCTTATTTAGAAGCACTAAACAACTTTAACCTTGGGAATGAACAAGTAGCAGAAAAACAGTTTAAAGAGATAGTTGACAAAGATAAAAATAACGATGCTGCACTATTCTATCTAGCCAACATAAATTTAAACCGCAATAATATAGATAAGGCTCAACAATATATGGTTGAAGCTTTAAAAATTGACCCTAATAATAATTGGTACAAACAGCAACTAGCTAAAATATATACCTTCACAGGTAAAAATGAACAGGCCATAGCACTATACAACCAATTAAGAGAAGAACAGCCACTTAAAAGCGAATCTTACGACGCTCTTATAGAGCTCTATATTTCCGAAAAGAATTTTATAAAAGCAGATGAAGTACTCCAAGATATAGAAAAATCTGTAGGAGTAAACGAAGCTACAGCTCTCACCCGTTTTAACCTATTAATATTTCAGCAAAAACAAGAAGAGGCCTACAACTATCTTGAAAAATTTGACCAACAATACGGTACAGCACGTACCTCTACAATATTAGGCGACAACTATGCAGCTAACCAAAATGACTCGCTTGCTCAAAAATATTACAGTAGAGCACTAAACCTTGCACCAGACTACCAACCTGCAAACTTTGGATTAGCAGAAATTTACCGTATTCAAGGGAAATACGCACTTTACTTTGAAAAAATGTATCCTTTTATGAGAGATCCTAATGTAGATCCCTCTATGAAAACTGGATATATGCAACAGATTCTTACTAATAGAAGATTTATACAGACCTTCTTGCCCCAGATAGATTCTATGATGCACAATATGTATAGTGCACACTCCAGCGATAGCTCTATTGCATATAGCTACTCTCTATTTCTTGTTCAATCAGACAAAAGCGGCAAAGCTCTTGATATACTTCACAATAACCTTAAACTCTACCCTCAGTCTATTGAGGCTCATAGGCAGTACCTCTCATTAATATACTATTTAGAGATGTGGGAACCTTTAATAAAAAAAGCCAACGAGGCTCTGCTTCAATTCCCTAATAACACAGACTTTCTACAATTTAAAGGTATAGGACTACTCCAAACAAAAAAGCTAGATGAATCAATTGCAACTTTTAAAGAGGTTCTAAAACACTCAAAGGGAGATAGCACCACAATGGTAAACACCCTCACAACAATTGCAGATTTAAGCTATGAAGCTGGGAGAAGCAAAGAGGCATATAAATATTACCAGAAAACAATTAAAAAAGAGCCTAACCATTTCCCTGCATTAAATAACTACGCCTATTATCTTGCGCTCGAAGGCAAGAACCTCAAAAAGGCATACAGAATGAGCAAAATAACAATTGAGGGAGAGCCTAATAACCCAACCTACTTAGACACATTCGCTTGGATTTTACACCTAATGAATAAGAACATTGAAGCGAAAGCAGTGTTTAAACACGCTATGCTATACGGAGGTAAAGAGAGTGCAGCAATACTAGACCACTACTCACATGTTCTATGGGAGCTAAAAGAGTACGACCTAGCTTTCCTCTATTGGGATCAAGCAAACAAATTAGACCCAGAACTAGGTATTAAAGCAAAAGTTCAAGAGAAAAAACAGTTGTTAGAATCTAATCATTAACCGCAAAGCAAGTTAATAAAGATGAGAAAAACTCTTTTGATATCTCTTATATTCACAATAATCTCACTCCCAATCTCTGCTCAGAGTATCTCTGAACAGACAAAAAAGAGAGAGGCTATTGAGAGAGAGATTGCCTTGCTAGATAAACAACTCACTACTACTAAAGCTCAACAGAAGACCAGCACAAAAGAGCTCAGCCTTATACAACAAAAAATTACAAACAGAAGAAAATTACTATCTCAAATTGAGTCTGATATTAGCTATATAGAGAGCCAATCTAAACAAAAAGAGAAAGAGATAAAACAGCTGAACTTAGAACTTGAAAAGCTTAAAGAGAGATATTCTCATTTAGTTTACAGCTCCTATAAAAACAGAGATAAAACCGTTTGGGTACTTTATATTTTAGCTAGTAAAAATATAGAGCAGGGTTACAGAAGATGGAGCTACTTACGCAATTACTCTGGACTACTCAAAGCAAGTGCAATTTCTATTAAAGAGAAAAATGCTAGATTACAAAAAGAGATAGCTAAACTTACCAAAATGAAAGAGAACTCTTTGAATATGAAAAAACAGAGAGAACAAGAGTATCGCTCATTAGCATTGGAAGAGAAAAAGGCTAAACAAATAATTACACAACTCTCAAGAAAAGAGAGGGAGTTTCGCCAACAGATAACAAATAAGAGGAGAGAGGTAGAGAGACTAAATCGCGAAATAGAACGTATTTTAGCAGCAGCTACCAAAGAGAAAAGCAATGCTGGAGCCAAGGAGATAGCTGCATCTCGACTTCTTTCCAATAAGTTTGAAAACAACAAAGGGAACCTTCCATGGCCAGTAAAAGAGGGAGTTATAATTGAAGCCTTTGGGCAGCACAATCACCCTGTATTTAAACATATAAAACTCCCTTTTAACAACGGAGTGAACATCTCTACATCACTTAATGCCCAAGTTTTAGCTGTCTTTGATGGTATTGTAAAACAGATACTTGTAATGCCCGGGTATAACCAATGCGTTTTAATTCAGCATGGTAACTACTACACTTTCTACACTAAAATTGAAAAGGTAAGAGTAAGTACAGGAGATAAAGTAACTACCGGAGAAGTTATTGGAATATTAGCCGAAAATGAAGGAAACTCTGTCCTCCATTTTCAACTATGGCATGGAACCACCAAGCAGAATCCAGAGCATTGGATTTCTCTCTAAATAGTCTTAATATCTAAAGTTTTCCCCATCGCAACTAGCAGATAAACAGAACATGAAGCAGTGTATTGGTAAAATTTCAATTATAATATTGTTGCAAACATTTTACCTGTCAATTCATCTGAATTGTCCCTAGGAGACGATTTCCCGAGGACTATAGCTTCCCAGCTAATAACTAGCAGATAACTACAACATAAAGCACAAAATGCTCTGTTTGTCTTTAAGTTAACAAACTTTCCCGGGAGATGATTCCTCATAACTTATTTACAGTGTGGCAGTTAGCTTTTTAAAATAAGCCCTTTTAAGCTTATTTATAAAAATTAAATGCCTGTCTATTAGGTATTTGTGTGCAATCGTCTCCTGGCAAAGTTTGCTTTGCTCTGCTCAACATAAAGCAACATCTCTTTTTTAGCTAATTAGATGAAGTGGTTTGAGGAGACAGGCCGAGGACCGTTCAACGACCAAAGGGAGGCGCTCCGCAGGCCCCGAAAAACCACAAAGAGAATAGCGTCTAGAAAAAAAGCGTTGCTGCTGGTGAGCAGAGAAGCCAACAGCTAACAGCTAGCAGCAAACAGCTAAGTGCCAACAGCATTATAAGAAATTTCATAAATAAAATAATCATTATTATGGAAAACAAAGCTAGGTGGGAAACTTTGGTTAATATTCAAAACTACTCCCACCTATAAACTCCCTCAGAACAGACGTAGGAGGGACTAATGAAATCTCCGAAGGTTTTACTCTTTAACGTAAGAGAGAAAATTCAACAACCTAATACTCTCTACAGAAGCTGGTGAGTTTGGCTGGATTCTTCTAAGCATGGGTTCTGCATAATACTTTAAAAGAGGG
>JAQVZL010000027.1 GCA_028708215.1 Bacteroidales bacterium
AAACAATTTTACGCAGAGTAGCAGATAGATGTTATTTACCTGCCAATAAGTTAATGTTAGAGCTAATAAAAAAGTACAATGGCTCTTTTAAAATTACCTATTCAATATCTGGTACAGCTATTGAGCAGTTTCAAAAATATACCCCAGAAGTAATAGAGAGTTTTAAAGAGCTTGCTGCAACAGGCTGTGTTGAATTTTTAGCCGAGACATACTCTCACTCATTAGCTAGTTTAATTTCTGAAGGTGAGTTTAAAGAGCAGGTAGAGCTTCACTCTAAGACTATAGAGGCTCTTTTTGGAGTAAAACCCAAAGTTTTTAGAAATACAGAGTTAATCTATTCAGATACTATAGGAGAGGCTGTTTCCAATATGGGTTATAGTGCTATGCTTACAGAAGGAGCTAAGCATATATTAGGTTGGAAAAGCCCTAACTATATCTATACAAATGCAATAAACCCAAGACTAAAGCTGCTTTTAAAGAATTTTGTTTTGAGTGACCATATTGCCTTCCGTTTTTCTAATAGAAGCTGGGAACATTGGCCCCTCACTTCAGATAAATTTGCGACATGGATTTCTGAGGCTCTCTCTAATGACGAGGTTGTAAACCTCTTTATGGATTATGAGACTTTTGGAGAGCATCAAGATGCCTCTACAGGTATATTTGAGTTTTTACGTCACCTGCCAGAAAATATTCTCTCTTCTACAAATTTTGTTTTTGATACCCCATCTGGTATTTGTAAAAGACATCAGCCAGTAGCTCCATTACATGTTCCATTTCCTATATCTTGGGCAGACGAAGAGAGAGACACTAGTGCATGGCTTGGAAACGAGCTTCAAAATGAAGCTTTTAGCAAGCTGTATTCAATAGAGGAGGCTGTAAAAAAATGCGATAACAAAGAGATTACAAATAATTTTAGAAAGTTACAGCAGAGCGACCATTTCTATTATATGTGTACAAAGTTTTTCTCTGATGGTGCTGTTCATAAATACTTCAACCCCTATGAGACACCTTACGAAGCATTTATAACTATATGAATGTATTGAGCGACTTTATGTTACGAGTAGAGAAGCCAAAAAAGGAGAAGGCAGTTACAAAGAAAACAGTAATTAAAAACAAATCTGGAAAAACGAAAACCAGTAAAAAAATCAAATAGAGTACATTACAATGACAAATAAAAATTTAACAACCCCCAACTATCTCTTTGAGGTAAGTTGGGAGGTTTGTAATAAAATTGGTGGAATTCACACAGTTATTGCAACCAAAGCCCTAAATTTATCTAAGGAGTTAGAAAATAACCATATACTTATAGGCCCAGATGTCTGGAGAGAAACAGGCAGTAATCCAGAGTTTATTGAAGAGCCTAATCTTTTGAGAGCATGGAGGGGAAAGGCCTATGAAGAGGGGCTTAGAATAAGAGTAGGTAGGTGGAATGTTTCAGGAACACCAATAGTTATTTTAGTAGATTTTAGCTCATACATACCACGTAAAGATGAGATTTTTTCTAAATTTTGGGAAGAGTATAAGCTAGACTCCCTTTCAGGTGAGTGGGATTATATAGAGAGCGCCCTTTTTGGATATGCTACAGGTGAGGTAATAGAGAGTTTTGTGAAATTTAATACCGCCCCTCATATGAAGGTGGCAGCACAGTTTCATGAATGGATGACTGGAGCTGGAGTGCTTTATCTTAAGAGCCTTCCACTCCCAATAGCTACAATATTTACAACTCACGCAACAGTTATTGGTAGGTCCCTTGCGGGAAATGGTTTCCCTCTATACAACAATATGAAGCAGTATAATTCAGATGAAAAAGCTTTGGAGTTTAATGTTTTAGCTAAACATTCACTTGAGAAGTGTGCAGCAACCCAGGCAAATGTTTTTACAACTGTTTCAGATATAACAGCATTGGAGTGTGAACATTTTATTGGCCGTAAACCAGATTTTGTTACACCAAATGGTTTTGAAAATAGTTTTACTCCTAAGAGAGAGTTAATTAAAGAGTCTTATAATCTTGCTTTTAATAAAATGAGAGAAGTTGCTACTCTTATGACTGGTTATGAGGTAAGTGAAAATGCAGCAATGGTTGCTATAAGTGGCAGGTATGAATATAAAAATAAAGGGATAGATGTCTATTTAGATTCATTGGCAGAGCTTAACCGTTCAACAAAACTCAATAGAGAGGTTATTGCTTGGGTTTTTGTACCAGCAGGGCACAATGGCCCAGACAAAGAGCTTTTAGATAAGAAAGCAAATGGTGGCAACTATACCACTGCAGTATCGCATCTACTTAGCGACCCAGAGTGGGACCCAGTACTTAAAAAAATTAAAGAGCTTCATCTCTTAAATAAAGAGAGCGATAAAGTTAAGGTTCTTTTTGTTCCCTCATATCTTAATGGTAGCGATGGCATTTTTGACATGACTTACTATGAGTTGTTGTGTGGGCTAAACCTTACAGCTTTTCCATCTTATTATGAGCCATGGGGTTACACTCCACTAGAGAGTTTAGCCTTTGGTGTCCCAACAATAACTACAACTCTAACAGGTTTTGGTTTATGGGTAAAGGAGCACTCTAAAAAAGAGAGCTCGGCAATTGCAATTATTAAAAGAGACGACTCTAATTACTCTAATGTGGTTTCGGGAGTTGCCTCTAAAATGAGGGAGATAATCTCTCTTAATACAGATAAAATGGAGCTATTACGTAGCAGTGCAAGAGAGATGGCTACAATTGCTTTATGGGACAATCAAATAGACTATTATAAGAGAGCATATTCAATGGCAATAGATAAAGTTATAGACTCCAAGGGAGCTTTCCCTGCTGGAGTAGAAGATAGAGAACATCTGCTTCACAAGCAAGATGCTATAAATAGACCAAACTGGAGCAAAATAATTGTCACTAAAAAATTACCTAAAAGCTTAGAAAGTTTAGAGACAATTGCAAGAAATCTTTGGTGGTCTTGGAACCAAGATGCTATAGATCTATTTAAAATGGTAGATAAGCAGCTTTGGAAAGAGTGTGATGGCAACCCAATACAACTTTTAGATATGCTCTCACTCAAAAGATATCAAGAGCTAGTAAATGATTCAAAGTTTTTAAGAAAACTAGATACAGTGTACCGTCAGTTTTCAGATTATATAGATGCTAAGAGAGATGAGAAAGGGCCCAATATAGCATATTTTAGTATGGAGTATGGGCTAGACAAATCACTTAAAATCTATTCTGGTGGTTTAGGAGTGTTAGCTGGCGATTACCTTAAAGAGTCTAGCGATATGATGCTCCCAATGACTGCTGTGGGGCTACTCTATAAGTACGGCTATTTTAACCAAGTGTTGAGTACTTCGGGAGATCAGATTTCTCAATATGAGCCTCAAGACTTTAGAAGATTGCCTGTAACACCTATAAGAGATAGCAAAGGGCAGTGGATTACTGTAAGTGTTGCGCTCCCAGGAAGAAACATGGCTGCTCGTCTTTGGAGAGTAGATGTTGGTAGAACTGAGCTTATTCTATTAGATACAGATTATGAAGACAATCTTCCAGAAGATCGCGCTGTAACACACCATTTATATGGTGGTAATTGGGAAAATAGATTAAAACAAGAGATGCTTTTAGGAATAGGAGGAGTAAGGGCATTAAGGTCGCTAAATAAAAGAGCAGATGTATATCATTTGAATGAAGGCCATGCTGCTTTCATTGGTTTAGAGAGGCTTAGTGAGTACACTTCAGATAAAAACCTCTCCTATGCCCAGGCAGTAGAGGTAGTAAGAGCCTCTTCTCTATATACTACTCACACTCCAGTTCCAGCAGGTCACGACTCTTTCTCAGAAGATTTAATTAGAGAGTATCTGTCTCACTATCCAGAGAGGCTCAAGATTAATTGGGATGTTCTTATGTCTTTAGGCAAGTTAGACCCTTTTAATAAAGATGAGAAATTCTCTATGAGTAACCTAGCTGCAAATCTATCTCAGGAGATAAATGGAGTGAGCCGCCTTCATGGTAAGGTTAGTAGAGATATTCTCTCTCCAATATGGCCTGGTTACCTCCCAAGCGAACTTCATGTAAGCCATGTAACTAATGGAGTTCACTACTCAACGTGGACTGCTCCAGAGTGGAAAGAGATTCACTCAGAGGTATTTGGAGAAGAGTTCCAAAGCCACCATTACAATAAAGAGTGTTTTAATGGTATTTTTGAGGTAGAAGATAGTACCATTTGGTATGTACGCTCTAAGCTCAGATCTAGACTTATTAAGTCTATAAAAGCTTCGCTCTCTTCACCAGCAACTACTACACACTACACTCCTCAACAGGTGGTTCAAATTAAAGAATCTTTAAGAGACGATATTTTAACAATAGGTTTTGCACGCAGGTTTGCAACTTACAAAAGGGCACATCTTCTCTTTTCAGATATAGAGAGATTAGATAGAATTATAAATAATCCCGATAGGCCTGTACAGTTCTTTTTTGCAGGTAAAGCTCACCCAGCAGATAAGGCAGGGCAAGATATGATTCGTAGAATTGTAGAGATCTCTCTTCTTCCGCAATTTATTGGAAGAATTCTATTTATTCCTGGATATGATATGACAATAGCTAAACATATGGTTCAAGGAGCAGATGTTTGGATGAATACTCCAACAAGACCATTAGAGGCATCTGGAACAAGTGGGCAAAAAGCTGCTATGAACGGAGTGATGCACTTCTCTGTGTTAGACGGATGGTGGGTAGAGGGGTACCAAGAGGGTGCAGGATGGGCATTGTCTGAAGAGAAAGTATATGAAAATCAAGACTTTCAAGACCAGATGGATGCTGCAACTATATACAATATGTTAGAGAATCAAATTGCTCCTCTATTTTATGCTAGGCAATCAAATAAAAGCACCTATCCAACAGGCTGGATAGAGGTAATTAAAAACACCATAGCCCATGTAGCCTCTAACTTTACTACCAACAGAATGATGACAGACTATATAGAACAATTCTATAATAAGCTAAGTGAGCGTCATGCAATGGTGGCTAAAAATGATTTTGAATTTGCTAGAGAGATGGCCCAGTGGAAGAAAAAGGTAAAAAAAGAGTGGCCTTTTATTGAGGTGGTGGAGTATATAAAACCAGATTACTCTAAAGCAGATATAATTCTTGGAAATGAATATAGTGCCGAGGTTGCACTCTCTATTGGAGATTTAAACCCCCAAGATATTGGAGTAGAAATGATAATAGCAGAGAATGGAACAGATACAGTTTCAGAAATTCGTAGGGTTTATGAGTTTGAATTTAAAGAGTTCACCAAAGGAGTAGCTCGTTATAAATGTGTAATTATGTCTGAAAGTGCAGGAGCATTTAATATTGCAAGTAGAATTTATGCAAAACATCCTGGACTGGCCCACAGGCAAGATTTTGATTTAGTAAGATGGTTGTAGCAGCAACAGGTTTTTTCGATGGTGTTCATAGGGGGCACCGCTCTGTTTTAAACAGAGTTTCTACTCTTGCAAAAGAGCAGGGTGCTCTCTCTGCTGTAGTCACATTTTGGCCACACCCAAGAGCAGTTTTACAGCAAGATGCAGCTAAGTTTAGGCTTTTAACTACTCTTGAAGAGAAAAAAGCCTTACTTCATGCATTGGGTATAGACCATGTTCATGTACTCACTTTTAATAAGGAGTTTGCAAAACAATCTACTGCTCAATTTTTTAGTAAGTATTTAAAAGATCAATTTAATGTATCTACATTAGTTGCTGGGTACGATCATAGAGTTGGTAATGATATAAATCAAACTCAACAAGAGATGTTTGAGATTGCTAGAAAATATGGAATTAACCCTATTAGAGTAGAGGAGTTTGAGAATACAGAAGAGCATGTTATTATAAGCTCTACTAAGATAAGAGAGGCCCTTTGCAGTGGAAATTTAGAAGTTGCTGCTCATATGTTGGGGTACAACTATAATTTAAAAGGTGTGGTTGTAGAGGGGAATAAGCTTGGCCGCACTATGGGCTTTCCAACTGCAAATATAAAGTTATATGAACCTTTAAAACTTCTTCCAGCTAATGGTGTATATGCAGTTTGGGTAGAGCGTGGAACTTCTCTTTATAAAGGAATAGCTAATATTGGAACTCGGCCTACGGTCTCTCAAAGCAACGAGCAGAGTATAGAGGTGCATATTATGGACTTTGACGAAGATATTTATGGCTTGCCCCTAAAGGTTGAGTTTGCATTTCGTTTACGAGACGAGCAAAAATTCTCTTCTTTAGATTTTTTGAAAGAGCAATTAAGTAGAGATAAAGCAAGAGCAGAAAGTCTCTTAATTTTTAATGGGCAAAAATAATTACTATATTTACAGAGAGCTTTCTCAAAATAATTAGATATGGATACAATTTTATACATAGTAATTGCAGTAGCAATAATGGCCTACCAGATATATAATGAAAAGAAGAAGAAAGAGAAGGAGCAGGGGCTGAAAAAAGAAGCTGTTAATGAGCCTTCTGTTGCTCGGTTAGACCCTAATGAAGAGCTAGAGAAAGATCTTGCCAGTATGTTTAAGCCTATTACCAGTGAAGATGAGAAGCTTAAGCCCAAGATTGATCCAGAACCTACATTAGACTCCCAGGCATATAATGTAGATATTACTACAAATAAGACAGATGCAGAAAACAAGCAGCTGCTTAATGATATTTATGAAAGCTCACAAATTACCAATTTTGACTCTAGTGATAAGGATAATAAAGAGCTAGAAACTCAAAATGAAGAGTTCAATCCTAGGCTCTTTATTTTATACTCAGAGATTGCCCGTCCAAAATTTATGGATTAGTTTTTTTATTTAATTTAAATTTTTATCTTTGTGTTAAAGAGTCCTGTACTACTAATACACTACAGGATTCTTTTTAATTTTATATATTATGTCAAAAATTCATTATTTAACTGCAGAGGGTTTAGAAAAACTCAAAGCAGAGCATCATCATCTTGTTTCTGTAGAGCGCCCAGCAATTTCGAAGCAGATTGCAGAAGCTAGAGATAAAGGTGATTTATCTGAAAATGCAGAATATGATGCAGCAAAAGAGGCTCAAGGCTTATTAGAACTCAAAATTTCTAAGCTTGAGGGAATGCTAGCTAGTGCTCGTATTATTGATGAATCTAAAATTAACACAACTCAGATTCAAATAATGAATAAGGTTAAACTTAAAAACTTAACCAATAATACCGAAGTACAATATACTTTGGTAGGAGAGACAGAGGCAGACCTTAAAGAGGGTAAATTAGCAGCAGCTACACCTATTGGGAAAGCTCTTATTGGAAAGAGAAAAGGAGATATTGTAGATGTTAATGTCCCTTCTGGAGTATTGAAGTTTGAAATTCTTGAAATTTCTAAATAACATGGCATCTATTTTTTCAAAAATTGTATTGGGAGAGATTCCATCTTGGAAAGTAGCAGAAGATAGCAGATTTTATGCGTTTTTAGATATTAGTCCACTATCTAAAGGTCATACCCTTGTTATACCTAAAAAAGAGATAGACTATATCTTTGATTTAGAGAGTGAAGAGTTTTCATCACTTTTTGCATTTGCTCAAAAGGTTGCAATTGCAATTAAAGAGGCTATCCCATGTAAAAGGGTAGGAGTTGCAGTTTTAGGAATGGAAGTGCCTCATGCCCATATTCATCTTGTACCTCTAAATAGTGAGAGTGATTTAGACTTTAATAAAGAGAAGTTGAAAATTAGCTCTCAAGAGATGGAGAAAATATCTAAATCAATAAGTTCTAAAATCAAAATTTAACAGATGAAAAAAGTTATTCTTGCTGCACTTCTCACTTTAGTTGTTTTTTCTTGTTCAAAAAATTATAACGCTAAGATTTATGGTAAAATTGAGGGGGCAACATCTGGAACAGTAGTACTCAAAATTCTGGAAGTAAGTGCTCAGAAGAGCATAGATAGCTTAAAGTTTAATAGTAAAGGAGAGTTTTCTTACTCGGTTCAACTAGAAGAAGATAGCCCTAATTTCTACTATCTATATTATAATAATAACAAGGTAGCTTCTATGGTGTTGTTGCCAGGAGATAATATTAAAATAATAACCGATACTCTTGGGACAAATCCAGTAGTTTCTGGTTCACAAGAGGCAGAGATATTCTCTGAGTTAGATAAGAGTCTTCAATCTACTAAACATAACTTTGACTCCCTAGTTGAACTTATGCAAGAAGCTCAAGAGCAAGGAGAGACTGAGAAAGAGACATCTCTTAATTACAGTCTTGGTAAACTATATGTTAAACAGAAACAGGCTGCAATAAAGCAGATTTACTCTAACCCTAACTCTATTGCTAATGTAATGCTGCTCTATTACAAATTGGCAGATGGGCTACCACTTTTTGCAGATCCTATGGATGTTCATATTTTTAATAGGGTGCATGACTCATTAAAAGTGCTTTACCCTAATTGGGTGTATTTACAGAGATTAAAGGAAGAGGTTAATTATAGAGAAAAGTCAAATCTACTTAGTTCTAAAATTAATGAGGCTTCTGTTACTGGTTTTCCAGATATCTCTTTACCAGATATTAAAGCTGTTACTAGATCGCTTTCAGATTTCCCGTCTAAAGTTATTCTACTCTCATTCTGGACAATTACAGAGACTTCTCAGAAGATGATCAATTTAGATTATAAAGATCTTTATGAAAAGTACAACTCTAAAGGGCTAGAGATTTACCAAGTCTCTTTAGATTCAGATAAAACAGCTTGGGCTACAGCAGTTTCTGAACAGGAGTTGCCATGGACAAGTGTTTGCGACGGACTTGGAACAGAATCAAAACCAATTACCACCTACAACATTACCCAATTGCCAGCCAATTTCATAATAGATAGAAATGGAGAGATAGTTGCCAAAGATGTTTATGATAATGAGCTTGAAAAGCTAATTCGCTCACTTCTTTAAACAAAAGGCTATTTTTTTTGTAAAGTTTGTAGTAAGTTTTTCTTAGATACTCCTGCTATAAAATCTTTAAGATAGAATGGTTCAAAATAGGCTACATCTTCAAACTCTCTGTTTTCATATTTTCCTACTGCTGTTGGTATCATTCCTTGAGCTAGAGCTTCAATATTTAAAAACTTAGCATTTGGGTGATTTATTATCTCGGCTACTTTTGATGAGCCATCTCCGCAAAAAAACACTCTCCCTTTTTGGAGTTGTGCAGAGAAACTATCTGAATCTACAACTACTGCTTTAACTGGAGTAAGAGCTTTTATTGAAGACCTTCTCTCTTCTGTTGTTGAGTAAGCTGCAGTGTAAACCTCCATTCTGCGAGCGTCAATCATTGGCAAAATGGTAGTTGTATCAATACTCTCTGTTGAGATAGTTTTTTGGGAATCTTTATTAATTTGCGCTATAGCAAGCGTGGCTAGTAGAGTTAGAGAGCCAACTGCAATTAAAGGTTTAGAAGCGCCATAGCAGAGCCCTTTTGCAAATGAGACTCCCACTCTTAAGCCAGTATAGGAGCCAGGCCCTTCGCTAACAGCTATAGCATCACACATCTCTAGTGAGATTTTACTCCTATTAAGAAGCTCTTCTGTAATAACAGATATAATACTTGCATGAGCCCTAGGTTCATGAGATATAATTTGATCTATAAGAGTGAGTCCATTAGAGAGTGCAACTGAGCAAACATCTGTACTTGTTTCAATTAATAGTAGGGTAGGAGCTTTTTTAATCATTATTTTTCTCTTCTATTTTTACTAAATCTCCTGCTTTTAGAGTTTTGCTTATAGCAGAAAATGGACCAGTAACTACAAGCTCTCCGCGAGATAGTCCAGAGGTAACCTCAATGTTGTTTAAATCTTGGATTCCTGTGGTTATTTTTCTCACTTCGGTACTATTATCTTCTTTAATAACAAACACCTGTTCTATAGATTCATTTATGCCAAGAGACTCTTTTATAGAATCTTCAAGTAAATTTACTCTTGTGGTAATTGCCTGTAGTGGAATTGCATTAATATCTTCTTTTCTTGAGGTTTGAACAGCAACAGAGGCAGACATTCCGGGGCGAAAAGGAATTTTCCCATCTACTGCAAGGTCTGAATATGAATCTGGAAGAATGTAAATTTTAACTTCAAAATTGGTTACTTGATCTAAGGCCGATCCAATATTCTTAGCTGAGTTTGCAATTTGAGTTACCACACCTGTGAATTTACGATTAGGGTAGGCATCTACATCTATGGTTGCAGTATCGCCTAGGCTAATTCTTATAATATCATTCTCATTTACATCTACAAGCACCTCCATTTGATTGAAGTTGGCAATACGAAGCATTTCTGTACCTGCCATTTGGCTAGTTCCAACAACTCTCTCTCCCTTTTCAATGCTCATTTTAGAGATAATCCCATCCATTGGTGCGTATATGACTGTTTTAGTAAGATTCTCTTGAGCCTCTTTAAGCGCTGCCTCAGAGCTTTTAACGTTAAATTCAGCTGCCTTTATTTGCTCTTTAGCTACTTGGAATTGAGAGTAGGCTGTTTCATATTCTACCTCAGAGATAGCCTTCTGCTCAAATAGTGTTTTGTTTCTTAAATAGGTCTGTTGGGTTTGTTCAAATTGTGCCAACTGCTGAGTAAGTTGAGCTTTTACTGAGTTTAGCGAAGCCTCGGCCCTCTCTTTCATGGAGATATAAACATCTTGTTTTATCTTAATAATTAGGTCTCCCTTATTAATTTGATCTCCCTCTTTAAAGTTAAGTTCTATTATCTCTCCAGAGACATCTGGGCTTATTTTAACCTCAATTACAGGTTTTATCTTGCCATTGGCAGGAATTACTTCAACTATAGTTTTTCCGGTAATCTCTTGGGCAGTAACTGTTATAGCAGCCTTCTCTTTTGTGCTACCATACCACGCTAAAACAATAACCAATAAAACGGCTATTACTATAATCCATATTAGTTTTTTATTTTTCATAACCTTTCCCTCTGTTTAATTTATAATGAGATGGGCATCCCTCTATAGAAGTCCAATATTTTGAGTTGGAATACATATTGATATTTAGACTGGTAATAATCTGATTTAGCTTTAAATAGATTGGTCTTAGCAACAGTGTAGTCTGTAGCATTTAATACTCCAACATCGAATTTTTGCTGAACATAGCGGAAAGACTCTTCCATAGCTTTTACATTTTGTTCTGCTGCTTTATATTTTTCATAATAAGAGAGAGCTTCATTACCAGCTTGTTGAATCTCTTTATAAAGAACTTGTAAACGACTTTTATACTCAATTTTAGCTCTTCTAACAGTTAGTTTTGCGTTTTTTACATTGGTTTTTACTCTATAGTTATTAAAAATAGGAATAGACAACCCAAATCCAATTGAGGGATTCCTATTTTCATTAAATTGATCGAAAAACGCCTGATCTCTACTATCGCTGTAGTAGGTTCCATAACCTGCAGAAAAAGAGAGAGATGGGTAGAGCCTTCCTTTTGCTATAGCAAGCTGTAATCCAGAATTCTCTACATTAAGTTCTGCAACTTTCACTTGAGGAAGCGAGTGTGAAGCTTTGTAGAGCTCTTCAATAGATGTTCCATTATACTCTTTTACCAGAAAATCTATATTAACCTGCTCTATATCAAATTCACTATTACCATCTAAGTCTAGAAGTTGTTTTAGAGAGAGCAGTGAGCTGCGAAGTTGGTTCTGAGCATTAATTACCTGTACCCTCTCTGCAGCAAGTTGAGACTGTACCTCTAATAGAGAGCTATATGCAACACTACCTGCATCTACTAGTTTTTCTGTTCTCTCTACCTGCTCTTGGGCACTAGTAATACTTTGCTTTGCAGTATTGAGAATCTCTTTAGAGAGTAATATTTGCAAATAAGATCTTGCAATCTCTATAGAGATATCGTTCCTGAGTTTCTCTACCTCGCTACGAGAAATCTCTAACTGTACAGTATTACTTTTAACCTCATTTGTCTTTGTAAAGCCCTCAAAAAGGTTTATCCCAGCACTTGCGCTTGCACTAGTGCTTTGCGTGAGTTTATTCTCTATAATCTCTAAATCTTGTACATTTACAGATCTACCCCAGTTCATAGAGTGATTCATAGAGGCAGTAAGTCTAGGGATATAATTTAATTTAGCCTGGTAAAGGTTATTCTGCCCTTGCTCTACAGAGAGCTCCTGCTGTTTAATTTGTAGATTATTCTCCCAAGCATAATTAATACACTCCTCAAGGCTCCAGCTCTTTTGTGCAGAGAGGAGTACAGGAAAGAAGAGAAGTAGAATAAATGGGAGTTTGTAATATTTTCTCATAATGTACAAAGATAATTTTTTTCAGAAACAAACTCCCATTGCATAGAAAATTTATTTGTAAACTACCTGGGAGTTAGCTTGCCCCTCATATAGCCCTTTGCTTATAATTAGAAATGCACGCCATAGTTTTTTGACTGCATAGCCAGCAGCTTTTCCCATTCCTTCTGCTATGTCGTGGTCCCATCCTTGTGAACCACCCCACACCATTACTGCCTCTTCATAGGAGAGAGTTATTAAGTTTAATCCATCTATTGAAGCTTCCATTATGCTCCCTCCCAACCTTCTACAAAGCCATGTTTAAAACTTGGCCAGTACTTTTCTACTGTTCTTATTACTTTTCCAAGGAATTGTCCAAGTTGCCAAAGTTCTCTATAGTTGATACCTCCGGCCACCATCTCTTCTTCCTTTCGCAGAGTAGTCAATCCCCACTCATCTTTCACATACTCGTTCATAATTGTATAATTAGGTTGTTTCTGCAAATATCGGTGTGCAGTTTCACCGGGAGTGTGCACCCTCCTATATTATTTTTTTATTGTAACCGTTTGGTTAGCTATTAATCTAAATTTGGGGTCGTGAGATATAATTAAAATAGCACACCCCTCTTTTTTAAGCCTCTCTACAGAGTCTCTAATAAGAGATTCAGACTCTTTATCTAAAGAGGAGGTAGCTTCATCTAGAAGCATAACAGGTGCTCTCTTCATTGCTGCTCTTGCAAAAGCTATTCTCTGCTGCTCACCTCTAGAGAGCATAGCGCCCCCTTCTCCTGGATTGGTTGCAAACCCATATGGGAGCCTATTTGCCATCTTGTCTAGCTCCAGCTCCTTGGAGAGTCTATTAAAGTATTCTAAATCATCTTCTATCTCTTCTCCAGACATTATACACTCTAGTATACTTTGCCCGTATAAATCTGGGTTTTGAGGGACAATTGCAATGTTCTCTCTCCATTTTTTTAATGAACCTAAATTGCTCCCACTCCAACTAAGGCTTCCAGAGACTGGTTCTAAGTGCTTTAAAAGAAGAGAGACTACAGTGCTTTTTCCACACCCGCTTCCACCGTTAAGCAGTAAGATTTTACCACTCTCTATTGTAAAAGAGAGATCTTCAAAAAGAAGAGACCTGCCTGGGTAGCCAAAAGAGAGCTCATTAGCAATAATTTTACACCTCTCAATTGGTTTTTCTCCACTCTTTTTAAGCCCTTCACTTTTTCTCTCTATTTCATATTTATTATTAGAGGAGTCTATCTCTTGTACCTCTCTTTGTAAAGAGATTATATCATAAAGCCTAGACGAGGCTATAAACCCCTCTCTAAAAGAAGAGAAAGCACCTGCTAACTCTTGTAAAGGAGCCGAAAAGAGAGCTGTTATAGTATAAAAAGAGACCATCTCTCCCAAAGTAATTTTCCCTCCAATTACAGCAGCACCTCCAAACCATAAAACAGCTATTGTTAATACCCTAGAGGTAAAATCGGCAGCTCCCCCAGCAACCAGAGCAGCTTTGCCAGTTGTTTCAAAAGTCTCATTTAGCTCTTTTAGTCTTATCCCAGATTTAGCAAGAGCCATAGACTCTATCCCAAAATTTCTTATTGTTGCCATAGATCTTAAGCTTTCAATAACACTACTTTGAAATAGCGATGCTCTCTCCATAAACTTTTTCATAAGAGGCCTATTTACCTTATCGTGAATAAGAAAAATAGAAACGTATATAGGTATAAATAGTGCAGTTAAAACTGCCAGTTTTGAGTTTAACTTAAATAGCACTATTACCGAAAAAAGTAGAGTTACAACTGCAACAATGCTCTCTGGAATTGTAGAAGCAATTAAGTTTCTTATTCTGTAAACATCTCCTATCCTAGATGTTAACTCCCCTGTTTTAAATGAGTTAAAGCAGGGGAGAGGAATATGGTATAGGTGGTCTAGATATTCGTTTGTAAGCTTTTGATCTGTATCTATAGATGTTTTCAAAAGAAGTTTAGAACGTACAAAAGAGAGCAGAGCAGAGGTTGCTATAATTAGAATCATAATTAGAGAGAGCATCTTTAATCTAGCAGAATCTCCCAAAGGGATTACCACATCTAATAGCTCTTTAATAAATAGTGCTGTTGCAAGCATAGCTGCAATATGGAGTATAGATATTAAGAGTGTTATAGGAAATACTCTCCATTTACTACGTAGAATAGATTTCAATTGTTTAAGATGGGGTGCTATTTGGAGTTTAGATTGCTCTTTGCCAATTATCATATTGGGGTTGAGAGTAAAAAGAATAAGAACTCCACTCCACTCTTCAATTAACTCTTTTGCTGTTTTTTTAATAATCTCTCCAAAAGCGGGATCCATAATGTAGAACTTCCCTTTTTTGTAGCTTAATAGCACTATATAGTGGAGGAAGCCATCTTTTTTTCTTAAATGTAATATTGCAGGTTTAGGGATTTTAGTTAGAGAGAGAATAGTTCCTCTATATGCTTCAGCTTGAAAGCCTATTTTTTGAGCAGCCTCTTTAATCCCTTTAATTGTAGTGCCAGAAGAGTCGGTTCCACTAAGGTATCTAATTAATGCAACGCTTACTTTAAAGCCATAGTGGGCAGCTACAGATGCTAGAGCAGCTGCTCCGCAATCGCTTCTATCTTTTTGTCTAACTTTTACAGATAGCCATAATTTATTTAGATTAAATATCTTACCCAACTTCAACATCTTTATCTTCTTTCTTAAAAAAAGAAACGGGAAGTTACCTACTACACATACTCTCTTCTGCTTATAAGAGAGACCCTTCTTCACATAAACAGTCCCGTTTCCGAAAGCTAATCTATGGGAAAAAAGTAGAAAAAAAGGGTTGAAATAGAAAAAACGATTAGAATTTTACCACCTGTGCAAAAATTTAGAATTTTAGAAAATTTTTACATTATCTAGGTGAGGTATAATGCTTGGTGCAATGGGTTCTATAAGTTGATATAACCTAGAGTTGGCAAATAGATGGGCGGGTATAATATCATATAGGTTATCTAGAGAAGTAACAAAATAGAAAATCACGCTAAGAATAAGGCAATATTTTAATATCCCAAAAATAACTCCTAAAATTCTATCTAGCCAGCCTAAAAGTACCACTTTAACAATTTTTGAAAGGGCGTTACCAATTAAATTAACCAGCAAAAGCACAGCTATAAATATTATTGCAAAAGATATAATATTAATAAGGTTGTTATCTGTTTTAAACCAAATGCGGATTCCTTGCGAGAGTAGTTCAGAGAAGTGCCAGCCTGCCCAGATCCCTAAGACTAGAGCTGCTAGAGATGCAACTTGCCTTACTAGGCCATTCATTAACCCACCTATAACGGCAGGTATAAAGCAGATGAGGATAAAAATATCTAGATAGTTGATAGAAAAACCCATAATCATTTTTTTCAAAAGTAATGAATAATCGTATCTTTGCAAATTCAAGAAAAATTCCAATATGAAGTTTGCCGAGTACAACAAGTTAGATCTTGTAGAGATAAATCGCTCTATATTAAAAGAGTGGAATAAAGAAAATTGTTTTGAAAAAACCATCACAGAGAGAGAGGGCGCTCCAAAATTTATTTTCCACGAAGGCCCCCCTTCGGCTAATGGTATGCCCGGGATACACCATGTTATGGCAAGAGCTATTAAAGATGTCTTTTGCCGCTATAAAACTCAAAAGGGCTTTTTAGTTCAGAGAAAAGCGGGGTGGGATACTCATGGGCTTCCGGTAGAACTTGGGGTAGAGAAAAAACTCGGCATAACAAAAGAAGATATTGGTAAGTCGGTTACAGTAGATGAATATAATGCCGCTTGTAGAAAAGAGGTAATGAAATATACAAAGGAGTGGGAAAGCCTTACCCAGCAGATGGGATATTGGGTAGATATGGACGACCCTTATATAACTTACGATAATAGATATATAGAGACACTTTGGCATCTTCTTAAAGTTATTTATGAAAAGGGATACCTCTATAAAGGTTACTCTATTCAGCCATTTTCGCCCGCAGCCGGTACGGGGTTAAGTACTCATGAGCTAAACCAACCAGGTTGTTATAGAGATGTGAAAGATACTACTTGTGTAGCTCAGTTTCAAGTGGTGAGAGATAGTAGGTCTGAATCTCTTTTTACTACTGCCCAGGCTGCTTTAAAGAGAGAACTCCCTCTCTATTTGATTGCTTGGACAACAACGCCATGGACCCTTCCTTCGAATACAGCTCTATGTGTAGGCCCTCAAATTGAATATGTTGTAGTAAACTCTTTTAACCCATATAGTGGAGATGAAGCTCTCTATTTAGTGGCTAAGGAGTTATTAGATGTGCATTTCAATTTAAAAGGTGCCGAGGCTTCAATGGAGGAGTATAAACAAGGAGACAAGATTGTACCATATCGCCTAGTAGGTAGCAGTTTAAAGGGAACAGAGCTTTGTGGTATAAACTACCAGCAACTTATCCCTTGGGTAGACCCAGGTGAAGGTGCATTTAAGGTAATTCCAGGTGATTTTGTTACCACTTCAGATGGTACAGGAATTGTGCATATTGCACCAACCTTTGGAGCAGACGACCAAAGAGTTGGTAAAAGCAATGGGGTTCCTGGTATTATGGTGAAAGATTTAGATGGTAATATGCAAGCTCTAGTAGATAGAAGTGGGAAGTTTTATGAGATTGATAAGTTAGATGCTCAGTTTGTAGAGAAACAAGTAAATAAAGAGCTATATAGTGAGTATGCAGGCAGGTATGTAAAAAACTCTTATGACACTGCACTTAAAGAGAGTGACATTACCTTAGATATAGACCTAGCTGTTATGCTTAAACAGCAAGGTTTAGCTTTTAAAATTGAGAAATATGTTCACTCATATCCACACTGTTGGAGAACAGATAAGCCTGTACTCTACTACCCTCTAGACTCTTGGTTTATTAAGACTACAGCAGTTCAAGAGAGAATGATTGAGTTGAACAAAACTATAAATTGGAAACCAGAATCTACTGGTAGTGGTAGGTTTGGAAAGTGGTTGGAAAATCTCCAAGATTGGAATCTTTCTAGGAGCCGCTATTGGGGAACACCTTTACCTGTTTGGCGTACAGAGGATGGAAAAGAGGAGCTTTGTATTGGCTCGGCAACAGAACTTTATAATGCAATAGAGAGCTCTGTAGAGGCTGGGTTTATGTCTTCTAACCCTCTTAAAGAGAAGGGCTTTATTCCGGGAGATTTCTCGTTAGAAAATTATAACAAGATTGACCTTCATAGACCATATGTAGATGATATAGTTCTTGTCTCTCCTATGGGGAATAAAATGTTTCGTGAAACCGATTTAATTGATGTTTGGTTTGACTCTGGAGCAATGCCTTTTGCTCAAGAAGGTTTGCAAAAATTAGATACAGAGGCTTTTGGCCGTGCAGCAGATTTTATTGCCGAGGGGGTAGATCAAACTCGTGGGTGGTTTTTTACTCTTCATGCAATAGCTACTATGGTAAAAGACAATGTTGCCTTTAAAACAGTAATATCTAACGGACTTGTTTTAGATAAAGAGGGCAATAAAATGAGTAAACGTTTGGGTAATACGGTAGATCCATTCAAAACTTTAGCAGAGTATGGTGCAGATCCACTTCGTTGGTATCTACTCACAAATGCTCAACCATGGGATAATCTAAAATTCGATTTAGCAGGGGTAGATGAGGTTAAAAGGAAATTTTTTGGCACCCTATATAGCATCTATTCATTTTTTGCACTCTATGCAAATGTAGATGGGTTTAGTAATAGAGAGGCCCAAATTCCATTAGAAGAGCGTCCAGAGATAGATAGATGGATAATTTCTCTATTAAATACTTTAGTAGAAGAGGTTGGCCAAAGCTACGAGAACTTCGATGTTACAACTGCTGGAAGAAAAATTCAGGAGTTTGTTAACGACAATTTAAGTAACTGGTACGTAAGGTTAAATAGAAAGCGTTTTTGGGCGGGAGAGATGAATGACAATAAGTTGAGTGCATATCAAACTCTCTATGATTGTTTAGAGAAGATTGCAATTATCTCTGCTCCTATTGCTCCTTTTTATATGGAGAGGCTCTTTTTAGACCTTAATAATGTTGGGGGTAAGTACAAAGAGGAGTCTGTTCACTTGGTGCTCATGCCAGAGGCTAATAAAAATGCTATAGATAAAGACCTAGAAGAGAGAATGGAGCTTGCGCAGCGCTCTTCATCTATGATTTTGGCTCTTAGACGTAAAGTTAATATTAAGGTGCGCCAACCGTTGGCAAAAATTCTTATTCCTGTTTTAGATAATAAGATAAAAGAGCAGTTCGAACTTGTAAAATCTTTAGTTTTAGGTGAGGTAAATGTAAAAGAGGTTGAGTATATCATGGATACTGGGGGTCTAATTACAAAAAAAATTAAACCAAACTTTAAAGTTCTCGGCAAAAAATATGGGAAGCAGATGAAAGAAATTTCAAAAGCATTTGCTACCTTCACACAAGAGCAAATTATTGAAGTTGAGTCTAGTGATTTGTATAAACTTGAGTTACCTAGCGGTATAGTAGAGCTTACTCCTTTAGATGTAGAGGTTACATCTGAAGATATGCCGGGGTGGCTAGTGGCTTCAGAGGGAAAGCTTACTGTTGCTTTAGATATTACTATAACAGATGAGCTCTCGCGTGAAGGAGTTGCAAGAGAGTTAGTAAATCGTATTCAAAATTTAAGAAAAGAGTCTAATTTTGAAGTGACAGACAAGATAGTTATTCTGCTAGAATCTAAACCAGAGATTGAAGCTGCACTAAAAGAGTATAAAAAGTATATTTGTGGTCAAACTTTAGCAAACCAACTTACTTTAGTAGATGGGTTAGATAGAGGTTTTGAGATTGAGTGGGAGGGTGGTACTCTTCATATTTTATTAGAGAGAGTATAAAATTTTTATTGTTATGAAAGAGAACAAGTTAAAGTTTATGCAGGAGGCTATTACTCTGGCATCTAACAATGCCTCTTCGCTTGGAGGTGGCCCTTTTGGTGCCGTAGTTGTTAAAGATGGAGAGATTATAAGCTCTTCTGGCAACACTGTTACCCCAGATAACGACCCTACCGCCCATGCAGAGGTTAATGCTATTAGAATGGCTTGTAAAAAATTGAAAACCTTCGATCTTTCGGGCTGTACGCTCTATACCTCATGTGAGCCTTGCCCTATGTGTCTTTCGGCAGCATATTGGGCAAAATTAGATAAAATATACTATGCGGCAGATAGGCACGATGCTGCCAATGCGGGCTTTAGCGACGCTTTTATATATGATCAATTTGACTTACCTTTAGAAGAGAGAACTCTGCCTATAGAGAGAATTTTGAAGGAGAAGGGCTTTGATCCATTTAACTTGTGGGTTGAAAACGAAAATAAGCAACCCTACTAGCACCCTATACAATTATTATTTTTATTGTTATCTTTACGTTTTCTTAATAAAAAGAGATATGACAACTAAAGAAAGAACTACAGAAGAAGCAAGAGAGAAAGTTCGCTATAGCGACGAGGAACTTCAAATGTTTAAAGAGGTAATCTTGGCAAAGTTAGAATCTGCAAAAGAAGAATACCAACAGCTCAAAGCTGCTGTAACACATAGTGGAAGTAACGATACAGAAGACACTTCTCCAACATTCAAAGTACTTGAAGAGGGTGCATCTGCTCTCTCCAAAGAAGAGGCAGGCCAACTTGCTCAGAGGCAGTATAAGTTTATACAGAACCTAGAAGCGGCATTAATACGTATAGAAAATAAAAGCTACGGAATTTGCCGAGAGACTGGAAAACTAATTCAAAAAGAGAGACTACTTCTTGTACCACATGCTACTCTCTCTATAGAAGCTAAAAGAAAAAGAGACTAACTCCTAATTAGAGAGATTAATCCTATGCAACTTTCCAAAGGGAAAAAAATTACTTTACTGGTACTACTCATTCTTCTAATAGACCAAGCGGTTAAGATTTGGATAAAGACCCATATGACCATTGGAGAGAGCATACCCGTATTTGGTAACTGGTTTCAAATTTACTTTATAGAAAATAACGGAATGGCCTTTGGAATGCAGTTTGGGGGTACTTTTGGCAAGTTACTACTAAGCCTATTCCGGTTGCTCTTGATTGGATTTATTATCCATTATATTAACAAGCTCATAAAGACAAATGCCCCTTTAGGGGTGCTCTATGGAGTGTCTCTTATACTTATAGGTGCTATGGGCAATGTTATAGACAGTATGTTTTATGGATTAATCTTTAACGAATCTACCTTTACTACTACTGCTACACTTTTCCCAGAAGGTGGTGGGTATGCCCCATTTTTACACGGTAAAGTGGTAGATATGCTCTACTTTCCTATAATAGATACAACTCTCCCTTCTTGGGTCCCTTTTTGGGGAGGAGAAGATTTTATCTTTTTTAGACCCATATTTAATATAGCAGACTCTTGCATTACTATAGGAGTTGCATATCTACTTATATTTCAAAGAAAATTCTTTTCACACAGTAAATAAACTTTCTATTTTCTATTTTAGTTTCTTTATTAGTTTTTGACGAGAAAAGTGAATCCTACTTTTGACTGTGCCTAAATGCAGCCCAAGTTCATCTGCAATCTCCTGGTATTTATAGCCATTGTCATGCATTTGGAATGGGATTCTAAATTCAGGCTCTAATGAATTTACCACTTTTGTAAGCTCACGAAAGCCAAAATCACTCTCTGGCCCATATTCAGAAGGTTTATTATTAATTACAAATTCATGCACATCTTCTCCAAACATAGATTGACGCTTAATACGCCTGCGATAGTCATTTATGAAAGTGTTTTTCATAATTGTATAGACCCACGCTTTTATATTTGTATGCTCGTTAAACTTCTCCTGATTATTAAACGCTTTAAAATAAGTCTCTTGAACAAGATCTTTAGCATCATCTCTATTAGAAGTTAAGCTATATGCATATCTAGATAAATTGTTTTCCAACTCTAGTATTTCGGTTTCAAATTTATTACTTTTCATATGGTTAGGTATTTTATATGGTTATATGAATAGCCGTTTTAAGGATTTTTTCACACTTTCTAACAATATAACTAAAAAATTCAAATACTATGCCATAAACTCATAGATATTTTTTTTGCATCTATAGAAAAAATCAATATCTTTGCAGCCCCTTACAAGATTAACCCAATCTAAAAGGGCAAGGAGAGGTGGCAGAGTGGTCGAATGCGGCGGTCTTGAAAACCGTTGAACTGCGAGGTTCCGGGGGTTCGAATCCCTCCCTCTCCGCAAAACAAAAAAGAAAGCCCCATAGGGGCATTCAAAATCAAAACAAAAGCGCCCAAGTTTACTTGAGGTGCTTTTTGCTTTTGATTATTGAACCCAACAGCGCAAGGCCCCTTGCCGCTGTTTTCTTTTTTTGTTTTAAGCCCCCCCCTCAGGGATCACCGAGCTTTAGCGAGGTAATCCCGACAGGGTGAGGAGTGAGCAGCCCCCCCTCAGGGATCACCGAGCTTTAGCGAGGTAATCCCGACAGGGTGAGGAGTGAGCAGCCCCCCCCTCAGGGATCACCGAGCTTTAGCGAGGTAATCCCGACCCGAGGGAGAGCCATCGCGAGTTTCCTCCCTCCCCGAGTGAGAGCGTATGCGAGGTAATCCCGACCCGAGGGAGGAGAGGGAGTCTCCTCTGATGGATGAAAATTCTGCGCAGCAGTAACCAACCGCCGCAAGGCACCTTTGTGTTTGCAAGGAGATGATTACTTGTAATTTATTAACAGTGTGGTAGTTAGCTTTTGAAAATAAGCCCTTTTGGGTTCATTTAGAAAAATCAAATGCTTGTTTACTAGGTATTTACGTGCAATCATCTCCTGGCAATGTTTGCTTTTCTATGCTCTGCTCAACATAAAGCAACATCTCTTTTTTAGCTAATTAGATGAAGTGGTTTGAGGAGACAGGCCGAGGACCGTTCAACGACCAAAGGGAGGCGCTCCGCAGGCTCCGAAAAACCATAAAGAGAATAGCGTCTAGAAAAAAGAGCGTTGCTGCTGGTGAGCAGACAGCCAACAGCATTATAAGAAATTTTATAAATAAAATAATCATTATTATGGGAAGCAAAGCTAGGTGGGAAATTTTATTATAATATATGGTGTCTGCAGCGCGTAAGTTTATTATATTATATGGTTTCTGCGGCGCATAATAGGGTGTTTTAGCTGTTTGGAGGTAGGTGAAAACCTATTTGGAGGCAAAGTAATTTGCTATTTTGATGGTTTATATCAAAAAAAGTGCAAAAAAGTGTGTCTCTATATAATATTTAATTATATTTGTCTTACAATTCACGGAAATATTAACGCTAAACAAGGAGGTACAGCAAAAATTAGGTATTATATTTTTGATTTCCTGCTACAATCAATCAAAAGTATATTAATCAATTAGAATTTTAATCCGGGGCCATGAAAATAACATAGACCCCTGTGACCCACGCAAATGTAACACCTACTAGTATTTGTATATAAAATGCTTCTATTTAGTAGTTATAAAAAATTATTGACTATATTTGCGTAGCATTAATTGTTTATGAACTATTTAATTTAAATTACGTTTGTAAAGAGGATTAGAGTCTTGTAAAATAAAACTTAAAACCTATATTTGCCAATTAAATTTGTTTAACCAAAGTATTTTTAACTAAAATTTTAAAATGAAAAAAAAATTCACATTCTTCGGTATTTGTGTGCTTTTATGCACACTAATGATCTCATTGGGATCTTGCCAAAAAGACTATTCTGATGATATAGACGATCTTCAGGAACAGATCAATCAGAACAAAAGTGCTATTGCAGCTTTGAATAGCGCTATTGCAAATGGTAAAATCATTAGCGGTGTTTCTACTGTTGCTGGTGGTTATGAGATCACTTTCTCTGATAACAGTACAATCACAATCATGCATGGTACTAATGGTGCTGACGGTGATGACGGTGATGATGGTGCTGTAGGTGCAGACGGTTTCACTCCTATTATAGGTATTGATGCCGACGGTTACTGGACAGTAATAACAACTCAAGGTGGAACTCCTGAGCGTATTAAAGATGTAGACGGAAATGAAATTATGGCAGCGTTTAGCCAAGAGCTAGGTGTTGATAATGGATACTTAACAGTTGGTGGTGTTGCTACTACAGTTAAATATTCAACTTTAGTTTTCAACTCTGTTACCAATACAATTACTGTTACTCTAGAAGATGAGAACGGTAATCTAGTAACAAAAACACTAAAAGTTGCTGAAGACACTTTCTTAGCAAACGATCTTACTAGCGTAGTTTCTCCAATTGGAATTACAAAAGTACTTATCGGTTATAGTAAAGTAGGAAGCGCTCTTACAGATGTTCACGCAACTTTAGGCCAAGAGGGTCTTGATTTTGCTGGTGTAGAACTAGACGAGCAACTTAAGTCTGGTGGTGTAATGCCAATTATTCTTAACCCATCTAATGTAAATACAGATGACTATACATTTGAAGTTATCAAATCTAATGGATCTCTCTTTGATTTACAGCCAGAGACTATTACATCTGGATATGATGGTGCATTTGCACAATATGCAACAGGAAGCTCAAACGGGCTATTCTCTCTTAACTTTACCCCAGAACTAGACGATATGCTAGCTGCTCCCCCTGTAACTAAAGAGCTTGCAGTTCGCGCTGTAAAAGGTGATCGTGAAGTTGTTTCTGGTTACCAGTACGAAATTACTGTAGCAGCTGCAGGAGAAACTACTTTTGCAGAAAAAGTTGCAGGTTCTTTAACAAATCCTGTTTATGTAGCTTTCAGTACAACTGATAATATTTTAGATCTACTTAATAGAACAGACGTAACTCCAGTTAGAACTTTAACTAATGGCGATTTCTATAAATCTGAATTAGTAGTAGTTCCAGGTTCTCCAAACGAAGATCTTAATGATCATATTATAATTGATGGTACTACAGGTACTGCTCCTGATGCTACATTAGAGACTGTTACTGAAGTTAGTGATAAAAATATTGATTATACATTAAAAACTTTTGACTGGAAAGGTATCTATAAAGAGACAGATGTAGACATTGTATTCTATGCTCCTCTTGACACAGAAGTTGCCGACATAGATCTTGGAACTCACGTGTTGAGCGATGTACCAGCTGAAAGGCTTTTAGAAGCAGATCTTACACCTATGTTTGATGCTTTAGAAGCTGAAGGTAAAGTTGCTCTATGGCAAAACCAAGCAAGAGATGTAAAAGTTAGGATATATGACGAGAACGACGTAAATCTTACTGGTGCTGGTTTCGATTATTTCTTCTTGGACGAAGATGGAAACACATTCCCTGCTTCTCCTAACCAAGCTTTGATAGGTGTACCTGCTATTTCTAAAGTAGTTGGTGTTGAATTCACGGTAGATGAGACAACTGTACTTCCAGGTAACTACAAAGCTGTTCTTACTTTCAATGACAGAAGGACTTATGCTCAAGGTGTAGAATTTGAAGTTGAAATGCCTTTCGTAGTTGAAAACCCAGATCTTACAATAGACGATTTAACTGCTAAA
>JAQVZL010000086.1 GCA_028708215.1 Bacteroidales bacterium
TTGGTACTACAACAAGTCCTTTGACAAAATTGAAAGATTGGTTATTATCTAACGGTATTATTCATATAACTATGATACTCCCCATCATTAAACCACTAGGGATTGTTTTTAAGTTTAAATCTTATGCTGCATGTTCATACCACTGATATGGTGTTTTTCTATCCAGACTCTGATGCGTTCTTTTGTTATTATAGTAGTTCATATACTTTTCAATTCCTTTTAAGAGTATGTTTCCATCCTCCGCTGGCCAAATGTAAATATACTCTTGTTTAATTGTTCTCCAAAATCTTTCAATAAAAATATTATCAAGAGCTCTTCCTCTTCCATCCATGCTTATTACTATTTCTTGTTCTTCTAGGTACTCTACCCATGATGGACATGTGAATTGAGAACCTTGATCGGAGTTTACGATTTCTGGTTTGCCATGTTCTTTAATAGCCTGTTTTAGTACGTCGAGAGGATATTCTGCCCCAAGAGTATTAGAGAGACACCAACCAACTATATAGCGACTGTAAACGTCTATAATAGCCGTAAGATAGAGAAAGCCACGTTCCATCGGAACGTATGTGATGTCGACAGCCCAAACTTGATTTGCATGAGTAATTTCTAACCTTCTAAGTTTGTAAGGATGAATGTATTTCGCCAATCCCAATTTACTTCAATTGCTACCTGTGCCTTAAAGGCAGCACTGTGTTTTTTTCTGCTTGTGTTCATAATGAGTAAAATTAATCATTTTATTAAATTTACCCAGTGGTCTGAATTTGCGGGAGTATTATAATAGCCCTGTTTAAACTATTTTAAGAATGATCTAATACAACATTGAGGATTAGTAAAAATATTTCTTATATTTGATAAAGTAGTGAATTATAATTATAACAACAAATTTAAAAAATTAGAGATATGAGTAAAGAAAATCCAATGGATAAAAACAATTTGGGTAGTTGTATACCTAGTAGAAATCAGAATGTTGGTAAAAACCCCCAGCTAAAGACAGCTGCAGGAGCTCCCGTAACAGATAACCAAGACTCTATGACATCTGGTAAAAGAGGGCCTATCTCTTTACAAGATACTTGGTTTCTAGAAAAAATGGCACATTTCGATAGAGAAGTCATTCCTGAGCGCAGAATGCACGCAAAAGGGTCTGGTGCTTTTGGGACATTCACTGTTACTCACGATATAACTAAATATACAAAAGCCGCTATATTCTCTAAGATTGGCAAAAAGACAGAGATGGTGGCTCGTTTCTCTACAGTAGCGGGAGAAAGAGGAGCAGCAGATGCCGAGAGAGATATTCGTGGGTTTGCACTTAAATTTTATACAGAAGAGGGTAACTGGGATTTAGTTGGTAACAATACGCCAGTGTTTTTCTTTAGAGACCCAATGAAGTTTATAGATTTAAACCATGCAGTAAAAAGAGACCCACGCACCAATATGCGAAGCCCAAACACTAACTGGGATTTTTGGTCTTCTCTGCCAGAAGCACTTTTACAGGTAACAATTATTATGGGCGATAGAGGAATCCCATCTTCATATAGACATATGCATGGGTTTAGTTCGCACGCATATAGTTTTATAAATGATAAGAATGAGAGAGTGTGGGTTAAATTTCATTTTAGATCGCAACAGGGAATAAGAAACCTAACAGACCAAGAGGCAGCTACAGTAGTTGGGATGGATAGAGAGTCTCACCAGAGAGATCTATACAAAGCCATAGAGAAAGAAATTTACCCAAAATGGAAGGTATATGTTCAAATCATGACAGAAGAGCAGGCCAATAAAATGGAGAACAACCCATTTGATTTAACAAAAATGTGGTATAAAAAAGATTTTCCACTTATGCCAGTAGGGGAGTTTGAACTAAATAGAAATCCAGACAACTACTTTGCAGATATAGAGCAAGCTGCATTTAATCCAGCTAACGTAGTTCCTGGAATTAGTTTCTCTCCAGACCGAATGCTACAAGGGCGCCTATTTTCTTATGGCGACGCACAAAGGTACCGTTTAGGGGTAAATCACCATCAGATACCTGTAAACTCGGCAAAAGGGGTTAAAAACCCACATAGTTTTCATAGAGATGGTCAGATGCGTGTAGATGGGAATCTAGGTAGCGAACTGCATTACGAGCCAAATAGCTACGGCAATTGGACAGACTCTCCAAAAGACAATCTACCACCAGAGAAAGGGGGAGACATATATAGGTATGACTTTAGAGAAGACGATTCAGACTACTTCACACAACCTGGGCAACTCTTTAGAGCTATGACAAAAGAGCAACAGCAGGTACTGTTTGACAATACCGCCAGGAACATGGGCGATTCAACTCTTCAAATTAAGCACAGGCATATTTATCACTGTTATAAAGCAGACCCCGAATATGGTAAAGGAGTTGCTCAAGCACTCAATATTTCAATTGATTCGGTAGATTTAAATTTACCAAAGAGAGATTCTCATGAAAATCAAATTAAAGCTAATAATATGCACCCAGAGTTAAATATTCCAACAGATCCAATAGACTCTGGAGTAGAGATAGATACAAATACAAAAGATTATATAGAGCCTTTAGAAGACCCTTGGTTGCTGTAAAATCTAGTTTAAGTATATGATTTTACCCAGAATGCCCCTTTTTTAAAAATTGCTCTTGCCCAATAAACAAAAGGGGTATCTGCTGCTGCAACAATCCATTTGAGAAAATAGGTGGTAATAAATATTTCAAATAAAACAGGAGTGTCATAAACCCCATAAAAAGCTATTGCAGTGAAAATTAAAGTATCTATAAATTGCGAAACCATAGTGCTTAAGTTATTACGCAACCATAATTGATTATCTTTATTAAAGCGCCTCTTCCAGAACTGAAAGGCCCATACATCGTGGCGTTGTGAAACTAAATAGGCTGCTAGGCTAGCAATTGCTATTCTAGGCATTAGTCCAAAAATTGTTGCAGTAGCTTGGTGTGTAATTACAGCTAAATTGTCGCCTTCTAACGGCTTAAAAAAGAGGGCTAAGTTCATTAGAAGTGTCATAGAGATAAGACTAAAAAAACCAATCCACACAGCTTTTTGAGCCTCTTTTTTTCCATAGTTTTCAGAGAGAATATCTGTTACTAAGAAAGAGGTAGCATAGACAATATTTCCCAAAGTAGCAGCTAACCCAAATAGATTTACTGTTTGAACCACTTGAATATTGGCTACTATAGCAGAAATGGGAATCCATATTATAAGGCCCCATTTGCCAAATAGCTTGTATGCAAGTATTATTAATAGAAAATTTGCCAGCAGCATTGCTAGCCAGAGCAGTTCGTTTTGCATTTTTTTAATTCTTTATCTAGGGAGATGCCACCTGAAATTAGATTGCAAAAGTACTTATTTTTATCTTTATCTTTGTAAACTTGTAAAACAATTTAAAATGGAATTATCTTATATGGTTATTTTTGTAGCTCTAGTTATGATGGGAGTTGGGGGTTTAATTGGCTGGCTCATAGGTAGAGGGCAGAGTAATGCCACTGTAAAGCAAGAGATGGACTCAATTTCATACAAATTAGCAGAAACTCAAAGAGAGTTTATTACGCTTGAGGCTAGCTCTAAATCGCAGTTAGACGCCCAAGCCAATAGAGTAGCCGAAAAGCAAACACAAATAGAGAGCTTAAAAGAGGAGTTAGAAAAGGTAGTTGCTCAGTTCGATCTTAACAAACAAGCGCTGGCTACAGCAAATGCAATAAATGTAGCCAATAGCCAGAAGCTAGAGAGCCAAAAAAGAGAGGTAGAAGAGATGAGCAAAAAATTTAACACCGAGTTTGAAAATATTGCAAACAAAATATTAGATACTAAAACAGAGAAGTTTACAGAGCTTAATAAAACCAATCTAAAAGCTATATTAGACCCATTAGGGGAAAACATAAAGCAGTTTAAAGAGAAGGTAAATGAAACTTACGATAAGGAATCTAAAGAGCGTTTTTCATTAGGAGAGAGAGTAAAAGAGCTAGCACAGCTAAATCAAGTTATAAGCGAAGAGGCTAGGAACTTAACAAAAGCACTCAAAGGAGAGGTTAAAACACAGGGCCGCTGGGGAGAGATGATTTTAGAGAACATTCTTGAAAAATCTGGGCTAAGAAAAGACGAAGAGTATTTCATAGAGTATCAACTAGAAGACCAACAGGGAAAAGCTCTACGTTCAGATTTAGAAAACAAAAAAATGCGGCCAGATGCTGTAATAAAATACCCAGACAATAGAACTGTTATTATAGACTCTAAAGTCTCTTTAAACGCTTATACTAGGTTCATTGAGGCTACAGATGCGAAAGAGCAAAAAGCATATTTAGAAGATCATGTTACCGCAATAAAAAACCATATTTTAACTCTTAGTGCAAAGGGATACGACGATTACGATAAATCTCTAGATTTTGTAATGATGTTTATCCCAAGCGAACCAGCCTATACAGCTGCACTTCAGGGAGACTCCAACCTCTGGAACTTTGCCTATGACAAACGCATACTTCTCATTAACCCAACTAACCTCATAATTTCTCTAAAACTTATAGTAGATCTATGGAAAAGAGAGTATCAAAACCAAAATGCACAAGCAATTGCAGAGAGAGGAGCTAGGTTATACGAAAAGTTTGTTGGTTTTGTCTCTAACCTAGAAGAGGTAGGAAAACATATAGATAAAGCAAAAGAAGCCTATACAGACTCCTACAAACAGTTAAGTACTGGCCACGGTAACCTAGTAACCCAAGCAACTCAACTTAAAAACCTTGGTTTAGCAACAAAAAAAGAGCTCCCTAAAACACTTGTAGAGAACTCTGGTGCTAACTCACTGTTAGACTAATAATAGTATTTCAATTGCCTTGTACTAATTGCAAGAGTTATTTACCATTAACTTGGTCTAGAATTTCTTGAATATCGTCTTGGCAACCGCCACATCCTGTTCCAGCATCTGTTGCTTCGCCAACCTCTTCTACAGTTTTTAGCCCTTTAGATTTAATAGCTTCAACTATCTCACTTTTGTACACTTCCATGCAATTGCAAATAATTTCGTCTGTACTCATAATTTTTTTTTAATTAATGTTTCTTATTGTTGTTATAATATCTTTACAATAATAGTGAATGAAAACAAATATTGCAATTTTTTAGTAATCTTATAAATTTAGATTATTAATTATGCTGTTAGTTTTTCATATCTATTTTTACATTAAGTTCTTGAAGAGACTAGAGCCTAGACAGATAATATACTGGTGTTTCAAAAACTCCATAAAAGGCTATTCATGTAAAAACCAAACTGTCTATAAGCTGCGAAATCATAGGAGGTGCCGAGGTAAATTCAGTTCAAGCTTAAATTCTTTAATAGTTGCGGCTTAATTTGTTCTAAGTAAAAATTGTAAAACTTTTCTTTAATTTGGTCACGAACACGAATATATTCGCTCCAGATAAACTCTTCTGTTCCTGTAGCATCTGAAGGGTCTTCAAAGCCTATGTGCAAGCGATTCTTAACTCGGCCTTTAAAAATAGGGCAAGCCTCATTTGCTCCCCCACAAACAGTAACTACATAGTCCCATTGGTCATTCAAATAGTTCTCAACAGAATGGGAAGTGTGGTGGCTTATGTCTATACCTATTTGTGCCATTGCTTCAACCGCTTTAGCATTCAACTTGCCAGACGCCTCTGTGCCAGCAGATCTCACAGTAATGTCTTTATTAAACGACTGTAAAAACCCATGTGCCATTTGGCTTCGGCAACTGTTACCTGTGCATAGTATTAAAATTTTCATACGTAAAATTATTATTTTTTCATTTAAAAACTAAAGCTTTTTCATTAAAGTAACTTTTGTAAATAGGCCTAAATAAATTCTACACTTTCAATATAGCTTCTGATAAGGGTACTCATTGAGAGCATAGTTTACTGCTTTTCCAAAAGGGCTTCTGGGAAGTACACTTTTGTCTCTACTATGAATTTGGAGCCAGCGATAGAACT
>JAQVZL010000087.1 GCA_028708215.1 Bacteroidales bacterium
ACAATGATAGGTTGGGTAAATATTTTTTCTGCTGTATATGATCAAGATCATGTCTCTATTTTTGATTTCTCCCAGAGGTATGGACAACAGTTTGTCTGGATTATTACTGCCTACTCTTTAGCTTTTATTATACTGTTTATTCTAAATCCTAAAATATATCAATCACTTGCATGGCTAGCCTATGGAGCTACTATAATATTACTTTTTGCTGTTATATTCGTTGGAACAGAGATTAATGGCTCTAACTCGTGGCTTGCAATTGGGCCAATAAGATTTCAACCAGCCGAACTTTCAAAAATAGCAACCACCCTTGCACTTGCTTCTCTAATGAGCAGATATGGGTTCCGGCTAAAATCTATTAAAGGGTTTACTCAAACAGCATTAGTAATTCTTATTCCAATGGCAATTATTATTATGCAAAAAGAGACTGGAAGCGCATTGGTATATGGTGCTTTTATTTTTATGCTATTTAGAGAAGGGTTAAGTGGGTGGTATCTAGCTCTAGGGTTATTTTCAATAGTCCTTTTCCTTATTACTTTAAGCTTCTCTCCATTTATAGCTATTATAGCTCTTACAAGCATCACTATTTTGGTTAGAGGACTAACTTCTAAATACCCTATAAGACATGTTCTTATACTTATCCTATACACCTACCTAATGGCTCTCTCTGCAAAAATTAATGAGACTCCATATATAAACAACATAATAGAACTATCTAAAGAGGCTTGGTTGGCAATAGTAATATCTCCTTTAGCTATATATCATATTGTCCAAAGTTTTAAAAAATCTAGTGCAAAGTTATGGCAAATAACTCTGCTCTTTGTAACATCTATAATACTCATTTTTTCTGTAGAGTTTTTCTTTGAAAAAATTCTACAAGACCACCAAAGAGCGCGTATAGAAAATCTGCTAGGAATTAACGTAGATCTTAAAGGAGCTGGCTATAATGTTCATCAATCAAAAATAGCAATAGGTTCTGGCGGGCTTTCTGGTAAGGGTTTTTTACAAGGAACTCAAACAAAGTTCAACTTTGTTCCCGAACAGAGTACAGATTTTATTTTTTGCACTATTGGAGAGGAGTGGGGCTTTATAGGTTCGGCAGCTCTTATTTTTCTATACCTCTTTGTTATTCTACGTATTGTTAACTCTGCCGAAAAACAAAAAAATAGTTTTAATAGAATTTACGGATACTCTCTTGCATCTATTATATTTATGCACTTTTTTATAAATATTGGCATGACCATAGGTATAATGCCTGTAATAGGAATCCCCCTGCCTTTTATAAGCTACGGGGGATCTTCTTTGTGGAGTTTTACTATATTTCTTTTTATATTTATACGATTAGACCTAGATCGCCGTCGCTAGAAATATGGTCTTTATCTCTCTCATAATCTGAATCTTCTCTCTTATTTGAAGCTTTTATAAAAATGAGCACCTCTCCTTTTGCAACTTTCTGCCTCTCTGAAACAAAGATTTTTTCTATAGTGCCATCTATGGGCGCCATAACAATATTGTGCATTTTCATTGCCTCAAATATCATAAGTTGAGTTCCTTTTTTTACAGATTGGCCTTCAGTAACATCCAAAGAGATAACCTCTCCAGGGATAATAGATTTAATCTCCTGAATATCTGGATTTTTGTACTTTTTTCTCTCTCTAAATTTTTTGGTTAGAGTAGTTTTGTAAATTCTAGCATCTGGAAATAGTTGCAAAACCTCTCCAGAGTTATTATTGCTCTTATCTACAACACTATTGTAAGACTTTCTCACAATAGGTTTTCTTCCACTATTTGATATTTTCATCTCTAAAAGTTTTAAAAAGTAGTTTAAAACGGTGGAATTCCGTGTTTCTTGGTTGGTCTTTGGACTACCTTATTGGCAGAAACATCAAATGAGTGAATAAGATATTTACGTGTATCTTTAGGGTCAATTACCGAGTCTATATAACCTTTTGCAGCTGCTACATAGGGGTTTGCAAATTTATTCTTATACTCCTCTACCTTCTCTTTTCTCATTGCATCTGGGTCTTTTGCCTCTTTTATCTCTTTCCTAAAAATAATGTTGGCTGCACCCTCTGGCCCCATTACTGCAATCTCTGCCATAGGCCATGCAAATACAAAATCGGCCTTTAGGTGGCGCGAATTCATTGCTATATAACCTCCTCCATAAGCTTTCCTTAAGATAACAGTTACCTTAGGGACAGTAGCTTCGCTATATGCATAGAGTAACTTAGCACCGTGTCTAATAACACCCGCATGCTCTTGATCTACACCAGGCAAATAACCTGGTAAGTCTTCTAAGGTAACAATGGGCACATTAAACGCATCGCAGTATCTAATAAATCTAGCAGCTTTATCGCTAGAGTCGCAATCTAATACACCTGCTAACACCATTGGCTGGTTAGCTACAAACCCTACAGTATGCCCACCTAGCCTGCCAAATCCAACTACAATATTGGCAGCCCACATCTCCTGTACTTCAAAAAAACTTGAACTATCTGTAATTGCTTTTATAACATCGCGCACATCATATGGTTTAGTTGGGTCTGAAGGCACAATTTTGTCTATCTTATAAGTTCTTTTATCTGGTTCTGTAACCTTTTCAGGAACACATTTACAACTGTTGTGAGAGGGAATATATGTTAGTAGAGTTTTAATTTGTTCAAAGCACTCACTCTCGCTATTAGCAAAGAAGTGAGCATTCCCTGTAGTCTCTGCGTGAATTCTGGCACCTCCTAAAGATTCCATATCAATCTCTTCCCCCAATACAGATTTTATTACCTCTGGTCCCGTAATAAACATTTTAGATATTTTGTCTACAACAAATACAAAATCTGTGAGGGCTGGCGAATAGACTGCTCCTCCAGCACATGGGCCTAGTATAACAGATAGTTGAGGTATTACACCACTGGCAAGAGTGTTGCGGTAGAAGATCTCTCCATATCCTGCTAATGAATTTACACCCTCCTGTATTCTTGCTCCACCAGAATCATTTATTCCTATGAGAGGGATACGCATTCTAAGTGCATGATCCATTATTTTGGTGATTTTTCGAGCATGCATAGAGCCCAAAGAGCCCCCTGCAACGGTGAAATCTTGAGCATATATAGCAATCGGTTTTCCGTGTATGGTACCAGTACCAATCACAACTCCATCTCCCGCTAAGCTCTTTCCTTCCATACCAAACTCTCTAGCTTCATGCTCTATAAAGAGATCGTACTCAAAAAATGAACCAGGGTCTAGCAATTGATTTATCCTTTCTCTTGCAGGGAGCTTACCCATTGCAATCTGCTTTGCAATAGCTGCATCGCCACCACCTTTTATAACTTTTGCCGTGCGCTCCTGTAATTCAGAGATTTTTCTTTTTAATAAATTCATTGGTTTTAGTTTTGTTACATCACAAAAATATGAAAATATTTTAATAAACAAATTTTGGTTTTTTTGTCTATCTTTGTTAATTAAATGTGTTATTAATAATCTAATAAATAGTACTATATGTCAACTCCTTTTCTACATAGGCATAACGGTCCCCGTAAAGACGAAATTGACCAAATGTTGTCAGTTGTTGGGGCAAGCAGCTTAGATGAACTTGTTAAACAAACAGTTCCAGAAAATATTCTTTTAAAAAAACCTCTAGATGTTAGTGAGGCTGTAAGCGAACAAGAATATTTAGCAAGTTTAAAAACAAAAATTAGTGCAAATAAGCATCTTCGCTCTATGATTGGGCTCGGTTTCTACGGTACAGGAACTCTTCCTGTTATTATTAGAAATATATTTGAGAACCCTTGTTGGTACACATCTTACACTCCATATCAGGCAGAGATATCTCAAGGTCGTTTAGAGGCTCTTTTAAATTTCCAAACCATGGTTTTTGGCCTAACTGGCTTTAATATGGCAAATAGTTCTCTATTAGACGATTCTACTGCAGCTGCCGAGGCTGTGAGAATGATGTATGAACTCCGCTCAAGAGAGGCTAAAAAAGAGAATAAAAATATAGTTTTTGTAGATGAAAATATTTACCCTCAAGTTCTTGCTGTTATTGAGACTCGCTCTGAACCTTTAGATATAGAGGTTAAAGTTGGTAAGTTTAATGAGTATGAATTTGACTCAATGTGCTTTGGTGCTGTATTGCAATACCCTGCTGCAAACGGGGAGGTTTGTGACTACTCTGCTTTTTGTGAAAAAGCTAAATCTAAAGGAGTTTTAGTTACAGCAGTAACAGACCTTATGGCTCTCACCGTTCTTAAAGAGCCTGCTGCTTGGGGTGCAGATATTGCTGTGGGGACAGCTCAACGCTTTGGATTACCAATGGGTTTTGGAGGCCCAACAACTGGGTTTATGGCAACTCACGATAAATATAAAAGAAATATGCCAGGCCGTATTATTGGAGTCTCTGTAGATAGGTTGGGCAACCCAGCACTTAGAATGGCTCTTCAAACAAGAGAGCAACATATTAAGAGAGAAAAAGCTACCTCAAACATCTGTACTGCAAGTGCCCTTATGGCTGTTATGAGTGGGATGTATGCTGTTTATCATGGGCCAGAAGGGTTAATAGATATAGCAAATGATATTCATAAATATGCCTATGTAACTGCCTCTTTACTCTCCAAAAATGGATTTGAGCTAACAACTCAAAACTTCTTTGACACTATTGAGATTAACAATGTTAAAGCGTCTCAAATAAAAGAGAAAGCAATTAAAAAAGGGTATAACTTTTACTACCCAAACAATACTACAGTTAGAATGAGTTTTGACGAACTATCAAACTGTAAAGAGGTAATAGAGATTCTATCTATTTTTGGAATAGAAATAGACGAGTGCCCTAAAATAGATCTAAAACCTATCTCCCTACAAAGAGAGAGCAAGTTTATGCAAGAGGCCACTTTTAATCGTTTTCATTCCGAAACCGAAATGATGAGGTATATTAAAAAACTAGAACGTAGAGATCTCTCTCTTACTCACTCTATGATTCCTCTTGGCTCTTGTACTATGAAACTAAATGCAGCTGTAGAGGTAATGCCTATGAGCTGGAATGAATTTACAAACATTCACCCATACGTTCCTCTAGACCAAGCAGAAGGTTATATGGACTTTATAGAGGAGACCCAAAAAGATCTTGCCACAATAACAGGGTTCTATGCCTGCTCTATTCAGCCAAACTCCGGAGCTTCTGGAGAGTATGCTGGGCTTATGACAATAAGAGCATACCATATCTCTAAAGGCGACACTCATAGAAATATTGCTCTAATCCCAACCTCGGCACACGGAACTAACCCTGCATCGGCAGCTATGGCTGGGATGGAAATTGTGCTTGTCTCTTGTGACCAAAATGGTAATGTAAACGTAGATGAGTTCCGTGAAAAAGCGCAAAAGCATAAAGAGACTCTCTCTTGCACAATGATAACATACCCCTCTACACATGGGGTGTTTGAAGCAGAAATTAGAGAGCTAATGGATATAACCCATGAAAACGGAGGCCTAGTATATATGGATGGAGCAAATATGAATGCTCAAGTTGGTATTACTAACCCTGGGTTTATTGGTGCAGATGTTTGCCATTTAAATCTTCATAAAACTTTTGCAATCCCTCACGGAGGAGGTGGCCCTGGTATAGGCCCAATTTGCTGTACAAAAGAGTTGGCTCCATACCTTCCTAGTCACCCATTTTTAGAAGAGAGTAATGGACAAGGTGTACAAGCAGTTAGCTCTGCACCATATGGGTACCCTTCTGCTCTACCTGTAACCCATGCCTATATTAAACTATTAGGGCCTAACGGTTTAAGGGAAGCTAGCCAAGTAGCAATTCTTAGTGCAAACTACATCTCAGTTAAACTAAAAGAGCACTACCAAACACTCTATAGTGGAGTTACTGGCCGAGTTGGTCACGAATGTATTTTAGATTTACGCCACTTTAGAAAAGAGTATGGAGT
>JAQVZL010000028.1 GCA_028708215.1 Bacteroidales bacterium
AAATTATCTGGCCGGTGGGCGTCTAAAATGAGTAGAATAATAGATGCGCTTTTTATTTTGCCGTAGCTGCGCTCTATACCAATCATCTCTATTGTCTCTTTTGTTTCGCGAATTCCAGCGGTATCTATAAAGCGGAAACCTACTCCATCTATATTCATGTATCCCTCAATGTAATCTCTAGTAGTGCCATGAATATCAGATACTATAGCCCTCTCTTCTTGAAGTAACACATTAAGTAGTGTGCTTTTACCTGTATTGGTAGCTCCTGCAATTGCAACAGGTATTCCGTTCTTAATTACGTTACCTAATCTAAAGGAGTCAATGAGCAGTGTAATGTGGTCTTCTACTGCGGTTAATAGTTCTTTAAGTTTAGCGCGGTCTGCAAATTCTACATCTTCCTCTGCAAAGTCTAGCTCTAGTTCCATTAGTGAAACTATCTCTAATAGAGAGCTTCTCATAACAGAGAGCTCTTTAGAGAAGCCGCCCTTCATCTGCTGCAAAGCTACTCGGTGCGAAGCCTCATTTTCTGAAGAGATTAAATCTGCCACCGCCTCGGCCTGGGCCAAATCCATCTTACCGTTTAAAAATGCCCTTTGCGAGAATTCGCCAGCTTTGGCAAGTTTAGCCCCTTTTGTTAATAGGAGCATTAATATCTCTTGTTGGATATAATATGAGCCATGGCAAGAGATCTCTGCCATCTCTTCTCCGGTGTATGAGTTAGGTGCGCGAAACAGCGAAACTAGTACCTCGTCTATCATTCTCTCTCCACTATAAATTGCGCCAAAGCGTAATCTGTAGCTTTTGGTTTTATGCAAGGGAGCCCCTTTTGCTGGCTTAAAAATAGAATCGGTTATACTAATGGCCATTGGGCCGCTCAATCTAATAACGGCAATTGCCCCTTTCCCCTCTACTGTAGAGAGAGCACAAATTGTACTAGGTAACATTTGACTCATATCTTTTTCTCTTAATTATATTAAACTTGAATTACTTAAGACTCTTGTTCTACGTTTTTCTTAACCATTAAAACTACATTCTCTAAATGGTGGGTGTGAGGGAACATGTCTACCGGTTGTACTTTTGTAATTTCATATTGGTCTCCAATGAGCTCTATATCTCTTGCTTGTGTTGCTGGGTTACAGCTTACATATACAATTTTCTCTGGTGCTGCTTGTGCAATAACTTTGGCAACACTTGGGTGTATTCCTGCTCTTGGAGGGTCTAACACTATAACATTGGGCGCCCCCTGTTGTTCAATGAATTGAGCACTCAATATATCTTTCATATCTCCAGCAAAAAAGGTGCAATTATCTATTTTATTGTTAGTTGCATTAGTTTCGGCATCTACTATTGCCTCTGGGACATACTCAATTCCAACTACTTTAGAAGCATTATGTGCCAAGAAAAGCGCAATTGTGCCTGTACCGGTATATAGGTCATAGACAATCTCTTTGCCAGTAAGCCCTGCAAAATCGCGAACAATTGAGTAGAGTTTGTAGGCCTGTTTAGAGTTGGTTTGGTAGAAAGATTTTGGGCCAATTCTAAATTTAAGCTCTTCCATCTGTTCATATATATACTCTTCTCCACCATAATTATAGCACTCTACATCTGTTAGTGAGTCGTTCTTTTTGCCATTAATCATATAGTTTAAAGAGGTAATATTGGGGAACTTATCTTCTATTGCATTTAGCAAGTTTGTACACAACTCCTCATCTTCATATGCAAACACTACAATTACCATAACCTCTCCTGTAGTAGAAGTTCTAATAACCATATTGCGCATTAGCCCGGTTTGCGAACGCAGGTCAAAATAGGAGTAGCCATTCTTTACTGTGTACTCCTTAACAAAAAGCCTAATCTCATTAGAGGGGTCACTTTGCAAATAACAGTGCTCTACATCTAATACCTTATCGAACTTTCCAGCTATATGAAAGCCCAAGCCCATTTTGTCTTGGTCTGAAAGACCTTCGGCCTCGTTTATGCTCTCTATCCACCGTTTGTTAGAGAATGTAAACTCTAGCTTATTTCTGTAATATTGAGTCTCTTGAGAGCCTATAATAGGTGATATCTCTGGTAGTGTTAAATGGCCTATTCTAGTTAGCTGGTCTGTAACCTGTTGCTGCTTGTTTTCTAATTGAACAGAGTAGGGGAGAGATTGCCATTTACACCCACCACATAGCCCATAATGGCTACAAAAAGGCTCTACTCTCATTGGCGAAGGCTCTACCATTCGAGTAATATACCCCTCTAGAAAGCCTTTTCTCTTATTTTTTATCTGAACATCTACAATGTCTCCTGGTACTGCAAATGGTACAAACAGAACCTTTCCATCTATATGTGCCAATGATTTACCCTCGGCTGCTATAGCCTCAATCTTAACGTTTTCTAATAACTCTTTATCTCTTCTTCCCATATTCTTCTCACTTATTGTGCAAAATTAACTTTTTTCAACCTCAATTGTTTATATTATTGATAAATAATGTACATTCGCTAATAACAAATATAAAGCCAATATCATGAAAAAGTTTTTAACTACCATACTATTTTTGGCTTTGGTAACAATAACGGCCATAGCCATAATACCATCTCAAGAAGTTATCTCTATAGAGGGCAGGGTAGAAGATGCTTCAACTGGGAAGCCTCTAAGTTTTGCCTCTATCCATCTTTTAAACACCAATATAAGTAACGTAACCAATGCCGATGGTAATTTTCTTCTGAAAATTCCCCGCTCAATTAAGGCGGATACTGTTATGGTCTCTTATTTAGGGTACCGTTCTGCTAGGGTAGCAGTGAATGATTTTTTCTCTAAAAAATTTTTAATCTCTCTTGAGCCATCTATTGTTTTTATTGGGCCAGTAACTATTAGGCCACAAGATGCTCTCTCTATACTTAAAATGGCATATGCTAGGGTACCAGAGAATTACAGCGCTACTACCAAGCAAATGACAGCATTTTACAGAGAGATGATTCAAAAAAGAAATAGATATGTCTCTATAAATGAGGCTGTTCTAGATGTTACAAAAGCTCCTTATAAAGGCTACAAAAGCGACCAAATTGGCATTTACAAAGCACGTGGAAACTACGATATTAACCGCTTAGATACACTTTTAATAAAGTTCCAAGGGGGTCCAAATTCTGCATTAGATTTAGATATTGTAAAAGACCCGTTTTTAGGTATTCAACTAATTATGCTAGATAAAATTTACGATTTTAAATTTGGCAATCCAGTAACTCTAGCAGATAGGTTTTTCTACGTAATAGAGTTTGACCAGAAAGAGAACACTGCAGATGTCTATTTTAGAGGCCGAGTTTATATAGATGCAGAAACTTTTGCAATTGGCCGAGCGCAGTTCGCTATGAACGTAGAGGGCAACAAAGAGGCAAACTCATATTTTATTAAGAAAAAACCAGCAAAGCTCAATATGGATGTTTTGAGTGCAAACTATTTGGTCAACTATAAAATAATAGATTCGCTCTGGTTTTTCGATTATTCAAGAACCGAGGTTAAGTTCAACTCAAAATGGAAAGGAAAATGGTTTAGTAATGAATATACAATCTCATCTGAAATTGCTGTTACAGATATTTCAGATACAGAAAGAAAAATAGAAAAACAAAACCGAATTCGTTCAAAAGATATAATCTCCAATAAAGTGAAAGATTTCACAGATCAAGACTTCTGGGAAGATTATAACATAATTGAACCAGACGCTTCTATAGACAAAGTTATTTCACGAATCATAAAACAGCTCAGAAAACGACAATAGTTACACAATTTATATTATGTTAAATAGCGAAAGTACACCTCTTCCAGAGAGAATGCGCCCCAAAAGCTTAGATGAGTATGTAGGACAAGAACACTTGGTTGGTCCGGGCGCTGTTATAAGAAAAATGGTTGAGTCTGGTAATATTAGTTCTTTTATCCTTTGGGGTCCGCCGGGTGTTGGTAAAACTACTTTAGCAAGAATAATCTCTTCTCAATTAGACAGGCCTTTTTATACTCTTAGTGCAATAAATTCTGGAGTTAAAGATATTAGGGATATTATTGCCAAATCTGCATCGGGTTCAATATTTCAGAAAAAGAGACCTATTCTTTTTATAGACGAAATTCACCGTTTTAGTAAGTCGCAACAAGATGCTCTTTTAGGTGCTGTAGAAGATGGTACAATTGTTCTTATTGGGGCTACAACAGAGAACCCCTCTTTTGAGGTTATCTCTCCCCTTTTGTCTCGTTGCCAAACCTATGTTCTTAAATCTTTAGACGTAGAACATTTAGATACTCTTATAGAGAGAGCTGTTAAAAAAGACCCTATTCTCTCTACTAAAAACATAGTAATTCATGAGCGTGAAGCACTCTACCGCTTTTCTGGAGGAGATGCTCGTAAATTACTTAACATAATTGATATTATTGGCTCTTCCCAGCAAAAAAACGAGAAAATCACAATAAATAACAATATTGTTACAGAAACTCTGCAAGAGAATATTGCAATGTATGATAAGAGCGGAGAACAACATTACGATATAATATCGGCATTTATTAAAAGTATTAGAGGGAGCGACCCAAATGGGGCTCTTTATTGGATGGCGCGCATGTTAGAGGGTGGCGAAGATCCCCTATTTATAGCTAGAAGAATGATAATTTTAGCGTCTGAAGATATTGGTCTTGCCAACCCAAATGCGCTGCTTATTGCTCAAGCTTGTTTCGAATCTGTTCATAAAATTGGAATGCCAGAGGCTAGAATTATTCTCTCTCAAGCAGCAATCTATCTTGCTACAAGTGCAAAAAGCAACTCGGCATATTTAGCTATAGACGCAGCCATAGAAGAGGTACGCCGCAGTGGTAATTTGCCAGTTCCTCTTCATCTAAGGAATGCTCCTACAAAACTAATGAAGGAGCTAGATTATGGCAAAGATTATAAATATGCACACTCCTACCCTGGTAACTTCACTCAGCAGGAGTTTTTGCCAGAGCAAATTGCAGAATCTCTATTTTATGAACCTAGAGAGAATAGTAGAGAGCAAGAAATACGCAAAAGGCTAGAGATACAGTGGAAAAAATATTAAAATTGATAGTTTTTAGCTAATTTTGCACAACTATGATATTAGAAGATATTGAATTTTTAAAGCAGGGTAATAGTAATAATTTCTTTCTTATTGCTGGCCCTTGTGTTGTTGAAGGTGAGGATATTACATTTAAAATAGCCTCTGAGTTAAAAACTATTACAGATAGACTCTCTATACCTTTTATTTTTAAAGCTTCTTATAGAAAAGCTAACAGATCTAAAGTAGACTCTTTTACCGGTTTAGGAGACAAAAAAGCTCTCTCTATCTTAAGTTCTATTCGTAAAGAGTTGCAAGTTCCAATTGTAACAGACATTCATAATTGTCATGAGGCAGAGCTTGCAGCATCTTATGGTGTAGATGTGTTGCAAATACCTGCTTTTCTTTGCCGCCAAACAGATCTTTTAGAGGCTGCTGCTAAAACAGGTAAATATGTAAATATAAAGAAAGGTCAATTCCTTTCGCCTGGCTCTATGAAATTTGCAGCAGAAAAGATTAAAAATGCTGGGAATAATAAAATAATGCTCACAGATAGAGGCACACAATTTGGTTATACAGATCTTATAATAGATTTCCGTTCTTTCCCAGAGATGAAAGAGTTTGGATACCCTACGGTTCTAGATGTAACTCACAGTTTGCAGCAACCAAACCAGAGCTGTGGTGTCACAGGTGGAAAGCCTAGTCTAATCTCTACAATGGCTAGAGCTGGAATTGCCTCTGGGGCCGATGGTCTCTTTATGGAGACTCACCCCACTCCTGCAGAAGCTCTTTCAGATGGAGCTAATATGTTAAGATTAGATTTAATGGAGGGCATTTTAAAAGAACTTCTCATTATAAAAGAGGCTGTAAATAGAGCCAATAGTATTGAGACTAAAATATAAATACTAAAAATTATAAATATATTTAATCATGATAATAAATCCAGATTTTACAAAGAGATATGAAAAAATCCCAGTGAACATCTATAAAGATGCCGATGAGGCTAGCAATTTAGTTGCTAAAAAAATTGCTCAAATTATAAATGAAAATGATAAAAATAATTCTTCTACAGTTTTAGGGTTAAGCGCCTCTTCTACTGCTATTCAAATATATGAAGAGCTAGTTAGCTTATATAAAGAGAATAAACTCTCTTTTAAAAATGTGCATGTCTTTAGTGTAGATGAATATTGGCCTCTTAACAGAAATGAGCTTCAAAGCCATCTTCTTTTTTTAAATGAATATCTGTTAAACCATGTAGATATTCCAAAAGAGAATGTAAACTGTTTAGATAGTGAGGTTCCAAAAGAGGGAGTTCATGAGTATTGCCTAGAGTATGAAAATAAAATAGCCTCTCTTGGAGGGATAGATGCCTTAATAATTGGCAATATGGGGTTCAACGAGCCTGGCTCTCAAGCAAATTCAAAAACTAGACTTATTACACTTAACTATACAACAAGAATCTCTTCTGCTTCTGAATTTTTTGGAGTTGAATATGTTCCTTTTCATGCCCTTACAATGGGTATTGAAACAATTCTAAAAGCAAAGAAAATATTCTTTCTTGCTTGGGGAGAGGGAGCAGCTGGTACAATTGCCAAACTAGTAGAGGGAGATGTTACTGAACAGATACCAGTATCTCATTTGCAAACTCATAAAAACCTAGAAGTATATGTAGATTTACCTGCTGCCGAAGAGTTAACTAGAATAAAGACACCTTGGTTAACTGGCCCTTGCGAGTGGACTACTAAAATGATAAAAAAATCTGTGTTTTGGCTATGTGAAAAATTAGAAAAGCCAATCTTAAAGCTTACAGATAGAGACTATAACGATAATGGAATGAGTGACCTTGTTACAGAGCATGGCCCTGCTAGCAAAATTAATATCAAGGTCTTTAACGATTTGCAACACACAATAACCGGATGGCCTGGTGGAAAACCTAATGCAGACGATTCTACCCGCCCAGAGAGAGCTACACCATTTCCAAAAAGAGTAATTATATTTAGCCCACACCCAGACGACGATGTTATCTCTATGGGCGGAACTCTTGCTCGCCTCTCTGAACATGGGCACGAGGTACATTTAGCCTATCAAGTATCTGGTAATATTGCTGTTTTTGACCACGACGCTATAAGGTTTTTAGACTTTTTAAGAGATAGTGCAAAAATTTATGGGTTCGATTTACAGATGGCCAATAAAATATATAATGATGCTATTTTAGAAATTGCAGACAAACATCCTGGGGAACCAGACTCTCAAAACATTAGAGAGGTTAAAGGTGCTATTAGAAGAGGCGAAGCAAAAGCAGCTTGCCGTTACTTAGAAATTCCTGAAGAGAGAGTTCACTTTTTAGAGATGCCATTTTATGAGACTGGTGGAGTTAAGAAAAAACCTCTAGGTAGAGAAGATATTGAGATTGTAAAAAAACTTCTTAGATCTGTTAAGCCCCATCAAGTATATGCTGCAGGAGATTTAAGTGACCCTCACGGGACTCATAGAGTATGTTTACAAGCAATTTTACAAGCATTAGAGGAGCTCAAAAATGAGGCTTGGATTAGAGATTGCCGAGTTTGGCTCTACAGAGGAGCTTGGCAAGAGTGGGATGTGGCAGATGCCGATATGGCTGTACCATTGAGCCCAGAAGAGGTGAACATTAAAAGAGAAGCAATTTTTAAACACCAATCTCAAAAAGACCGTCCTCTATTCCCTGGGTCAGACAAAAGAGAATTTTGGTTACGTGCAGAGGAGCGCAACCACGATACTGCTGTACTGTTTGACAACCTAGGAATGGCAGAATATCAGGCTATTGAGCTTTTTGTAAGATATAAAGTAAAGCACTAGTATATTTATATAACTCATAATCTTTGACATGAATAAAAAACAGAATTTCATTATCCCAATAGCATTTATTGGGATGATGTTTTTTGCAATAGGATTTGCATTAGGCATCAATACTTTTTTGATTCCGGTACTTAATGGTGCCCTAGGGGTCTCTTCTGGAGCCTCTTATTTGGTGCTTGCTGCCACCTTCTCTACTTTCATTATTTTTGGTTACCCTGCCGCGTTAACCATTAAGAAAATTGGGTATAAAAGAACAATGTCTCTCTCTTTCTTACTCTTTGCAATTGCATTTGCTCTTTTCATTCCCTCGGCAAAGTACGAGAGTTTTACACTTTTTTTAGTTGCCTCTTTTTTTAGTGGTATTGGTAACACCTTTTTGCAGGCAGCTGTAAACCCATATATTACAATTCTGGGCCCAATTGAAAGTGCGGCTAAAAGAATGTCTATTATGGGAATATGTAACAAGCTTGCTTGGCCTGTTGCTCCTGTTTTTTTAGCCTATGTAATTGGGAAAGAGACTTCAGATACTTTAATATCAGATCTGTACCTACCCTTCTATATAATTATTGGAGTATTTATATTTTTGGGAATACTCTCTATGCTAGCTCCCCTTCCAGAGGTTAAAGCTGTTGGAGAAGATAGCGATAACGAAGAAGATTGCCCTTATGCAGCTGGAAAAACCTCTATTTGGCAGTTTCCCCATCTGCTGCTTGGTGCAGTTGCGCTTTTTCTCTATGTTGGTGTAGAGACTGTTGCTTTAGGTACTTTAGTAGATTATGCTACATGGCTAAACCTTCCTAATGCCTCCCACTATGCATGGATCTCTCCTGTTGCTATGGTAGTTGGTTATATATGTGGAATTTTATTTATTCCTAAATATCTTAGCCAATCTAATGCTCTTATGATCTGCTCTGTATTGGGTATAACTGGCTCTATATTGGTAGTAATTACACCTGCCGCCCTATCTATTTGGTTTCTAGCTTTAATGGCACTTGGTTGCTCACTAATGTGGCCTGCTTTGTGGCCTTTAGCTATGAACGATCTTGGGAAGTTTACCAAAACAGGCTCTTCTCTATTAGTTATGGCAATTGCAGGTGGGGCAGTAATCCCTACAATCTACGGTTTTCTTAAAGATGCAGTTGGCGCCCAAAATGCATACTGGGTAGCACTTCCAATATACCTATTCATCTTTTATTATGGTATTTCTGGCTATAAAATTAGAACTGCAAAAGCATAATAACAAGCAATGCTTAAAAGAGTTATAATAATTTCACTTCTCCTTATACTCCCTGTCACTTTATCTTTGGGCAATAGGGAGGAGTTTACTTTAAAAGAGCAGATGATAACAGTTAAGAGAATCTCATTCTCCTTCGCAAAGCCTCCCATAAAGCTTGTAGAAAATATGATGGATAGTCTCTCTATTCCTTTTCACAAAATAGATAATACAAACTGGGCTGGGTATGACTATAAACCAGAGGTGTTGTTTAGAATTGCCTATTCTAAAGATGAAATCTATATCCAATATAATGTAAAGGAGAAGTATATTAGAGCAATCTACACAGAAGACCAAGGCTCCGCTCCCTATAAAGACTCCTGCGTAGAGTTTTTTATTATTCCAGGAGAGAGCGACTCTATCTATTATAACCTTGAGCTTAATTGTATTGGAGTTGGCACTTTTGCTGGGGGGCCAAATAGAAAAGAGAGAACACGGTTTGGAGCAGAGGTAATGTCTAAAATAAGAAGAGCCTCTACCCTAGAGGCTGAGAGCGCAATGAGTAAAAAAGGATTTAATACAAAGGAGGGCAATTTTGAGTGGAGTTTAACTGTAGCTTTGCCAATAGAGCTTTTCTCTCTAAACAATATTACTCCATTAAGTGGCCGAAGTGTAAAAGCTAACTTCTATAAATGTGGAGACGAGTTACCAGAGCCTCACTATCTATCATGGAGCCGAGTGGGAACAGAGAGGCCAAACTTTCACACTCCAGAGTTTTTTGGCACAATCTATTTTGAGTAGTTTATAACCTACTACTTTAAGCAAATTTAAAATGGATACCCTACACCAAATTGTACGGAGTAGGTATCTGGCTTAAACCAATTGGCTGGGCCAATCCAACTCTTCTTGAGTGGGTCATGTGCTACTACTCCTAAATCTAACCTTAAAATAACAAAATCTAGATTCAATCTTAGACCTGCACCCCAGTTAACAGCCATGCTTTTGTAGAAGTCTTTTAGACGAAACAGCCCACTCTCCTTTCCTGGGTCGCTCTTAAGTGTCCATATATTACCTGCATCTACAAAGAGGGCCCCCTCAAAATTCCAAAACATATTGAACCTATATTCAACATTCAACTCAAGTTTAACATCGCCAGTTTGGTTGGGAATTGAGAAGGTAGTGTCTATAGCAGCTGAGCCTGGGCCTAATGAACGAGCTTGCCAGCCTCTTAAGCTATTTGCCCCACCAGCATAAAAGAGTTTTTCAAATGGGAGAACTCTAGAGTTGCCATAAGCAAACCCCAATCCTAAATTAAAGCGTGTAGCTATTGCATAGCTAGCGCGTGGTTTATATGTATAACCTAGTGTAAAATCTGTTCTAAAGTATTGTGCATAAGGGGTGTTCCAGATTAAATTAACCCCAGTAGTATCTGTAGGGAGTCTTTTATTAAAGAGGCTTAATAGATTACCAGCAATATCGTTATTCCATCTAAAGTAGAAAAAAGTACTTTTTGGTATTGGCGATGCATCTGTTGTGTAATAGATAGAAGCCCCAGAGCCAAAGTCAAAATGATTTCTATAGGAGTTTTTTAAAAAGGGATCCATTAGTGTCTCATAGAACTTGGGGTCCATATTGTTTAGCCTAATTATATTTAGCTGTAAAGGGTTTACCGAATAGAAGAGTCTGTCTCCAGATCTCCAACTATAACCATAATTGAGAGAGATAAGATTCCTAACAAACTCTGGGCGGCTTTGGTAATTATATCCAATATTAATATCTGTTCTAGGAACATTTGTTTTAAAAAGAGAGTCTGGCAGTAATAGAAAGCTAGGTATAGATAAACCACTAGAAATACCTAACTCAGTAGAGCGGATGGGCTCTTTTAGCTTAAACTGAAAGTTACCCATAAAGCCCAATGTAAACCACTCCCCTCCCTTAAAGAGATTTTTATGATAATAAGAGATTGCTGGAGAGATTCCTAGTAATTTATTTGAATTACTAGATGCTTCTAAATTAAGCTTGTATCCTTGATTTTTAGAGGGGGTCAATCTTATTGTACAATCTACCTCTCCTTTAGTTGCAGCTGAGTCTGAGGGAACCTCGTCAAACTGAATATTTACTCCAGAGAAATATCTTAGAGAGACATACCTGCTATAAGTATTATTTGCCTCTTTTTCATTGTAGAGTTGGCCAGGAGTAAGAGTATTCATCTTTGCAAGAACTTTAGGCCTTATTGTCCGAGTCCCTCTGTGATATAGAGAGAGATTTTTAGTTCTAACTGTATCATATATTTCTGAACTCTGTTCACGCCCTCTCATAGGGTCGTAGTCAGAAAAGAGAAAGATGTTTCTTATTGTAAAGAGTTTGTGAGGTCTTGCATCTTTAGGAGTTTCGTTTCTTGTGTAATTTTCTACTTTTACAAAGAGCTGAGCAGTACCATCTCTTTTAAGGGTATCTGCTTCATACATAAAGTAATTTTTGGTTAAGTTATAATAACCTCTATCTCTTAATATTACTGTTAAACGCTCGCTCTCTTTATCTAAAGTTTGCTCAGACAACCTGGAGCCAACTTTAACTAAAGATCTAGATAAATTATTCATTACAATACGCTCTATAGCAGTATCTTTAATATTGTAAAAAATATCACTTATTGTATATGAATCTCCTGCTTTTATAGTGTATAATACTCTACTCTTTTTCTTTTTAGTAATGATTGTATCTTCTACTATTGAGTTGTAATAGCCTAATGAGGCTAAATGAGTTCTTAAATTTACACTACTCCTTTCAACTAATAGAGAGTCTAGTATTACTGGCTTTTGCCCCACCTTCTTAACAAACTTATCCCATGCTTTACCTTTTCCGTTACTCCAGTTATAGATTACTGCAAAAGGGTTCCATCCAAATAAAAATGAGTTATTTGGCTGTTGTCTCACATATTGATTTAAACGGTCTGTATTTATTGATTCATTGTTAACTACTACAATGCTATTTTCTTTTAAGACACTCTCTCCTTGGGGTACAACTCTCACAGTACTGCATGAGTAGATAGAGATTGCTATAATTAAAAATAAAAGGTAATATAATGGAGAAAGTCTTCTCATAAAGGGTTATTTTGGACAAAATTAACAATAAAATTGAATTGTTTTTTCTAAAGAAAGAAAAAAAGATATCTTTGCACAATAAATAGAATGTGGCTTAGTTACATTACGCCACATATTACAATCTAACTCACTTACATTCCCTATTATGAAGAATAAGTACATAGACCTCATAGAGCAATCATTCGATTTCCCACAAGATGAATTTAGCGTAGAAGATGGAGAACTCTACTTTCACGATATTCCTATGATGGATATTATTGAGCAGTATGGAACTCCGCTTAAAATTACATATTTACCTAAGATCTCTTCTCAAATTCAAAGAGCAAAGAGAATGTTTAATGTAGCTATGGCTAAAGTAGATTACCAAGGAGACTACCACTATTGCTACTGCACAAAGAGCTCTCACTTCTCTTTTGTTATAGAAGAGGCTCTTAAAAATGATATTCACATTGAGACTTCATCTGCGTTCGATCTTAACCTTATTGAATCTCTACAACAGAAAGGTGTTGTAGATAAAGACCTATACATTATTTGCAATGGTTTTAAAAGAGATATGTATATAGAGAATATTGCTAATTTAATTAAAAATGGTTGGAGTAATATAATTCCTGTATTAGATAATATGCATGAGTTTGAGCAGCTAAATGACTCTATAGATAAGCCAACAGATATTGGTATAAGAATAGCTGCAGAAGAGGAACCTAAGTTTGAGTTTTACACTTCTAGATTAGGAATTAGATATAGCGATATTATCCCTTTTTATGAGAATAAAATTAAGCACAACAGCAAGTTCTCACTTAAAATGCTCCACTTCTTTATAAATACAGGGATAAAAGATAATGCCTACTATTGGAATGAGCTATCTAAATGTGTATCTGTTTATTGCGACCTTAAAGCAATTTGTCCAGAGCTAGATTCCCTAAATATAGGTGGCGGGCTTCCTATTAAAAACTCATTGGCTTTTGATTATGAATATGAATATCTTATAGAAGAGGTTATCTCTCAAATTAAAAGCATATGTAGCCAAAGAGGTACTCCCGAGCCCCATATCTTTACCGAATTTGGTAGCTTCACTGTAGGTGAAAGTGGCGCAGTTGTTTATCAGGTTATGGACCAAAAGCAGCAAAACGACAGAGAGAGATGGTATATGGTAGATAGCTCTTTTATGACCACTTTACCAGATACTTGGGGTATTAAGCAGCGCTTTATTCTTCTACCTATAAATAAATGGAACAGTGAATATCAAAGAGTGTTTTTAGGTGGCCTCACCTGCGATAGCCAAGATTATTATAATGCCGAGGCTCATGCCAATGCTATATTCCTCCCTAAGATTAATGGAAAAGAAGATCCACTCTATATTGCCTTTTTCCACACTGGAGCTTATCAAGAGTCTGTTGGGGGCTTTGGTGGAATACAGCACTGCCTCCAACCAGCACCAAAACATATTACAATAGATGTAGACCAAAATGGAGAGTACTTTACTAGACTATTTAGTAAGGAGCAGACCTATAAATCTATGCTTAAAATATTGGGCTACTAATGACACCTTCTAAAGCAGATATTAAGCTTATTAAATCTCTAGATAAAAAGAAGTTTAGAAACCTTCATGGGCTCTTTATTATTGAAGGTGAAAAGTTACTAGAAGAGGCTTTAAATTCTGGTATAGAGGTGAAAAAAGTATTTAAAAGAGAAGAGATTGGGGCCGAGTTAATGTCTAGAATATCTCTTCTCTCTTCTCCTTCGCCGGTAGTTGCAATTGCTAAAATGCCTTTTGAAAAACCATTTGAAGCTCCAGATAAAGAGGAGCTCTATTTAGCCTTAGAGTCAATAAAAGACCCTGGAAACATGGGTACAATTATAAGAATGGCCGAGTGGTTTGGAGTAAAAGCTATCTACTGCTCTCCAGATTGTGTAGACATCTACAATCCAAAAGTAGTTCAATCTACAATGGGTTCACTTTTTAGAGTTAAAGTCTCTTATATCGAGTTAGAAGAACTGGTTGTAATGGCTAAAAAAAGCATTCCAGTTTATGGAACTTTTATGGATGGTAAAAATATATACCAAACTAAACTTCCTAAAGGTGCTCTTGTAATAATGGGCAGCGAATCACATGGAATATCGCCCCAGTTAGAGAAAAGAATATCAGAGAAAATACATATCCCCTCTTTTTATAAAAAGAGGAGTGGGATTGACTCTCTTAATGTTGCTATTGCCACTTCGGTTGTCTGTTCAGAATTTAAAAGGCAATCTGTTTTTGGTTAAAGAGTTCTCTGTCTTAAAACTTCAAATTGTATAATTGCTGCAGCAGCAGAAACATTTAGTGAGCTAATTTGCCCTACCATAGGTATTCTTATATGTTGGTCAGAAAGATCTAGTGCAGATTTTGAAACACCTCTATCTTCTGAACCTAATATTATAGCAGCTGGTACCTTAAAATCTGCTTGATAGATTGTTGTTTGTGCTTTTTCTGTAGATGCAAATATTTTATATCCAGTTGCTTGTAGAAAGAAAATAGCCTCACGCACATTAGAGACTTTACAGATAGGGACTCTTAAAAGTGCCCCGGCCGATGTTTTAATAGAATCGGCATTTACTGTTGCACTCCCTTTAGCAGGAAGAATTATCCCTTGAGCTCCTGCACATTCTGCCGAACGTGCTATTGCTCCAAAGTTTCTTACATCGCTAATACCATCTAGAATCAAAACTAAAGGTAGAGTAGAACTCCCCTCTTCTGGAATTGTAAATTTCTCTAAAGTAACATACTCTATTTGAGGTAGAAATGCTATAACACCTTGATGGTTTGCTTTTGATAGTCTATTTAGTCTCTCTTGTGGAGCAAATTGAACTTGAATCTCTCTCTTTCTAAGTTGGTCTAATAGTGCTCTAAATTGGGGCCCGTCCATTCCTTGGCGAAACATTACTTTCTCTATATTTTTATTACTCTCTAACGCCTCTGCAACAGGGTGAATACCAACTATAAAATTTTCTTTTTTCTCTTTTTTCTCCATAACTATCTACTGTTAATTGTGCAAACTCTCCCACTCTTCTAGCTTTTCTTCTAGCTTTTTTTGTAGCTTGTGGTAGCTCTTTAAAGTATCTGGTAAAGATACACCATTATGATTATCGGCCAACTTTTGCTCTATTATTTCTATTTTATTCTCTATCTCTGTTATTTTAGATTCGCACTCCTCTATCTTTCTCTTTTTTCTCTTCTCTTCACGCTCAATCTCTTTTTGTTGCTTATAAGTAAGAAGTGGGTCGCTCTCTTTAGCAATATTGTTGCTTGAGCTCTGCTCTTTTTTTATATTACTCTTGTTAGAGATATTATCTACAGAACTAGAAGAACTCTCTAACTCATCTAGGCTCTCTATCTGTTTTCTATAGAGAAAGCCATCTAAACCTCCAAGATGTTCAACTACAGCTCCCTCTTTAAACTCATAAATTTTATCTACAAGCCCATCTAAAAAATCTCTATCGTGAGATACTATAAGCAGAGTTCCCTCATAACTCTTAAGTGCCATCTTAAGAATATCTTTAGAGATAATGTCCATATGGTTAGTTGGCTCATCTAGTAGTAACAGGTTACAGGGCTCTAAAATTAGCTTTGCCATAGCAAGTCTTGCTCTCTCTCCTCCACTAAGTACACTCACTTTTTTATCTACATCTTCTCCTCTAAAGAGAAAAGCCCCTAGTATATCCCTAATTTTTGTTCTAACATCGCCTACTGCAATATGGTCTAAAGTCTCTAAAACAGTATTGTTTTTATTTAAAAGATCTTCTTGATTTTGAGCATAATAGCCAGATTTGACATTGTGGCCTAAAGCTACTTTTCCCTCTACAGGGGTAAGCTCTTCTCTTACAAGTCTCATAAAGGTTGTTTTTCCCTCTCCGTTTTTCCCTACAAAAGCAATCTTCTCCCCTCTCTCTACGGTAATATCTACATTTGAGAATATTTTTTTGGGGCCAAAGGCCATTGCTAAATTACTTGCTTTTATTACAACTTGTCCAGAGCGTGGCGCAGGTGGAAATTTAAGGTGCAGTGCAGATTTATCGTCTTCTTCTATCTCTATTCTCTCTATCTTATCTAACTGTTTAATTCTAGATTGTACTTGATTTGCTTTTGTAGCTTTATATCTAAACTTCTCTATAAACTCCTCTGTCTTTTCAATCATTTTTTGTTGATTGTCAAAAGCTGCTCTCTGCTGGGCAAATCGCTCTCTTCTTAACTCTTGATATTTTGTAAAAGAGACTTTATAGTCGTGCATTTTACCTAACACAATCTCTACAGTTCTATTGGTAATACTGTCTAAAAATCTTCTATCATGAGAAATTAAAATTATTGCTCCTTTGAAACTACCTAAATAGATCTCTAACCACCTTATAGATTCAATATCTAAGTGGTTTGTAGGTTCGTCTAACAGAAGTACATCTGGTTTTCTAAGAAGAACCTTGGCCAGCTCTATTCTCATATTCCATCCAACGCTCAGCTCTGCTCTTTTTCTATTTAATTCCTCTGGGCCGAAGCCTAAACCAAAGAGAACCTTTTCTGCCTCGGCCCTTGGATTTGTAGAAGCGTAAATAGAGAGTTTGTCTGTTATCTCATTTAATTTAATTAGTAGTTTATTGTAGCTATCACTCTGGTAATCTTCTCTTTGGGTAATAGACTCATTAATCTCTTCTAGCTCTTTATCTAAAGTTTTAATATGGGAAAAAGCCTCTAGAGTCTCCTCTATAACAGTTCTGTTTTTACTATACCCCATCTCTTGAGGTAAGTAGCCAATAGTTAGTTCAGAGGGCTTTTGAATTGTGCCTTCAGAGGGAGTAGAAACACCGGCAATAATTTTTAAAAGAGTTGTTTTGCCAGAGCCATTTCTACCAACAAGCCCTATTCGTTCATTATGGTTTATATGAAAATTTACCTCATCAAAAAGAACAAAACCACCAAAGGAGACTGAAAGATTATTGATCGATATCACGGCAAATTAGTATACTAAATTCATAAAGTAAATAGAGAGGAGTTCCTACTATAAAAAGGGTGAAGGCATCTCCACTTGGGGTAATTATTGCAGCTATAATTATTAATATTGTAAAAGCATGTTTACGGTATTTTTTGAGCATACTCTTGTTAATTATTCCAAGTCTAGAGAGTATTGCTGCCAAGGCGGGCATCTCAAATACAACTCCCATAATTAAAATAAGCCATGTAAACATAGAGATATATGAGTTGAGTGATATTTGATTTACCACCCAATCACTTACTTGGTAAGTACCTAAAAACCTCAAAGTTAAAGGGAATACGAAAAAGTACCCAACAGCAACACCTAAAAAAAATAGTATAGAGCCAAAACCAAAAGCTTTTCTTACACTTCTCTTCTCTTGGTTGTAAAGTGCTGGGCTTAAAAAACTCCAAAATTGATATAAAATAAATGGTACCGAGAGTATAAAAGCTAGAGTTAAAGAGACACTTACATGTGTAAAGAATTGTGCCGATAGGTCTATATTTATAAGTTCTATATTAAATGGAGCTGGAGCCATTGCTGGAATAGAGAGAAGTTTAGCTAATGATTCAAACCATCTATAGAGAATAAAATCTGAATTAATTGGTGCAAAAATAATGGTCTCAAATACAAAGTTCTTATTTGGGAAAATTACTATAAGAAGTACAAATACAGAGATAGCAGAACGGAAGAGTACTCCTCTTAGCTCATCTAAATGATCCCAGAATGACATCTCTTTACTCATAATATCTTTTACTCATAAACAATGGGAGTTACTTTTTATCTATCTTAGATTTCTCTTCTTTTTTCTCTTTGCTCTCTATGTTATCTATACTTTCTATCTCGTCTTCTAGCCCTTGCATTCCATCTTTAAAGCTTCTTACTCCTTTACCAATACCTTTCATTAGTTCAGGAATTTTTTTACCCCCAAAAAGGAGTAAAATTAGAAATGCTATAATAATAATTTCTGTAGCACCTAATGTTCCGAAAAGTAAAAAATTGTTCATAATATTAATATTTAAAATTATTTAAAAAATGGTGCGAAAAGCTTTACAATAAATTCTGGCGCCCTAGTTGGTTTTCTACTATTTGAGTGGATAAATCCTAAGGTCACACTACCTGTGCAAACAACCTGGTCTTGAGGGCCATAAATAACTGTATCTATAATTAGTCTGGCTTTAGGTAGCTCTTTAACAACACTCTCTAGTCTTAATCTATCGCCTTGCCTTGCTGGTGCTTTATATGCACAAGAGACATTTACAACAGGCATCATAATCCCTCTTTTCTCTACCTCTTTAATAGGGAGGCCCAGAGTAACCAACGCATCGTTCCTAGCACACTCAAAATATCTAATATAGTTTGAGTGGTGAACAATTCCCATTAGATCTGTCTCGTAATATCTAACGTCTAAAAAAGTTTGATGGGTGTACATATCTCTCTGCTCAATTGTTATTTAGATAGCTCTTCTATGAGTTGGTTCAATTTTTCAATCTTAGTCATAGCATCTGTTCTCTTTTTGGTCTCTATATTTACCACTTTTCTAGGAGCATTTGCCATAAATTTCTCATTAGAGAGTTTTGCATTTACAGATTTTAGAAATCCTTCTAAATGTTTAAGCTCGTCTTGTGCCTTTTTAATCTCTTGAGCAATATCTGTAAACCCTTCTAGTGGTAAAAAGAACTCAATAGTATCTACCATAAAAGAGACACCTGTGTCATTGGGGTCTTTTTCTGATAGGTCTAAAATCTCTCCAATATTGGCCATTTTTAAAATAACAGGATAGAGCTGCTCACTTAAAGAGCCTTTTAAAAGTAATTTTAGCTCCTCTTTTGGCGATATTCCTTTAGACTGTCTAATATTTCTTATTTGTACTATAGTCTCTTTTGCCAAATTGAACTGAGCTATATTTTTTTTATTGAACTCATACTTTTCTGGCATTATATTTACCATTAGACTATCTCCCTCTTCTCTCTCTAGTAAGTTTTGCCATAACTCCTCTGTAATAAAAGGCATAAAAGGGTGCAAAAGTCTTAACAAGTTATCAAAGAAATTTATAGTAGAGTCATATGTTTGTCTGTCTATACCTTGGCCATATGCTGGTTTAACAATCTCTAAATGCCAACCACAAAAATCGTCTCTAAATAACTTATAGAGATGCATTAGCGCATCTGAGAGTCTGAATTTATTAAAATGATCGTTTATTATATCTATAGACTCTGCGAGTAAATTATCGAACCATCTAACAGAGATTGCAGATTGCGATGGCTGTGTTGTATTGGGGTCTATCTCCCACCCTTTTACTAACCTATATGCATTCCATATTTTGTTGGCAAAATTACGCCCCTGTTCTACTTGGCTCTGGTCAAATAAGATGTCGTTTCCAGCACTACTACATAGTAACATTCCCACTCTAACACCATCTGCACCAAACTCTTCCATTAATTTAATTGGGTCTGGAGAGTTGCCCAAAGATTTAGACATTTTTCTGCCAGATTTGTCTCTAACGGTGCCAGTTAGGTAAACATTTTTAAATGGAATGTCGTTACAAAACTCCTGCCCCGCCATAACCATACGAGCTACCCAAAAGAAGAGAATCTCTGGAGCTGTAACTAAATCGTTTGTAGGGTAGTAATAAGCAAGATCTCTATTTGGCTCTTTATCTGGGTTCCCTGGTTTTTCTGGGTCAAAAACAGATATTGGCCAGAGCCAAGAAGAGAACCAAGTATCTAATACGTCTGGGTCTTGTTCTAGCTCATCTATACTAGTTGTTGGGTCAATTTCTAAAGCTAAAGTGAGAGCCTCTTCTACTGTCTTTGCTACAACCACCTTGCCGTTTGGTAAATACCATGCTGGAATTTGCTGGCCCCACCACAATTGTCTAGAGATGCACCAATCTTTAACGTTCTCCATCCAATGTTTATAGGTGTTTTTATACTTATCTGGAATAAGCTTTATTTTATCTTCCATTATGCTCTCTAACGCTGGGCCTGCTGCCTCTTCCATCTTTAAAAACCACTGTAACGAAAGCCTCGGCTCAATTACAGCATCTGTTCTCTCTGAGTAACCTATCTGAGAAACATAGCTCTCTTCTTTAATAAGATGGCCACTCTTATTAAGCATTTTTATAATTTTCTTTCTAGCTGTAAATCTATCTTCTCCAACTAAAATAATTGCTTTCTCATTTAAATTAGCATAATCGTCTAAGATATCTATTACTGGTAAATTATGTCTAAGCCCTATTTCATAGTCGTTTATATCATGAGCTGGTGTAATTTTAAGACAGCCTGTGCCAAAGTCCATAGAGACATAATTGTCTTCTACTATTGGAATCTCTCTCTCTATTAGAGGAATCTGAACGCTCTTCCCTTTTAAATGAAAAAATCTCTCATCTTCTGGGTGAATACATACTGCTGTGTCTGCCATAATAGTCTCTGGCCTTGTGGTGGCAATTACAATATGTTCTCCAGTACTTTTGCCATTTTCAGATAGATAGTACTTTAAATAATAGAGTTTAGATTTGGTCTCTTTATGTATAACCTCCTCGTCGCTAACTGCTGTTTGCCCAACGGGGTCCCAGTTAACCATTCTTACTCCTCTATATATATCTCCTTTGTTATATAGATAGACAAATGTATTTATAACAGCCTGGCTAAGGTCTGGATCCATTGTAAACTTAGTTCTCTCCCAATCACATGAGGCTCCTAGTTTTTTTAACTGCTCTAGAATTATTCCTCCGTGTTTCTCTTTCCACTCCCAAGCATGGGCAAGAAATTCCTCTCTGGTTACATCACCTTTTTCTATTCCCTGGGCCTTAAGCTTAGCTACTACTTTTGCTTCTGTTGCAATAGAGGCATGATCTGTACCTGGCACCCAACAGGCATTCTTTCCCAACATTCTGGCTCTACGCACAAGCACATCTTGAATGGTATTATTTAACATATGCCCCATATGTAATACCCCAGTTACATTTGGAGGGGGGATTACAATTGTATAAGGTTCTCTGTTGTCTGGCTCAGATTGAAAAAACCCTTTTTCCATCCAATATTTATACCATTTTTTTTCTGTCTCTATAGGTGAATATTTAGCCGATAATTCCATCTTACTCCTTTATAATTCCTGTGTAATGTTATAATGTAAGCTACAAAGTTAATCAATTTTAGAAAAGGATAAGCAATTCGCTATTAAGAAAAAATCTTATCTTTGCCAAGATATCAAAAAAAACAAAAGAGATGAGTACAGAAAATGAACTAAATATTGAATTAAGTAAAGAGGTTGCCCAAGGCTCCTACTCTAACTTAGCAATTATTACACATTCAAGTAGTGAATTTATTCTTGATTTTGTTAGGCTCATGCCTGGAGTACCTAAAGCACAGGTAAATAATAGAATAATAATGAATGCCGAGCATGCCAAAAGACTTTACATGGCATTAAAAGATAATATCACAAAGTTTGAAAATCAATTTGGAGAAATTGAACTTCATAACGAACCATTAAATAAAGTACCAATAAACTTTGGCAACAGTTCTGCCGAAGCCTAAACTTCCATTTAATAATTATATGACACAAAAATTCAAGATTGTTGTACTGGCCAAACAGGTGCCAGATACACGTAATGTTGGGAAGAATGCAATGAAAGAAGATGGAACGGTTAACCGTGCTGCCCTCGCTGCTATTTTCAACCCAGAGGATATGAATGCTCTGGAGCAAGCATTAAGATTAAAAGATCGTTTCCCTGGCAGTGAAGTACTACTGCTTACAATGGGTCCTGGAAGGGCTGCAGAAGTTATTCGTGAGGGTTATTACAGAGGTGCCGATGGAGGTGTTCTTTTAACCGATCGTAAATTTGCAGGAGCAGATACTTTGGCTACATCTTATGCCCTCTCTATGGCAATCAAAAAGATGAATCCACATATTATAATTGCAGGAAGGCAAGCAATTGATGGCGATACTGCTCAAGTGGGGCCACAAGTTGCAGAAAAATTAAACTTCCCTCAAGTTACTTATGCAGAAGAGATTCAAGGTTTTGAAGATGGCAAATTAGTTGTTAAAAGGCGCTTAGAGAGAGGTGTAGAGACAGTTAAAACAACTTTACCAGCTGTAATTACAGTACACGCTACGGCCCCTGCTTGCCGCCCTAGGAATGCAAAACAAATTATGAGATATAAACATGCTCGCACAAATTCAGAGGCACTAGATAATGAGCATAACTCATACTTACCCGTGCAAACCAAAGAGGAGTTAATAATTCCAGAATGGGGAGTTGCAGATGTAGGTGGAGAAGAGATAAACTACGGTCTTTCGGGATCTCCTACTAAAGTTAAAAAGATAGAAAACATTGTATTTCAAGCTAAAGAGTCAAAAAAACTGACCTCTAGTGTAGAAGATATAGACTACCTTATTACAGAACTTATAGATTCTCACACAATTGGCTAACATAAAATATAGAAATATGAATAATATTATAGTATATATAGAGACCGAGGGAGGTAAAGTTTCAGATGTGAGCCTTGAGTTGTTAACTAAGGGTCGCATGTTGGCAAAAAAGCTCTCGTGTAAATTAGAGGCACTGTTAATTGGTCATAAAGTAGAGTCCCTTGTAGAAGAGCTCTACCTATATGGTGCAGAGAAAGTGCATCTAGCAGATGATAAAAAACTAGAGCATTATCTTACTCTTCCCTACAGTGCAATCACTATTGAACTTTTCAAAAAAGAGAAACCACAAATTGCACTTTTTGGAGCAACAAGCATTGGAAGAGATTTAGCACCTAGAGTTTCTAGCTCTTTAGTAAGCGGTCTTACAGCAGACTGTACCTCTCTAGAGATTGGAGATCATAAAGAGAATAAAAGTGGAAAAGAGTATAAAAACTTACTCTACCAAATAAGACCTGCATTTGGGGGCAACATTATTGCTACCATTATTAATCCAGATCATAGGCCTCAAATGGCTACTGTTAGAGAGGGAGTAATGAAAAAAGAGCCTTTAGATACAGCAGTAAAAGGCAAGGTTTCCAAAATAGACGTCTCCTCTGCACTTATAGATGAAAACTTCTTAGTTGAAATAATTGAGAGACATATAGAAGAGAGGAAAATAGATATTAAAGGTTCTCCAATTATTGTTTCTGGTGGTTTTGGCGTTGGTTCAAAAGAGAACTTCAATCTACTTTACGATTTAGCATCGGCATTGGGAGCACAGGTAGGAGCCTCAAGAGCAGCAGTAGATGCTGGCTTTGCAGACCCTGCTAGACAGGTTGGACAGACAGGGGTTACCGTTAGACCAAAGCTATATATTGCAGTAGGTATCTCTGGCCAAATTCAGCATACAGCTGGTATGGACCAATCTGCTATGATTATCTCAATAAATAACGACGCAAATGCTCCTATTCACCAAATTGCAGATTACGCCATTGTTGGAGATCTCAATGAGATTATTCCAAGAATGATTAAATCTTATAAACAAAACAGCAAATAGTATGGCAAATTTTTATACAGACAATAAAGATCTCAAGTTTCAGTTTAACCATCACTTGATGCCCAAAATAGTTAAACTCAAAGAGTTTGACTTTAAAGATTATGGCAAATTTGACTATGCGCCAGGTTCATTCGAAGATACCATAGACTCCTACGACAAAGTTATGGAGATACTTGGAGAGGTTTGTGGAGATACAATTGCTCCTAATGCAGAGGAGGTAGATGTTCAAGGCCCTCACCATGAAGATGGCCGAGTTACTTATGCTCCTGGGACACAAGACAACCAAGACACTCTTACAAAAGCGGGCCTTTACGGTATGTCTCTTCCTAGAGAGTTTGGTGGTCTTAATTTCTCTATGGTCCCTTATGTTATGGCTGCAGAGATTGTAGCCCGTGCCGATGCTGGGTTTGCAAATATCTGGGGGCTGCAAGATTGTGCCGAGACTATTAATGAGTTTGGCTCAGAAGAGATAAAACAAGAATTTTTGCCACGAGCAAATATTGGCGACACTTTTTCTATGGACCTAACCGAACCCGATGCTGGTAGCGACCTTCAAGCAGTAATGCTTAGAGCTAGATATAATGAGAG
>JAQVZL010000088.1 GCA_028708215.1 Bacteroidales bacterium
GAGAAGTTGTAGACGAAGCAGCAGTTATTGAGTCCCAAGATAAGTTAGGAGGTCTAATTGTAGACGTATGGAAAAATGAGCCGAATATAGATAAAGAGTTTCTTAATGTGACAGATATAGCCACAACGCATATTGCGGGGTACTCTTTAGAGGGAAAGATTAATGCTACTGTAATGAGTGTGTTGAGCTTTGCTAATTTTTTTTCTATTAAAGAACTTGAAAACTTTCATATTGAGGCTCCTCTTTTTGAAGAGATTGCTCTGGACTCCTTTTTTTACTCAGAGTTTTCTATTACAGACAAATCTACATATTTTAGCAAAGCAGTAAATTTGCTTCTTCATATTTTTCCTGTTTGGGAGCAAGATTTAATGTTAAAAGCAAATCCAGATGGGTTTGAGAGAATTAGAAGTGAGTATATTTATAGAAGAGAGTTGCCTTGGGAGGTTATTTCTAAGTTAGAAAAGTTGAACTTATTTATATAAAAACAGAAATTATATGTTTAGTAAAGATGAGCTAAAGCAGATTGAAGAGAGAGGCTCTTCAAAAGAGAAGGTTTTACAAGAGCTTACACAATTTAAAATTGGTTTTGAGATGCCGCATATTGTGGCAGCTGCCACACCAAATAGAGGAGTAAAGGTTATTTCTAAAGATGAACAACAATTATATGTTAACCGTTACTCTCAATTCAAAGGTGAGGTGTGTAAGTTTGTTCCAGCATCGGGAGCTGCAACAAGAATGTTTAAAGATCTTTACGATGGAATAAATAGTGCTCAAGCGAATGGTAAATTACCTAAAAGTTCTCCTGCTAATAAATTCTTTAAAGAGATAGAGAGCTTTCCATTCTATAATGAGCTAAAAGAGCATGTAAATATTCTAAAGGCCTCTGAGAAGGAGGTTTTAGAGGCTCTACTACTAAAAGAGGGAATGGGATATGGTAACTTACCAAAAGGTCTTATTAAGTTTCACAAATACAGCAGTGGAGAAAGAACGGCTTTTGAAGAGCAGTTAGCCGAAGCTTCTAAGTATGCTGTAAATTCAGATGGTGTAGCAAAGCTAGTTATCTCTGTCTCTAATGAGCATTACTCTCTATTTAAAGAAGTTCTTCAAAAAAACCTTAACTCTTATGAGAAAAAATTTGGTTGTAATTTTGAAATATCTTTTACCGTCCAGAAACCCTCTACAGATACTATTGCGGTAGATATGAGCAACAATCCTGCTAAAGATAGTGATGGAAAGTTGGTTTTTAGACCTGCGGGCCATGGGGCACTTATAGAGAATTTAAATGATGTAGATTCAGATATAGTAATAATAAAAAATATAGATAATGTTGCAAAAGAGTCTTTAACTCAAGATACTGTATTGTGGAAAAAAGTTCTATCTGGATACCTATTAAATATTCAAGAGAAGAGTTTTGAATATTTGCGTGAGTTAGATGGTCAGAAAAACCATGAGCTTTTAGTAGAGATAAGGCAATTTATTAAGAGTGAATTTTGTGTAGACCTACCAGAGGTTCCTGAAGAAATTGAGAAGGAGTTTTTAAAGTCAAGATTAAACAGGCCTTTAAGAGTTTGTGGTATGGTTAAAAACTTGGGAGAACCTGGAGGAGGCCCATTCTTGGTTAAAGATGCAGATGGATCTGTCTCTTTACAAATATTAGAGTCTGCTCAGATAGATATGAAAAATGCTAAAGTAAAAGAGATTGTAGAGCAATCTACTCACTTTAATCCAGTAGATTTGGTCTGTTCTCTTAAAAATTATAGAGGAGATAAGTTTGATTTATCTAAGTATGTCGATCCCGAAACGGGTTTTATTTCGGTTAAAAGTTTAGAAGGGGTCTCTGTAAAAGCATTGGAATTACCTGGTTTGTGGAATGGTGCTATGAGCCGTTGGAACACTGTTTTTGTAGAGGTTCCTATTACAACATTTTCTCCTGTGAAAACTGTATTTGATTTACTTAGACCAGAGCACATAGGTTAGCTCATCTACTAAAGCTTCCCACCTAGCTTTACTTCTCATAATAATGATTATTTTATTTATGTAATTTCTTATAATGCTATTGGCTATTAGCTCTTAGCTATTTGCTGCTAGCTGTTAGCTGTTAGCTGCCTGCTCACCAGCAGCAACGCTCTTTTTTCTAGACGCTATTCTCTTTGTGGTTTTTCGGGGCCTGCGGAGCGCCTCCCTTTGGTAGTTGAACGGTCCTAGGCCTATCTGTTCAAACCACTTCATCTAATTAGCTAAAAAAGAGATGTTGCTTTATGCTGAGCAGAGCAGAGCAAAAATTGCTAGGAGATGATTACAAGTAGATACTTAGTAGCCAAGCAACTGTAAATAAGTTATGAGTAATCATCTCCTGGTTCTAACTACTCTCCTAACAGAAGTCCTTCTCCTCTGGTGCCATTTTTAAAAAGGAGTGAGTGGTTTTTCTTCTCTCTCTTTTTCCAATCTCCTTTGGTGTAGACATAGTTTAAAATAATAGGAACAACGGAAGTTGCCTCGGCATATACCATTTGTTCATGTGCAGTATCTACTTTGCCCCATGAGTTTGCCTCTTTTAGTGTAGAAGATGAGCATGCTCCGTCGCGAACATCTGCAACTGTGATTTGAACAGCATATTTATGCATTGGTACATCAAAGCCGAGGCATTCTGCGCATACAACTGTATCTTGTGCAAAGTTTTTAGGAACTCCACCTCCAATCATGAAGAGACCGCTGCTTTTTGCTGCCATTTTAACTTCTGTTAATTCGCGGAAATCTGCTACTGAGTCTATTGTTAAATATGGTTTGTTCTCTTTCATTCTCTCTACTTGGTGCATTACCAAACCAAAACCAGCGCTGCAATCGCTAAATGCAGGTACAAAAATTGGAACGTTGTTTTCGTATGCAGTTTGAATAAGTGAGTTCTTCTTAACGGAGTTTTTGGTAAGCCACTTTCCTATTTCTTGTATAAATTCTCTAGAAGAGTAGGGCCGAGGTTCTAAAGAGTCTGCAATTGTTTTTATTGTTGCATCGCAATTTTGGAGCTCTTCTTCGTCTATGAATGTGTCGTAGATTCTATCTATATAGTTTTCTCTTAGTTGAGAATCGTCTATAAATTGCGACCCTTTATAGTGTTTGTAGCCTAATGCTTCAAAGAAGTCCATATCAATGATAGATGCGCCTGTTGCCACAACTGCATCTGTCATATTAAAGCGAATCATATCTACGTAGGCTTGCATACAACCTCCTGCAGAAGTGCTTCCTGCAAGGATAAGCCAGTTAGTAGACTCTTTATCATTAATCATCATTTGCAGAGTATCTGCAGCTGCCGCTGTATCTCTAGAAGTGAATGACATGTCACGCATTGAATCAATAAGATAAGTTGAATCAAAAGCAGTAATGTCTATATGCTTAATTGTATCTTTAAGCAGCTCTTTTTTTGTTGGTTTCATACTACTATAGGTTTCATTAAAATTACATTATTATATTTGCAAATATAGATATTATAAACTAAGAACAAGATTTTTACTATTTTTGCAGCTATAATTTTAGAACACTTTATACACTTTAAGCTTTTATATATGTTTAATCAAAAAACTGTTGAGTGGTTTGACACTCTTGAAACTCCTTTTTATTACTATGATATGCAACTTTTGAAAAAAACGTTAGATATCTATACAAGTGAACTCAATAAGTATAACTTTCATGCACATTATGCTCTAAAGGCAAATGCAAACGACCCTATTTTAGATTTGATTAAGAGCTATGGATTTGGTGCCGACTGTGTAAGTGGTAGTGAAGTAGCTCTTGCTCTTAAAAAGGGTTTTGATTCAAAAAAAATAGTGTATGCTGGTGTAGGTAAATCAGATAAAGAGATTATTACAGCTTTAGAAGGAGATATTTTTTCTTTTAACTGTGAATCTATTCCAGAGATAGAGGTTATTAATGAAATTGCTGGTAAAATGGGTAAGGTGGCCCCAGTCTCATTAAGGATAAATCCAGAGGTAGATGCTAATACCCATAAATATATTACAACAGGTACTTCTCAAAATAAATTTGGTATTAGCTACTGGATGTTTGACCAAGTTATAGAGACTCTTGAAAAATGTAATAATGTGAAATTTGCAGGGCTCCACTTTCATATAGGTTCTCAGATTACAGATTACTCTGTTTTTGAAAGGCTTGCTATTAGAGTTAACGAGATTGTATCTATGTTTGAAGAGAAGGGGATGTATGTTAAAAACATTAATCTGGGAGGTGGCCTAGGTATAGATTACTCTAACCCGAATGCCAATCCAATTCCAGACTTTGCATCTTATTTTGCAATAATTGATAAAAACCTAAAAAGAAATAAAGACCAAGATATACATTTTGAACCAGGTAGAGCAATTATTGCTCAATGTGGTTCTTTAATTTCTAGAGTTCTTTATGTGAAACATGGAAAAGGAAAGAAATTTGCAATATTAGATGCTGGGATGAATGATTTGATACGTCCTGCACTATACCAAGCTTCTCATAAAGTAGAGAACTTAACTTCTAAGGGAGTAGAAAAGGAGTATGATGTTGTAGGTCCTGTGTGTGAGTCTAGTGATAGTTTTGGCGAAAATATATTATTGCCAGAGACTAAAAGAGGTGATATTGTTGCAATTAGATCTGCAGGTGCATATGGGCAGGTTATGGGTATGAGATATAATCAAAAAGAGCTTGCTCCAGAATACTATTCAAAATAATGTTTTAATTACTGATTATATGGCAAGGTATTGTTCTAGAGATAGTTATGTTTCTAAAGTTTATGAGCTTTTTCAAAAAAAAGGGCTGAATCTTACAATGGAAGATATTGCTCTTGATTTAAAGCTCACTAAAAAGACTCTTTACAATAACTTTAAGAGTAAAGATGGGCTTATGAGAACAGTAATGCAACATGTAATTGAAGATATTGAGTTTAAGATTAATCTCTCTCTTAGTCAAGGTAAAAATGCAATAGAAGCACTTTTTCATACTAGTGGTATGATGAATAAAACTTTAGAAGAAATTGGCCCATTACTACTTAGTGATTCCTCAAAATTCCTTCCAGATTTAAAGGTTTTAGACCATACAAACCGTATGAGTTTTTACTCTAAGATTATTAAAGAGAATCTTGAAAGAGGAATAGGTGAAAAGCTTTATAGACCCAATTTGAACAAAGAGCTAATTACTCTGTTTTTTACTTCTGCTATGGCAAAGATTTACTCTTGGGATGGCTCTTATGTTTTTTTAAGAGATCCATTTTTATTCCATTCCGAGTTAGTAAGATACCATTTAGAGGCAGTAGTTAATAGTGATGGTAGAAAAATATTGAGGTCTTTTATTGAAGATAACTAAATTTGAAGTTTAATTTTTTATAAAATGTTTGAAAATTTAATTGATAGATTAGAAAGTTCCTTTAAACTACTTAAAGGAGAGGGAAGAATAACAGAAATAAATGTTGCAGAAACATTAAAAGATATTAGAAAGGCTCTACTTGATGCCGATGTTAGCTATAAAATAGCAAAGAAGTTTTGTGACGACGTTAAAGAGATTGCGTTAGGGCAAGATGTGTTGAAAGCTGTCCGTCCAGGACAAATGATGACAAAAATTGTTCATGACGAGCTTACAAAGCTTATGGGGAGTGAGGCAACCGATATAAATGTAAAAGGAAGCCCAGGAGTAGTTTTAGTGGCAGGACTTCAAGGTTCGGGTAAAACAACTTTTAGTGGGAAGCTAGCTCTAAACAGTAGAACTAAAAGAGGGCTTAAACCAATGCTAGTGGCTTGCGACGTATACCGCCCCGCTGCTATAGAGCAGCTT
>JAQVZL010000029.1 GCA_028708215.1 Bacteroidales bacterium
AAAAGCCAGTATATAAGCTTTGAAACTCCTAATCCACGCAAATCTACTAAAGAAGAGATTATAGAAACTCTTACCCAAAGCGGGCTTTGGTTAGCACTCAAGCAGAGACCCTACGGAACTTTTGCAGACCCTACCGCAAGCCCCAAAGCAATCTTTATCTCTGGGTTCGATTCCTCTCCACTTGCCCCCAATCTAGATTTTGCTCTTAAAAATGAAATTGAGAATATACAACTAGGAATAGAGATTCTCTCAAAACTAACAACAGGAGGAATACACATCTCTTTACACAGGTCTAGCTATGCAAGCAGCCCTTTCCACAAATTAGATAAAGCTATAATCCACACATTCGAAGGGCCACACCCAGCAGGTAATGTGGGAGTTCAAATTCACCACATAAGCCCAATAAATAAAGGAGAAACAGTTTGGACTATAGATATGCACTCAATAGCAGCAATTGGAAAGCTCTTCTCTAAAGGAGTTTATGACATTAGAAAAACTATTGCCATAACAGGCCCAAGAGCAGAAAACCCAAGCTATATAGAGACTATCCCCGGAATGTGCATGAGCCAAATAGACTCTTTTGTAGCCAAAGAGATCTCTCCAAAAGAGAGCCCATCTGGAGAGAACCTACCAGTAAGATATATAAGTGGAAACGCTCTCACAGGAGACAACGTACAAGCAAACGGATACCTCGGCTTTTTCCATAATCAAATAACACTCCTTAGCGAAGGTAACTACTACGAAATGCTTGGCTGGATTAAACCAATGCGCCTTAAAAAATTCAGCACCTCACGCTCATATTTCTCATGGCTTTTCCCAAAGAAAAAATACAAACTAGATACCAACCTCAACGGAGGTGAAAGAGCACTAGTTATGACTGGAGTTTATGAAAATGTAACTCCAATGGATATCTATCCAATGTATCTAATCAAAGCCATAATGGCACAAGATATAGATCAAATGGAAGCACTAGGCATATACGAGGTAATAGAAGAAGATCTTGCACTTTGTGAATTTGTTTGCCCTTCCAAAACAGAGATTCAGCATATATTGGCTCAAGGAATAGAGCTTATGATTAAAGAAATGTCATAATAAGAGATTGAGATGAAAGCAATTAGAAAATTAGTAGATAATATAAAACCTACATTCAGCAAAGGTGGCAAACTGGGCTTTCTGCACTCCACTTTTGATGCATTCGAGACCTTTCTCTTTGTACCAAATTTAGTTACAAAGACAGGAACACACATAAGAGACAGCATAGACCTCAAGAGAACCATGACAATGGTAATCTTTGCACTAACACCTGCCCTTCTGTTTGGAATGTACAACGTAGGGCACCAACACGCCCTTGCCACAGGAGCCTCTATGGACTTCTGGCAAACCTTCTTTTACGGGTTCTTAAGAGTAATACCTATGGTAATAGTCTCCTACGGAGTAGGGCTAGGAATAGAGTTCGCCTCGGCACAAATACGTGGCCACGAAGTAAACGAAGGGTACCTTGTAACAGGAATGCTCATTCCACTCATTATGCCAGTAGACCTCCCACTATGGATGCTCGCTTTAGCAGTAGCATTCTCTGTTATTATAGGTAAAGAGGTATTTGGTGGGACAGGAATGAACATCTGGAACCCAGCACTAATAGCCAGAGCCTTTGCATTCTTTGCCTACCCATCATTTATGTCTGGAGACAAAGTATGGGTTAGCGGGCTCACAAAAGGAGAAGGCATTATAGACGGCTTCTCTGGAGCAACTCCCCTAGCAAATGCACAAGCAGGAATTTGGAGCGAAGTTCCATCTTTACAAGAGATGTTCCTAGGATTAATTCCAGGCTCAGTTGGAGAGACCTCTACCTTAGCAATACTACTAGGAGCAGCACTTCTAATATTTACAGGAATTGCCAGCTGGAGAATTATGGTTAGCGTTGTAGCAGGCGGCCTCTTAACAGGCCTTTTACTAAACTTAGTAGCACCAAGCCCAGACTCATACCTAGCAATACCAGCATGGTATCACTTAGTAATGGGTGGTTTTGCTTTTGGAACAGTATTCATGGCAACAGACCCTGTAACCGGCTCACAAACAAACAGAGGTAAATGGATCTACGGCTTCCTTATAGGTATGCTTGCAGTTGTCATTAGAGTATTCAACCCTGGTTACCCAGAAGGAATGATGTTAGCAATATTACTGATGAACACCTTTGCACCACTAATAGACTACTCAGTAGTGCAAAAAAACATCAAAAGAAGAGAAAAAAGGGCTATCATAAAATAAGAGAAAGAGAAGATGGATACAAATAACAATTTTTACACAATAGCATACGCTACCCTAATGGTAATAGTGGTAGCAGTTATACTTGCCTTAGCCTCTTCACTCTTAAAAGAGAGACAAGAGCGCAACGTAGAACTAGAGAGAAAACAGATGGTTCTTCGCTCGGTTCACCTTGCTGGCAAAGCAAATGACGCAGAAGACAAAGACAGCTACATAGAGCAGCAATACGCAAAATATATAACAGACTCCTCTATAATAGAGAACGGAAAAGAGCTAATACTCTACATTTGCAAACTAGATAACAACAAAAAACAGTATATAATACCATTAAAAGGGAGTGGACTTTGGGGTCCTGTTTGGGGTTATATCTCTCTTAAAGACGATTACAACACTATTGCAGGAGCTGTTTTCGACCACAAAAGTGAAACACCAGGGTTAGGTGCCGAGATTACAACGCCCGCTTTCTACAAACAATTTACAGACAAACAGATATTTGACAACAGCGGCAAATACGTTTCTGTACAAGTAGTAAAAGGAGGCGCAGCCCCAGGTAGCAAACACCAAGTAGATGCTATCTCTGGCGGAACCATAACCTCAGAAGCAGTAGAAGAGATGATATCCAGAAACGTGAATGAATATCTCAACTTCTTTAAGTCTAACCTAGAAAACAATTAGTGCAATGGATAAAAAAATATTTATAGAACCACTATTTAAAAACAATCCAATATCTGTACTGGTACTTGGAATCTGTTCTGCCCTAGCCGTAACTGTTAAACTAGAACCAGCTCTAGTAATGACACTATCAGTTACCATAGTTTTAGGGTTCTCAGAAGCAATAGTTTCACTACTTAGAAAAACAATTCCTAACAGAATTAGAATTATAGTACAACTAGTAGTTGTAGCAATGTTAGTAATTTTAGTAGATCAAATACTAAAAGCATTTGCCTACGAAGTAAGCAAACAACTCTCTGTATTTGTAGGTCTTATTATTACCAACTGTATAATAATGGGTAGAATAGAGGCCTTTGCTCTAGCCAACAAACCATGGCCATCATTTGTAGATGGAATAGCAAACGGCCTAGGATACGGCATAATACTAATAGCTGTAGCATTTTTCCGCGAACTATTTGGCTCTGGCACACTACTAGGTTACAACATAGTCCCAGCGTCTTGGTACATAAAGAACGGCGGTTTTTACGAAAACAATGGCCTATTTATACTCCCACCAATGGCCCTAATACTAGTAGGAATGTTTATCTGGGTACAAAGAAGTATTCAAAAAGAATTAATTGAAGAATAATAATAACACATTACAGCAATGCAAGATTTAATAAGTTTATTCGTAAAGTCTATTTTTGTAGACAATATGGTATTTGCATATTTCCTGGGAATGTGTTCATACCTTGCAGTATCTAAAAACATAAAAACAGCAGTTGGTCTTGGAGCAGCAGTTATATTTGTACTAGGAGTTACTCTACCAGCAAACTTCTTACTCAACAAATATATCTTAGCACCCGGAGCCCTTACCTGGCTAAGTCCAGAATACTCCAACATAGACCTCAGCTTCCTAAGCTTTATCATCTTTATAGCGGTTATAGCCTCTATGGTACAACTAGTAGAGATGATAGTAGAGAAATTCACACCCGCACTATATAACTCGCTCGGCATATTTCTCCCTCTTATAGCAGTAAACTGCGCCATTTTAGGAGGGTCTCTCTTTATGCAAGAGAGAGGGTACGAAACCCTAGCAGAAGCAACCGTCTTTGGCCTCGGCTCAGGAATAGGCTGGTTCCTCGCAATTGTAGCCCTAGCAGCTATACGCGAGAAGCTCTCCTACTCCAACGTACCCGCACCCCTCCGTGGTTTAGGGCTCACCTTTATAGTAGTTGGCCTCATGGGCATAGCCTTTATGAGTTTTATGGGAATTAAACTATAGCAAGAAATATTATGAATTTAACACTAATAATAGTTACATCAATTGTCGCCTTTTTAGTAGTAACCCTTTTACTAGTAGCACTACTACTATACGCAAAAACAAAACTCACTCCACAGGGCAAAGTTAAAATGACCATTAACTCAGACAAAGAGCTAGAGGTCTCCCCAGGAGAAAATGTACTCTCTGTACTATCTAATAACGAAATTTATCTACCCAGCGCCTGCGGAGGTAAAGGAACATGCGGTATGTGTAAATGCCGAGTTACCTCTGGCGGAGGAGAGATGCTTCCTACCGAGGTAGGGTTCTTTACTCGCAAACAGCAGCAGACCCAATGGCGTCTGGGCTGCCAAGTAAAAGTAAGAGAAGATATAGAGATAGAGGTACCAGAAGAGGTAATGGGCATCAAAAAATGGGAGTGCGAAGTAGTTAGCAATAACAACGTAGCAACCTTCATAAAAGAGTTTGTAGTAAAACTCCCAGAAGGAGAGAACCTCAACTTTAGATCTGGAGGATATATCCAGATAGATATACCTAAATGCGAAGTAGATTACTCTAAAGATATAGAAGTTCAACCAGAATTCCACGAAGATTGGGACAAAATGAACCTCTGGGATCTCAAAATGAAAAACACAGAAGAGACCTTTAGAGCCTACTCAATGGCCAACCACCCAGCAGAAGGCAACATAATAATGCTAAACATCCGTATTGCCACCCCACCATGGGACAGAAGCAAAGGGTCATTTATGAATGTAAACCCAGGAATCTGCTCTTCTTATGTATTCTCACGCAAACCAGGAGACAAAATAACCATTAGTGGCCCATACGGAGACTTCTTTATTAAAGAGACAGACAACGAGATTATCTTCGTAGGAGGAGGAGCAGGAATGGCACCAATGCGCTCACACATATTCCACCTATTCCACACAGAAAAGACAACCCGCAAAGTAAGCTTCTGGTACGGAGCCCGCTCAATGAAAGAAGTATTCTACGAAGAAGACTTCCGCGCAATAGAGAAAGATTTCCCTAACTTCACATTCCACCTTGCACTTAGCGACCCTAAACCAGAAGACAACTGGACAGGCCCAACCGGCTTTATCCACCAAGTACTTCTAGACAACTACCTAGGCAAGCACGAATTCCCAGAAGATGTAGAATACTACCTATGCGGCCCACCAATGATGAACAGCGCCGTAACCAGCATGCTAGACAACCTAGGCGTAGAAGAAGACAACATAGCCTTCGACGATTTTGGCGGCTAACCAACAACTTAGGCAGCTAAAGTACAACTTAGAGAGTTAATAAAGCACACACAACAGCTGCTTACACAATAAAAAAAGAGATGCCTTTTAAGCATCTCTTTTTTTTGTAGTTATAGTTTCACATTATTATATCTGCGACTTTGCCGGGAGATGATTACAAGTAAATATCTAGTAACCAGGTGTTTAACTTTTCTAAACAAGTTACGAGTATTCATCTCCTGAGAAATGGTCTCCTAGGGAAAAATAAGATGAATTGTCAAATACTTGATTTACTGCAATATAATTTTTAGAGTTTTCAATAGTAGGCAAAATCACAAAATTCAACTTCTTCATTTAATTTCTTCATTTAATTTTAACAAGAATGTTTTGTATATTTAAAAATAATGCATATATTTGCCATCCAAATTTATTAGACAGAAGATTGTCAAGCTATTGAATAAGAGCCAAGTAAGTTTAATTCAACTCACAATTTATTTGTGACAACCAGAGAAGATCCAATCTAAAACAGTTGAATTTAAAAACAAAAAAGCCGCTTGCAGTCGTTAATTTTTATTAAAAATTATTTTATGTACGCAATTGTAGATATTGCAGGACAGCAATTTAAAGTAGAGAAAGAGAGAAAGATGTTTGTTCATCGTTTAGAGGCGCAAGAGGGCGAATCTATTACTTTTGACAAAGTACTTTTAGTTGAAACCGATGGTGATATTAAAGTAGGTGCACCCTACGTAGAAGGAGCCACAGTAAAAGCTAAAGTGCTCACTCACCTAAAAGGAGACAAAGTTATAGTTTTCAAAAAGAAACGCCGTAAAGGTTACACCAAGAAAAACGGTCACCGTCAACATTTTACTCAAATTCAAATTGAAGAGATTGCTTAATTTTTAATCCAGAAAACATTTAGATTATGGCTCATAAGAAAGGTGTCGGTAGTTCGAAAAACGGACGTGAATCACACAGTAAAAGACTAGGCGTTAAGCTATTTAGCGGCCAATTTGCTAAAGCCGGAAACATTCTGGTTCGTCAAAGAGGTACAGCGCACAACCCAGGTACAAACGTAGGCATGGGTAAAGATCATACACTACATGCACTTGTAGATGGATTTGTTGTTTTCCGCAAAACAGTTAATAACAAATCATATGTATCGGTAATGCCAAAAGAAGTTTCGCAGGCATAAACAGCCAAAGGCCAAAGGCCAACAACATCCATCGGCCAAGCAGAAACTAAAAAAATAAAAAAGCTAGATTAATTTCTAGCTTTTTTTTTACCCAATAGAGCCAATAAACTATAAAGACCAATAACGTAAATCTTTAATGACATCTTTAAAGACACCCCTAACATCTACAACCAAACCCTTAGGGTCTAAAAACTCTTTAAAGTCACTTTCGGTCATACTCAAATATTCGCGATGCGGAACAGCCATTATAACTGCATGATATTTACTTGCCGGCTTAATCTGCCCATCTGGAGTTTGCATAAGTTTAATTCCATACTCCTCTTCAACAGCATTAGAATCTGCATTAGGGTCAACAACATCTACAGCAATACGGTAACTAAGTAACTCACGCACAATATCAATCACTTTAGAGTTACGGATATCATAAACGTCTTCTTTATATGTAACGCCCATAACCAAAACCTTAGCTCTAAGCAGAGGCAAATCATTAGATAGAAGCTTCTTAACAGTTTGCTTAGCAATATAACCACCCATAGAGTCATTTACAAAACGGCCAGAGGTAATCATTTGTGGGTGATATTTGAGCTCTGCCGCCTTATGCATCATATAGTAGGGATCTACACCAATACAATGCCCCCCAACAAGACCAGGAGTATAAGGGATAAAGTTCCACTTAGTAGCAGCAGCCTTTATAACATCAAATGTATTAATATTCATACGATTGAATAAAATAGAGAGCTCATTCATTAAAGCAATATTAACATCTCGTTGAGTATTCTCAATAATTTTAGCAGCCTCGGCCACATTAATATCTGGAGCCCTATGAACCCCAGCAGTAACCACACTCTCATAAATTTTAGCAACAACATCTAAAGATTCAGAATCACATGCCGAAACTATTTTCATAGTATCTCTTAATGAGTGTTCAGAATCGCCAGGGTTTATCCTCTCAGGCGAATAGCCAACTTTAAAATCTCTGCGTACCCTCAAACCAGAAACCCGCTCCAAAAGCGGAACACACTCCTCATTAGTACAACCAGGATAAACAGTACTCTCGTAAACCACGTAATCTCCTGGTTTAAGAACATTGGCAACAGCTAAAGTAGCCGAAAGCAGCGGTCTCAAATCTGGGCTATTATATTTATCTATAGGAGTAGGAACAGCAATAATATAAAAACTAGCATCGCGCAACTCCTCGGAATTAGAGGTAAAAATAATATCTCTCCCATCAAAAGAGTCTTCACTCAACTCACCACTCGGATCTACTCTATTCTGCAATAATTTTAGATTTCGCTGCTTAATATCGTAACCTATAACCGAAAAATTCTTTGCAAATTCAAGGGCCAGTGGCAGACCAACATAGCCTAATCCCACAACTGCCATCTTCATTTTTTTAGAAATCAACTTATTATACATATTTAAGATTTTTGAGACCACACAAAGATAATAGAAATAGTCATAAATTCGCTATATTTGTAATACCCAAAAATTAAAGTTAAATTGAATTCTAAAATGATATAAATGGCCTGGTACGTACTATACACTAGCCCAAGAGCAGAAAAAAAAGCCCAGGAGAGATTAAGGCAGATGGGTATTGAAACTTTTCTACCCCTTCACAAAGTAAAAAAACAATGGAGCGATAGAGTAAAAACAGTAGAAGTTCCACTATTCAATTCATATTTATTTGTAAAATGTAACGACCATCAAGTAAGGCAACTCCCTCTTGTTTACGGAGTTACGAGAGTCGTCTTCTATCTTAATAAACCTGCCATAGTTAGAGAAAAAGAGATAGATGCAATAAAAGAGTTTTTAAAAATTGCCCAGAATAAAAAAATAATAACAAGCGGAGATAAAGTAGAAATTATAACCGGCCCCTTCAAGCACAAAGCAGGCAAGGTGCTACACCTAACTAAAACAAAAGCTAAGCTAATAATTGAAGAAATAGGTATAAATATTTCTGTATCTTTGCAGGAAATAGACAAAAAATAGATGGATTACAATACACAAAGAGAACAAATAAAGATGCCCGAATTTGGAAGGCATGTTCAAAAAATGATCGATTATGTTGTAAACATACCCGATAAAGAAAAAAGGAACCAACAGATAAAAGCTGTAGTAGACGTTATGGGAGTACTAAACCCACAACTAAGAGATTTAGACGATTATAAACACAAATTATGGGACAACGTCCAAATTATATCTGACTTTGAAATAGACATAGACTCACCCTACCCCACCCCAACTAAAGAGACTTTCGAGACTCACCCCAACCCTATCCCTCTAGATAAGACACCTTTAAAAGCAGCACATTACGGTCGCAATATCCAGAACATGATAGATATGATAGCAGAGAAAGAAGATAAAGAACTCCGCACCAATATGGTTATGGTGCTTGCCCACTATATGAGACATCAATATCTAATCTGGAACAAAGACTCTGTACAAGAAGAGACAATATTCAGCGATATACACAAACTCTCTAAAGGCCGCCTAACTGTTCCAGAAGGAATGCACCTTTCCCCATTAACACACACACCAACCCAACCAGGAGCACACCAAAGCCACCGTAACGAACATTCACAAAGGCAAAACTACAGAGGCAACAAAAGAAAATCAGGTAAAAGAAAATAAAATGGCGCAATTTAGAGTAGACGGAGGCAACCGCTTAAAAGGCAATGTTACACCCCAAGGAGCAAAAAACGAAGCTCTTCAAATACTCTCCGCTGTGTTACTCACTGCAGAGAAAATTACAGTTCACAACTTGCCAGACATTCTAGACACACAAAAACTCATAGAACTACTTGAAAGATTAGGAGTTAAGGCAACAAAAATTGAGCAACAAAAAAGCTCAAATAACAAGAAATCTAATAGAGACCCCTCTACTCAATGCATATCTCATAGCTGGGAATTTTGTGCAAGTGATATAGATATAGAGTTTGTTCACACCAACCAATTTTGCCAAATGGCAGCATCGCTCCGCGGCTCTGTAATGCTAGTAGGCCCACTTCTCACACGCTTTGGATATGCCAATATGCCAAAACCAGGAGGAGACAAAATTGGCCGTCGCAGGCTAGACACTCACCTAATTGGTCTAAAAAAACTAGGAGCAAACCTCCAATTCAAAGAAGATACCAGTTCAATAGAACTCACAACCAACAGACTTCAAGGGGAATACATGCTACTAGACGAAGCCTCGGTAACAGGCACTGCCAACATAGTAATGGCAGCAGTGCTTGCCAAAGGAAAAACCACCATCTACAACGCAGCATGCGAACCCTACCTACAACAACTCTGCAAAATGCTCATCAGAATGGGCGCAAAAATCAGAGGCGTAGGCTCCAACTTACTCACAATAGAAGGAGTAGAACAACTCGGTGGAACAGAGCACAAGATTTTACCAGATATGATTGAAGTGGGCAGTTTCATAGGGCTAGCAGCAATGACAGCCAGCGAAATAACCATCAAGAATGTAGAATACAACCAACTAGGAATTATCCCAGACCAATTCCGCCGCCTTGGCATAACAGTAGAGAGAAGAGGAGAAAATATCTACATTCCAACTCACGAACACTACCAAATAGAGAGCTTTATGGATGGCTCAATAATGACCATTGCAGATGCACCATGGCCAGGGCTCACCCCAGACCTACTCTCGGTACTACTAGTAACAGCCATTCAAGCAAAAGGCTCGGTACTAATTCACCAAAAAATGTTTGAAAGCCGCCTCTTCTTTGTAGATAAGCTCATAGATATGGGAGCACAAATAATTCTCTGCGACCCACACAGAGCCACAATTATTGGCCACAACAGAGAGTTCTGCCTAAGAGGCACAAATATGGTATCGCCAGATATAAGAGCCGGCATAGCACTTCTCATAGCAGCCATGAGTGCAAAAGGCACCAGCATAATAGACAATATAGAGCAGATAGATAGAGGATACCAAAACATAGATGGCCGCCTCAACGCACTAGGAGCAAAAATAGAACGCATTTAAAAACAGCAAAAAAACCAATGGCAAGAAAAAAGAAAAACAGTGCCGAAACCGCACCACCACCAAAAGGAGCCGAAGCTCGTAGACTTATTACGGGCCTCTTTTTCACTGTACTTTCTATATACACATTTATTGCCCTACTCTCATACCTATTTACCTGGGCAGACGATCAATCACTACTCTCCCACCCAGACGTATGGAACACTATAGTCTCAGTAGAAAACGGAGGGGGTAAAGTTGGTTTTTTCTGGGCAAACTTCCTACTCTCAAAACTATTTGGGCTAGGCGCATTTATCTTCCCCTTCTACTTTGGAGCAATTGCCATCTACTCCCTTAAAATTAAAAAAATAAGAATTATTAGAATCTCTTATTTAGCAATTTACGGAGCAATAATCCTCTCCATTCTCTTCTCATTTATCTTTGGATTTACAAAATTCGACGATTGGTTCGGCAACGGCGTAGGAGGCTCCTACGGCTACTATATTAACCAATGGCTCATCTCAATGCTAGGCGCAGCCGGGGCAGGCTCTCTCATATTTGTAGCCTTTATAACCTGGCTCATACTACTAAACAACAACATAATCCACTGGATAAACAGAGGCATCTACTCCCTCACCCACAAAAAGCCAAAAGAAACCAAAGAAGCCAAAGAACCAAAAGATACCAATAAGATCTCTAAAGAAGAAAAAAAAGCCGAGACCCCAATAATGGAAGTAAAAGAGGTCCCTTTTGAAGTAGAGAGCGACAGTAACCAAAACCACAGCAGCCAAAGCGAAACCTCGGCAAATAAAGAACAAACAGAAAAAGAGGGAGACCAACCAGAACTCATTATTGAAGATGTAGAAGAAGATGCTGCTTTTCTAGAGAACATCCCAAAAGGCTCACTAGACACACTGTTCGACCCTAGACTAGACCTCCCAAGGTACAAAGCCCCGGGGCTAGAGCTCTTAGACGATTATAAAGACAAAATCTACAAAGTTCCCCACGACGAACTAGAGAGAAACAACCGCAAAATTGTTAAAACATTAAACGACTATAAAATCTCTATTGAGAAAATTTTTGCCCGCACAGGTCCAACAGTTACACTCTACGAAATTGTCCCAAGCCCAGGAGTTAGAATCTCTCAAATCAAAAGATTAGAAGACGATATTGCCCTCTCACTAGCAGCCCGCGGAGTTAGAATTATTGCCCCAATCCCAGGGAGTAATGCAGTAGGAATAGAGGTAGCAAACAGCACTCCCAGCATAGTACCGTTAAAATCTCTGTTAGACCACCCAAAATTCAGAGAGTCTAAATTTGAACTCCCTGTAGTAATTGGCAGAACCATCTCTAACGAACCAATGATGTTTGACCTAACCAAAATGCCCCACCTACTTGTAGCAGGAGCAACTGGCCAAGGTAAATCTGTAGGGCTCAATGTAATTATTACATCGCTCCTCTACACCAAGCACCCATCAGAGATGAAAATGGTGCTTATAGACCCTAAAAAAGTAGAACTATCTCTCTACTCAAAAATTGAAAAACATTTCTTAGCAAAACTTCCAGATAGCGAAGATGCTATTATTACAGATACACAAAAGGTTGTTTACACGCTCAAATCACTTACAATTGAGATGGACAACCGCTACGACCTACTCAAACAGGCACATGTAAGAACTGTAAAAGAGTACAATAAAAAATTCTTATCTCGCAAACTAAATCCACTAAAAGGGCATAAATATATGCACTTTATAGTTGTAATAATAGACGAATTTGCAGATCTACTCATGACAGCAGGCAGGGAAATTGAAGAGCCAATAGTACGCCTAGCCCAGCTAGCCAGAGCAATTGGCATTCACCTTGTTATTGCTACTCAACGCCCAACAACAAATATTATTACAGGGCTAATAAAAGCAAACTTCCCAACCAGAATAGCTTTCCGTGTAATCTCTAGCATAGACTCACGCACAATTTTAGAGACCACAGGAGCTAACCAACTAGTAGGAAGGGGAGACATGCTCATCTCGCTCAACGGCGAACTCACCCGAGTACAGTGTGCACTTGTAGATACTCCAGAGGTAGAGAGAATCACAGGTTTCATTGCATCTCAACAGGGGTACTCCTCGGCACACCTGCTCCCAGAGTACACAGGAGAAGAGGGAGAGTCACTAGGAGTTGGCGAAGTAGATTTAGAGAAGAGAGACAAACTCTTTGACGAGGCAGCCAAACTAGTTGTGCAATTTCAACAAGGCTCCACATCACTTATTCAACGCAGAATGAACTTAGGCTACAACCGTGCCGGACGCATAATGGACCAACTAGAAGCCGCAGGAATTGTAGGCCCTCCAGAGGGAAGCAAAGCGCGCCAAGTTCTAGTAACAGAATTTACAGATTTAGACAACATTTTAAGCTCTTTAAACTAACACTCCCCAGCTATCTCAATTATGATTTCACCAATAAAAATACTTCTCCTACTAACTTTAACCGTTGGAACAACAACCAACAGCCCTGCACCAGATGGGGCCAAACTACTAGACCAGATGGCCCAAGCGCTCAAAGAGAAAAAAGCAATTGAACTCACCTTTGAACTTACAGCAGCAGACCCCACAGGAGCTATAAATGGCTCAATAGATGGAGAGGTACAAGCACAAGGCTACTCTTTCAAACTAATTAACCAAGAGATGGAAATTTACTGCGACTCCCACTCTAAATGGATTTTAAACAAGCAGACAAACGAACTCACTATTTTCCCCAACGATACAACCCAAACAGATATGATAGAGAACCCAATAGGGTTCCTCACATCTTTAAATAGCCAAAACAGCCAATTCAACAAACCACGCAAAGCAGTAGAAACAATAGAACCTAAAGGGTGCAAACCAATATGGCAAATAGAGCTCTCTCCCAAAAACAAATTTGCTGCCTATAAAAGCTTAATAATAACCATAGAAAAAGAGAACCACCTCCCCTGTATAATTCGCTACCAAAGCAGAGACGATAGTAGCTACACAATACACATTAAATCTATAGAGAGCCAACAAGAACTCTGGCCAACAACCAACTTCCAACCCCCTCCAAGCTACCTTACCAATAAAAACATTACTATAACAGACCTACGTTAAAAACCTCTTGAATAGAGGGGTAGGTGTTTTTTAAATAGCTAGGGAGCTCCTCTGGAGCAACCCAAATGGCCTGCTCAATATCTTCAGAAGCTTGAGGAGTAGTATGGTTGCTCTCTCCCTTATATTGCATTCTATACCAGTGAGTACATTTAAGATTAAAAAGACCATCTCTTTTGAATGTATGGTAGGTGTCACAAATATGAGAATTAATCTCTAACTCCCCTATCCCGCACTCCTCTTCTACCTCACGCAAAGCAGCACCTCTAATATCTTCGCCTGGCTCCTGAGTACCCTTAGGTAAATCCCAACGCCCATAACGGAAAATCAGAAGAAATTCACCTCGGCAATTAGAGACCAACCCCCCACCAGCATTAATATGGTTCAACTTAGTGCAGAGCTGTTTAAAAGCACTCTCTTTATTAGTACTAGGCACACATAAAGTATTAATATTTGGAGTAGAGTAAAAAAGCTCTGGTAAATCTACAAGGTCTGGAAAGGAACCTGGGCTATAAAGCACAGCAGAAGGGTCTTTTAACGGCTGCTCCAGTTTGTCACACACAGTTAACAGGCGGTTATCGAAGAATATATTATACATCAAAAAGAATTGTTTTTTACTATCTTTGCAATAAATAAATTACTAATCTTGTACAAAGATACTCTAATATGAACTCTATAGAAAAAATAATTGCAAAACAGCTGTTGGAGATCAAAGCAGTTACCCTCAATGTAGAGGAGCCCTATACATGGGCATCTGGCTGGAAATCACCAATTTATTGCGATAACAGAAAAATATTGTCCTACCCAAAAGCAAGAACATTAGTCTCTAAAAGCTTAGCTCGCTTAGTAGAGCAAAACTACTCAAAAGTAGATGTTATTGCTGGTGTAGCCACAGGTGCAATTGCCTGGGGCGTTTTAGTTGCTCAGCTTCTAGATAAACCATTTGTCTATATAAGACCAAAAGCCAAAGAACATGGCACAGGCGCAAGAATAGAGGGAGAACTCCCCCAAAATGCAAATGTAGTGGTTGTAGAAGATCTTATAAGTACTGGCCAGAGCTCACTCTCTGCAGCAGAATGTTTAAGTGCAGCAGGTGCAAATGTACTAGGTATGGTAGCAATCTTCTCATACAACTTTAACAAATCTCGCCGCTCATTTGAATACTCAAACCTAGAGCTACGCACATTAAGCAACTACGAGACACTCATTCAAGAAGCCGTAGATTGCAAATACATACAAGACAAAGATTTAGAAACACTCCAAGACTGGCGTTTCCGCCCAGATACCTGGAGACAAGAATAAAAACTCTTTATGAGCAATACCCATATAGAAGGGCGCACAGTTAGAATAGCTCAACCCGCCCAAGTTCTCTATTCAATGTTTGTAGACCTTACAAACTTTACCCGCAATCTCCCACAAGAGATACTAAGCGAAGCTCAAGTAGAATCTACCCCAGATACCATTACTGGTAAATTCAAAGGATTCCAACTAGGCATGCATATAACAGAGAGAACCCCCTTTACCCAAGTTAAATACCAACAGTACGGCACAAGCCCAATCCCATTCTGCTTCACCATAAAGCTAGAGAGTATAAGCCTCAACACTACTGAGTTTCAAATTACCATGGATACAGAACTCAACGGCATGTACAAAATGATGCTCGGCGGTAAACTTCAAGAAGCAGTAGATAAAATTACAGATCAACTAGAATCTACACTTGGGGTGCACCCTGCCAGCTAAAACCCAAATAGAATGAAGCTCTTAACAAATGCCCTAATATTAATTGCCATGAGTCTCACTTTCATAGCATGCCAAACAGAAACACACTACAGAGAACCAGCAATTATTCCTCAACCACAACTAATTATAACTGCACAAGGGAGCCCCGCAGCAAATATTACCCCCAAAACCACCATTGTAGCAAAAGGCGCAGAAGAACTAAAATCTGCAACCTTCTTTAGAGAGTACCTCATGCGCTACTACGGAATTCAACTGCAAATAATTAGTACCAAACAAGCAACTCCCTCTAAAAATGGGCTTCAAATTGAGCTCTCCATTGCACCTCTAAAAGAGCTCCCAACACTCATTACAAATCAACTCCAAAAACTAGAATACACACAAAAAGATCTAGAGAGAGAAGGGGCCTACTACCTAAACGTAACAGATAAAAAAATAACCCTAACCGGTGCAAACCCACAAGGGCTCTTCTATGCAATGCAATCGCTCATTCAGCTACTCCCAACAGAGCAAGAAAAAACCTCGGCATCACAAATAGAAAAGAATCTAAATATAGAACAAATTCAAGTTGTAGACTTTCCACGCTTCCAATACAGAGGAATGCACTTAGACGTTGTAAGACACATCTACTCTGTAGAATATATTAAACAATATATAGACTACATAGCTATGCATAAAATGAACCACTTTCACTGGCACCTTACAGACGACCAAGGCTGGCGCATGGAAAGCAAAAGTCACCCAAAACTCAATAAAGATGGAGCATACAGAGCAGGCACAATTATAGGCATTTTCCCAGGCACAGGAGTAGATAGCACCCGCTACGGAGGCTACTACACCATAGAGCAAATGAAAGAGATAGTTAACTACGCACAGCAGCGCTACATTACAGTTGTACCAGAGATAGACGTACCAGGCCACTCAATGGCAATCCTAGCCACCTACCCACAATTCAGCACCACACCAGATATACCCAAAGAGCCAGCAATCACCTGGGGAATATACAATAGACAAAATAACGTGCTAGCTCCATCAGAAGAGGTATTCACCTTTCTATCAGATGTTTTCAATGAACTTATGGACGTTTTCCCTGGCCCATATATCCATATTGGTGCAGACGAATGCGCAAAAAAATGGTGGCAAGAGTCACAAGAGACACAAAAGTTCATGAAAAAACATAGACTCAAAGACGAGGGGGCACTACAGAAATACTTTGCACAACGCATCTCAGAAGTTATTCATGCACGCGGCCGTCAACTAATAGGATGGGACGAGATGCTAGACCATGGCCTAGTAGAAGGAGCCATTGTAATGAGCTGGCGCAACGCACAAAACGGATTAAAAGCAGCCGAATTAGGTCACAAAACAATAATGACCCCAGTTAGCTATAGCTACTTAAATGTAGCCCAAAGAGAGAATGAAGACTCCCTCTGCCACAAATCGCGCGTAGTATCACTAGACTCAGTATACAACTTTGAACCAGTTCCTAAAGAGACACCCGCAAAAATAGCAGCCAACGTTTTAGGAGGCCAAGGCTGCATGTGGACAGAATATTTCCCCCACCGCCAACGCCTAGAGTACGGGTTGTTTCCAAGAATGAGCGCAATTGCCGAGGTCTATTGGACACTTCCAAAAAATAAAAGCCTCAAACGCTTCAAACAAAAACTAAAAACAGGTCAATATCCACGCTATACCCTTTGGGGCGCCAACTCCTACAAAGAAATTTCCAAGAAAACGCTTTGAACGCCTTTAAACACTTTGATAAAAGATCTTTTTTTTCATATCTTCGTTCAGATATGGATACTGCCTTTGTTTACAACAAGTTCGTAACTGGTTCCGATTTCATTTCAAGAGAGCAGGAACTCAATTTGTTTACCAATTTGGTTAAGCAAAAACAGCATGTATTAATTTACGAACCACCCAAAAGCGGAAAAAAATCGCTTGTCCAACAAGGGCTTATAAACTTACGCAAAGATGGGTATGAATATACCGTATCAAACATAAACCTCTTTAACGTAAGAACAAAAAAACATCTCCTTCAAAAAATGAGCACAACTCTACTAGACTCATACTGCAACGCACCAGACGAGAAACTAGCACTACAAAGAGAAATATGCCCAGAGATGGAAATCTATTTCGGCACATCTGAATACCAATCTACCCCAGAAATAGACACCAGCCCAGTACCAGACCAAATCACAGAAAAAATCCTGAACCTCCCACTACTACTAGCACAAAGATACAACACCAACCCAATAATATATATAGAAGAGTTTCAAGAACTACTACTCCAAGACAACCCATACGAAATAATCAAACTCATAGAAAACACCCTCTTGGGTCAAACCGGAATAACCTATATTATAACAGGCTCAATGGTAAACTCCATGAAAGAGATCTTCGAAGTAAAAAGATACTTCTATAACTTTGCCGAACGAATAAAATTCAACCCCCTAGACATAAGAAGCCTAAGCAAACTCTACATACGCAACTTCCACAAAACAGGCAGAGTAGTCTCAAAAGAGCTAGCCTCACTCATGCACCACCTCACCCAAGGCCACCCTTGGTATGCACAACAAATAGGAGACATCTCCTACGGCCTCACCCGCGGCTTTTTAACAGAAAAAGTAGTAAAACAAGCCTTCCACTCACTCCTAGAACTACACTCCTACCGCTACCAACTAATAACCAGCAGGCTAAGCAGATTCCAAATTAACTTCCTAAAAGCCATAATGGACAACGTAGAACAACTAAGCTCCACAGAAACAATGGAATACTACGGCTTCAACTCCTCTGCAAACGTAAAACGCCTAAAAGACGCCGCCAAAAGAAAAGAGATACTCACAGAAGAAAACGGCCAATGGCAATTCCTAGACCCCCTCTTCAAAACCTGGCTACAAACCGTTTACTTCGATCTTTAGGGCCACCCATACACCCCATACACAATGAGCAAGCCAACCCCACCAAGCACAACAACAAAAATACTACTCGCAGTAACCGGAGCCAGTGGCCAAATATACGCCGCCCGCTTAGCCCAGCTAATAAACGAGTACGCCCAAACAGATACCTCGCCTACACCTACAGGTTCAGCTGTACCTGCACTCCACCTAGAAATGGTATTCACAGACACCGCCAAAATAGTCTGGCAAGACGAACTCAACCACACAACTACCCTTCAAAACACTAATAACCAACAAACACCTTACCCACTACCAACCAATACAATAGACAATAACAGCTACTACCACCCATACGCATCTGGCTCAAACGCTGCAGATATAATGATAATAGCACCCTGCACCATGGGCACCATAGGCCGAATCGCAAGCGGAGCCACCACAGACCTAATCTCACGCGCAGCAGACGTAATGCTCAAAGAACGCCGCACACTAGTAATAGTCCCACGCGAAAACCCACTGAACCTCATACACCTACGCAACCTCACAACCCTAGCCCAAGCAGGCGCCATAATAGCACCCGCCTCACCCTCATTCTACACACACCCACAAAACCTAGAAGAACTCATAGACACCTTCGCCCGCAGAATCCTTAACATAGCCGGCATCCCCATCCCCCAACCCCGCTTCGAATAAACCCATGCACCCTACCCCCCCGCCCCCCCGCACACCCCGCGAACCCTGCACAAACCCCTCACACCCCGCTGAACTCTCCCAAAGCCATCACAATATACTTAATTACTAACATGTTAGATAAAAGAGAATTGCCAATGCCTGCGAAGCAATGAAGAACCGCCGTTAGGCACCGAAAGGCGCACCCTCGACCTACCATGAGTACGATTAACTAGCTAATATACAGATAGTTCACTTTTATATTTCGGCAAAAAAGTGGGTAAATACAAAAGTCACATCACTGATAACCAGTGTTTTCCGTCAACTCATGGTATGAGCAACTTTTGGTAAAGAGGATGTTTTTAAACAACTTGTTTTCAGGAAATAATTATATATCTTTATAGAGGATTTAAAAGTGGAGGGAGATATGAAGGGAAATGATAGTTTAAATATTCTGCGTATTCAAAGAAATTGGATATCTGTCCAAAAACTAAAGACAAAAGCAAAGTCAAAGTCAGCGTCAAAATCAACGTCAAAATCTAAGACGGAGACGGAATCTAAATCTAAATACAAGCCAACAAATTCATTATTGAGAAAAAATGAAGGTAATTACCTGAAAGACAATATTAATAAGAATGTATGTGAGAGAAATAAAATAGAAAAGGGGAAGATAAAGAAGGGTAAGATAGAGAATAAGGAAACAGAAGAGAAGTGTTTTCACGTGTTTGTTAGAGGTTACAACTCATATTCAATATTTTATAACGACGAAGATAGAGTGCACTTCCTTTTAATCTTAGACGAAGAGACAAAAAAAAGAGAAGCCCGAATCTCGGCATTTATCTTAATGGACAATCATTTTCATTTACAGATAATAACTTCTCAACTCCAAGAAATTATGCGAGGTACGCTTTACAGATACTCACGTAGAATTAAAAAAAAATATGGAATTGAGGGACCAATTTTTAATAAAAATTTTGGTAGATCTGTAATTTATTCATATCTGCTATTGAAAGAAAACCTGTTATATATTTTAAGCAATGCCTCAAGAGAAAATATTTGTCCTACTCATAGAGATTATCTCTGGAGCTCCTATAATTGTCACCCAGAAGTAATTCATTTAAGGAGTATTAGAATGCTTCCTCTTTTAGAAAAAACAGTTACAAAAGAGATATCTGGGCAAAATTTTCTTCCAGAGCCAAAAAAAAGGAGAGGCCCAGCACCATCTAAAGAAAGAATTGCAAAAACTGATATAAGTCGAGTTATTACAGTAGATGAATCGTTTATGATTAAATCCTATAAGAACTTGGAAGAATTAGATTTAGCAATCTTCACCTATACTCCACTGAAAAAACAGTTAAAAAAACCCAACCCATTTTACGAACATAGAAACAATTATAGACCCAGTAATTGGGTTCACAAAGTTACTCCAGATTACCAAATCACTTCACTGTTTTTAGAATTACTAAATGGCAGAAAATTCAACACAATTTCTGAAAGAGAACTCATACAAATTGCCAATATACTTAGAAGAGAAAAGAGAGCTACCAATAGGCAAATATCAAATACTATCCGCAAAAAAAATAACTTGTATTAGAAACAAGCTTAGCATTAGAAACAAGCTTAGCATTAGAAAAACAAGCTTAGTATTAAAAAACAAACTTAGTAATGGATAAAATAATTTAAAGAATAGGTAAATATGCCGTTGTGTTTAGCTGCTCTTAAATTTATTACATATTTTTATCTATAACTTAAAGTCAGAGTCTAGATAAAACAAAATGGGAGGCGAGGGATATGAAAGTGAAGAGAGATGGGGGTGGTATAAAGAAATCTAGAGAGACAGGAAATACCCAAGAGAAATCTGGTGATTATTTTATTATTCTAGTAGAGAAGAGAGATAGAGTAGTTGAGCGTGAACTAAATATTAAACATAATCCGCAAAGTATTGAATCTTGTATTAGGGATGCAATCAATGGGATTGATATTAATAGTTTAGCTTTAGGGGAAGTTAAACGACTTGTCTTTGGTTTGTTTTATTCTAGTCGCTAGTAGTAATAGCTATAAGTTAGATCAAGTTAAGCTATGTAAACTAGTGCATTTATGTTCATGCCGGCTCCTACTGAGGCGAAAACTATTTTGTCTCCTTTTTTAATTGTGTGAACTTGAGAATTTTCTGGGGAGTTGCTTTTTTGAAGGTCGCTGTTTTTAAGGTCGCTGTTTTCAATATCTAGGTCGCTTACTGCTTCGCCGGTATGTGTGAGATTTTCTCTCATAATTAGATCGAACAGTGTGGGTAGTGTTGCTACGCTGGAATTTCCTAAATATGATATGGACATTGGCATTACGTTCTCTGGAATGTTGGTAATATTGTAGAGCGCAAATAGTCTTTGGAGAATTGCCTCGTCCATTTTGCCATTGGCTTGGTGTATGAGCACTTTACTAACTTCTCTAATATCTACTCCGCATTTATCTAGTGCTGCTTTAATTGCTTTTGGAACTGTTGTTAAGGCATATTGGTAGAGGCGGCGTCCATTCATCTTTAAATATAGATTGTTTGGATCTTGAGCTTCAACTTCAGAAGAGTGAGAAAACCTTAGGTCTACTGCTCCACTGCTTTTAAATGATGGACCCATTTTGAGCATGTTCAAATAGACTTGTGTGTCTGACCTTGTTACGTGGCCTAGTATTCCTGTAGGGGTAGCACTTTCTTGGCCCTCTAATATAACTGCGCCAGCTCCATCGGCATAAAGCATACTATCGCGGTCGTGTGGGTCTGAGATTCTAGAAAGAACATCGGCGCCAATAACTAAAGCGCGCTTTGCGTCTCCAGAACGGATAAAATAATCGGCCTGAATAAAGGCTTGTAACCAACCAGGGCAGCCAAATAAAATATCGTAACATACAGTATATGGGTTTTCTATACCTAACTTATGTTTAACGCGGGCAGCCAATGAGGGGACATTATCTGTTCTATTTCCACCACTTTGAATATCTCCAAAGTTGTGAGCTACTATAATATAATCTAGGCTCTCCTTATCTATAGCTGCATTTTCAATTGCTTTTTCGCCGGCTAAAAAAGCAATATCTGAAGTGAGCATATGATCCTCGGCATAACGCCTCTCAGATATAGTTGTTATTTCTAAGAACTTATCTATAATCTCTTGGTTGGGTTTGTCTAATTTCTTATCGTAATTCTCATAAAACTCAGTTTTAAGAAAATCTTCATTTTTCACACTCTTTTCTGGAATGTAGCTCCCTGTTCCCGAAATTACACTATAAATTGCCATATTCTAATGCTTTTTTTTTAAAAAACTACTTGAAATTATAAATAGATAACAAAGTAATACCAAATCAGTTTGATCCAAAATAACTTGAATAGACAAAGGTAAGCAAAAAATTTCTTAGAGTAATTATAACCAAAAAACTATAAAGCAAAAACTCTCTCTGAGTAAAATGGTTCAGAGAGAGTTTGGTGAATTAGTATTCTTAGAAACTCCATCCAACAGCAACACTAAATGAGTTTGATAAAGGGGAGTCATTTTCAGCAATTAAATATGCTATGTCAAGATTTATGCCAAACAAAAGAACACCCGCTCCTAAGCTAAAATATGGAGGTGTACTTTTTGTTTTATCACCATAGTGTGCTCCAGTCCTTAGGAAGAGCGAATTGTTATGTGAATATTCAATTCCCACCCCTGCTGTAAAAGCAGATTGCTCAAATAGGACTCCTGCCTCAGCAGTAAATATAACTAAACTACGTTCAGAAAAGTCCTTCTCCATTGCTCCTCCAATCCTTAGATTTTCAGGCAACTTATATGGTCCATTTCCATAATCAATAGCAGTGCCCAAATTTGATAGTTTTACTCCAAGGTTCAAATGATTTTTTTTATAAAAGAAACTCAAGTCTCCAGCAACGGCTGTGCCAACAGATGATCCTCCCAAATCAGAAGAGATAAACTTAAGATTGGTAGAAATTGATAAGTTATTTCCAATTAAATATGAAAAACCAGCACCAAACACATACTCCTTAGGTGTAAAATAACTAACTCTATTCCCAAATTCATCCGAGATAATTATATCTTTATTGAGAAAATTATTGTATCCAAATGAAATCACAGACCTCTTACCCATTTTAACAAAGCCTGCCCCTGCAACAACTGTCTTGTCTAGAGTACTTGGGAGCCATGAACCGTAAGATGTAGATACTGAACCATCTTTTGGAGAAAATACTAGGGAAGCGCTATTATTAAAAAAACCAAAAGCATTAGAAACAATAGCTGTGGAACTAGCACCCATTGCAACTGTTCTTGTATCAGGAGATATTAAAGTAAACTCTGCAACTTGGGCCATAACAATACTTGGAGTCCCAACTATAGTTATTGCAAAAAACAACTTAAGTAATCTTTTAATCATAGCTTAGTAATATTATATTTTAACTCCTTCCCACCGATTTTAGCTATTACGGTATAAACTCCTACACCCATATTTGACATGTCAATCTTAAGTGGATTAAATGGGCCAATATCTATC
>JAQVZL010000030.1 GCA_028708215.1 Bacteroidales bacterium
ATCTAGGGCAAAACTACTCCCTACTCTCTGCAAACAGATATAAATACAACGGCAAAGAAGAGCAGACAGTAGGAAACCTACAATACCTAGACTACGGAGCAAGGTTCTACGACCCAGCAATAGCTAGATGGTTGAGTGTGGACCCAATGGCGGAGAAGTATTATAGTATTAGTCCGTATGTGTATGTGGCGAATAATCCAATAGTTTTGATTGATCCTACAGGCATGAGTGCTGACTGGTTCCAGAACGAAAAAACTGGGGATATTTATTACAACAGTAAATTAAAGAAAGGTGATGAAAGCCAGTTGGGCGAAGATTGGGCACACCTTGGTGAAAATGGAATGTTTTCCGATGGAACGCCAATGACCAATGATGTAGCCTTGTTAGCACAAAACAAAAGCCTGACTAATTTGGAGCAAAACGCTGATGGTTTAATAAGTGCTGAAGGATATATGAAAGCAAATAATGCTGAAGGCTTTATGGATAAGCAAGGTTATGATTTAGTACCTACCCAGCAAACCATTTATGAAAGTGAAAGTTCTTCTTACTTTCCAACTTCTCCTGGAAAGGGAATAACAATAATATATGGAGCAGAAACACGCATTACAGAGAAAGTTGCTTATATAAAGAGCGAAAATATGGAGATTGGAAAATATAATTTAACAGGAATGATAAGTAATACAAATGTTCTCTCGTCAGAGAAAATTTCTCGTTATCGGATAAGATACACTGATAATTATTGGAAAAAATTTACAACACGTGCTATAAATCTTTCAAAACGATTATCAGGAACACATGATTATAGAACGAAAAGAACGTATAAAAACTGGAATCAATATCCGAGAAATAATCGTTTGATTAATCAATTTAAAATAAAGTATGGAACAAAATAAAGGCTTGCCTATAATCGCTATGATATTAATAATCTTTTTATCAGGATGTTGTAATAAAAAGAGGAGCTATTTTTTATTAAAAATGAATGCTTCATTAAAAGAACAAAAAATGAATTTTGATAAAGATTACATGCGAAATGGTTTGCTAAATCATTTTCCTGACAATGTCAAAGATAATGGTCTTTTTTTGCATACATCTCCACCTAGTAGCCCTCCAAGCTTTAAGTGTAGTGCTCAATTTGGCAATATATATCTTATTTGTAAAACAGATACAACAAACACTTTTATTCCAAATAATGCTTTGTATAAAGATCAGTATCTGAATGATAGAAATATCATTATCAATCTTTCAGAACTTAAGCGTGATATTTTTCCTATATCAAAATGCAATCAGTGGTATGCAGGTAAAAAGCCTATTCCCTATTTTGAAAGTTTTAATTTTGGTTTAGGGGAAAAGGAAGAGAAAAAAATAGTAGATGGAGAAATTTATTACAACTATATTTATACTATACCGTCTGATTTGCAGGTATATGTAATCCAAGCAGAGGCGGGCAATTTTTGGAAAGAAAGCTGTAATGAAGCTCGACCAGAATCTTTAAAAGAGTGGCAAAATGGTTACTCAAGGGGCATTGCAACATCCGAAAAAGAAAATATGGTAGTTTATTGGACTATGGTATGGTAAATTTAATTTGATACAAATAACTCAAAAGCCTCTGAAAACAGGGGCTTTTGTTTTATAAGATACTTTGTATTTTTCTTTTAGCAATAAAGGCATCAATAACAGAGAAAATATGTAATCTGTCATCTTCCTCAAATTTAGAAACCTCTAAAATACGCTTTCGAGTAGTTTTATCCATTTGTACATCAACTTTCCCGGTAAGGTAATCCAGTGATACATCCAGAATATCAGCAATCTTACGGGCAATCTCAATAGACGGCAAAACCTCGTTTCGTTCGTATCTTCCCAATACATTTTTATGAATACCTAACTGGCTGGCTAAGTCTGTTTGTGATATGCCTTGCTTTTTTCTAAGCTCTACTACTGTACTTCCAAAATCCATAAAAAGAAACTTTATAAGGTTTTTAACCTTGAATTATTACGACAACGCAAAGATTGTTTATATTAACTGAAAACTGCACCAAATTACAATCGAAAAGTATACCACTTACAACCATGAATGGATTCTATCCGTTCTTAATAAATGATAAGTATGTATACAAAACAAGAAGTTATTATTAAACAGCTTTCTTGATGGTAAAAGTCAACGATAAACTAACAAGCGAAGTTTTTCCCTACTACCACACCAAAGACCACTTAGTCAGTAGAAGAGCAATAACCAACTCCACAGTAGCCATAGCAGAACTAAAGCAATCCGTTCTTGAAAATCTCAAGTCCAGATAGGACAAAGTAATATAACCTGTAAAGTTTTGTAAATTCTAAAAAGAAGAGTAATTTTGGATCAAATTGAAAACAAGGTGGGATAGAAAGTTTATGCATAAATTTTACAAAGTCTGAACAGGAAGAAGTTTATGTCTCTGACACCTCTTTGAGTAGCTCTGAAAGCTTTGATTTTTGCATTAAAGGATTCTGCTGAAGCATTAGTACTTCTATTGTTAAAGAAGTTTAAGATCTTATCATAATGAGAGTACATAGTTGCAGAAATTGTATTAAAAGATTTAAACCCAGAATCGGCAACTTTATTGAACCAGAGAGCTAGTTTAGCAATGGCTACATTTTTAGGATGTTTTTGATTATAAATACATCTAAGACTGTGCACAAGAGAGAAAGCCTGTTTAATATCGGGATACATATTGAATAATATTCGAGCTCTTTCTTTTTGACTCTCAGACCACTTATCGGGTGATTTGAATAATAGATAACGACTTCTGAAGAGTAGTTGTTTTTTAGTATCTCCATTTTCTAATAGTATAGGAACATATCTAACTTTATCTTCTTTAGCGTTTTGAATATCGTTAGTCTCTTCGTTAATAGCATCCCATCTATGAGCTATTCTTATCTCCTGAAGAGCATCAAAAGTAAGTTTCTGAACATGAAATCTATCAATAACTTGTTCTGCATTAGGGAAAGAGCGTTTTACAATCAGATTCATTGAACTGGCCATATCAAGAGTTATTTCAGAAACTCTATTTCTTAACGCTTGAGGTATTTTTCTGAGTATATCAATAATATAGTCAGAAGTAGTTCCCTCTATCATTGCTACTATTGCCCCCTTTTTACCTTTGGCATCTTTATTTGTTAATATTGTATAAAGCTCTCCATTAGATAGGCTTGTCTCATCAATGCTTAGTCTAGGACCTATATTTGAAGGGAACAAAACCCATTTGTGTGCATGCTCTTTTTGGTCCCATATTTTGTAGTCACTTAAATGATCTTTGTCCTGTTGGCCCAGTAAAGCTCCGTCTATGTGAAAGATACGCTCCAAAGAATTACAGCTAACTGGGTAGGAATCCAAGTAATTCTTTTAAAAAAGACGCGAATTCCTTAGAATAACGCGTGCCATCTGCTGTCAGGTCCCAGGTCTTGCTAACGACCTTACCTGTAGACTCTACAACCCATTTTCTTCGTCGGACATGAAGATGTAATGGCTTATCCCTTAACGGAAAATCTTGAATAACTGATTCAGGATAAAAGCCTTTTGAAATAAGTTTCCTTTTCTTAAACTCTTCTGGAATACAGTTTTTTTCATCAAGAAACAGATGTATCTCGTGAGGACGTATCTCCAAATTAACTATGGTAAAATAGTCAAGTATCTCTTCTGGCAAAATGAGGTGTAGCAAACTTAAAAGTTGATCTTTATTAGCATCCATTGTATATAATTTTTTACAAAGATATCTATTTCTAAATTATTGCTCCACCTACTTTCTCATATGATCCCTTAATACCATGCCCGACATACAAAAAAAGGATGACTTAAAAGCCATCCTAATTTTTTGACATTGAAAAAAATTTATATAAAAACTTTTTCAGTTGTTTGTTACTAAGCTAAACTGACATTTACTGCATTTAACCCTCTTCTTCCTTGTTCCAGATCAAATGTTACTTCGTCGTTGTCTTTAATTCTTGATTTTAGACCTGAAGAATGTACAAAATAGTCTGTTCCGGTCTCTTCGTCTTTAATAAAACCAAATCCTTTAGTTTCATCAAAGAATTTTACTGTTCCTTTGTTCATGTTATTAATTTGTGTCCTGCAAATGTATGGAATAATTATCAATAAACAATATTTTATTTGTAATTTATTTGTAATTTATTTATTACTTAACCTAAATAACTTATAAAACATTGCTAACTAGCCATTTATTTAAGAAGAGTTATTTTAGAGTTTGAGTAAGCTGGTAAACTAGATACCTCTTCCATAAGAGTTTGAATAGTCTCTTTCACACTCATAATTCTCTCTGCTTTAAATGCATTACTTCCAGCAAAAGCATAGCCTTTATTAAAATTCCCTTTAAAAGCATTGTAGAGTGCAACCATTATACAGTATGGGCTCTTGCTGTAATCGCAAGTTTTGATACAATGAAATGGACATTTTTTAGGTTTCTCTAATCCACTACTTACTCTCTCTAGAAACTTAGATAGAATAGCACGGCCTGGGAGACCTACTGGGCTTTTAATTATAGTAATATCAGACTCTTGTGCATTTAAATAGCTCTGCTTAAATTTTAAAGAAGCGTCACACTCATCTGTTGTCACAAAACGAGTTCCCAGTTGAACTGCAGATGCTCCCAAGTCTAACATTTTTTTAGCATCGGCTCCATTATAGATACCACCACCAGCTATTACAGGAATCTTCCTTCCAACCTTCTCTTCTAATGATTTCAAATTCATTAATAGATCTGGGAGAAGTTCCTCTAAAGAGTAGTGATTATCCGATATTTGAACCTCTTTATATCCTAAGTGTCCTCCTGCCTTTGGCCCTTCAAGCACAATTGCATCTGGTATATAATTGTAGTTCTTTATCCATTTTTCACATATAATAAGAGCAGCTCTAGTAGAAGAGACAATAGGAACTAGCTTTGTAATACTCTCTTTGGTGAGAAATGAAGGTAAGTCTAATGGAAGTCCTGCTCCTGCAAATATTACATCTGCTTTAGACGCAATAGATGTTTGCACCATATCTTTAAAGTTAGAGAGAGCTACCATTATATTCACACCAATAACTCCTTTTGCTTTTTCTTTAGCCTTTCTAAGCTCTTCTTTTAATCCAAATATAGATGCCTCTAAATAGTCTGAGGAGTGCTTCTTATACAACAACCCTAAGCCTGCACACGAAATCACACCTACTCCACCTTCGTTTGCAACTGCAGACGCAAGGCCCGAAAGAGAGATACCTACTCCCATACCACCTTGCACAATTGGAACCGATAATTTTAGGTTCCCTATTGAAAATTCACTCATTGTTTTTTTTGCAAGGTAATTATAATTTCACCATTAACTAATTACTTACATAAAAATATAAAAACAAGTACTTAACAGACTGTATCCCTGATAGTTATAAAATAGGAATTATTATACTCTTAACTAAAATTAATGTAACTACACAGAGACTTTATAAATCTTCAGGAATAACTACTGAATTGTAATTTAATGAAAAGAAAAACCGGCTCCCTTTATCTAAATCTGATTTTACCAATATCTTTCCTCCCATTAAACTAACATAATGCTTTACAATTGAGAGTCCTAAACCAGAGCCTTCATAGGAGCGATTCATAGATTGCTCTGCCTGAACAAATTGCTTAAAGATAACAGATTGTCTCATTAAATATAGAATAAGTTAATAGAGCTCCAGTTAAAATCATAGCAAATGGCACTAGATCAAAACCTGGGACAAAATTAAACCCAGTAATGTAAAAAAGGCTAGCTACCCAAGGAAATAAAGATGCAATTAGAACAAGTTTAGCTTTAAATTTAACTTTCTCTTTTACCATAAACTTTATTAAGTAAATAGAAGCCAGAACAAATAAAAAGTAACTATATGCTACATTGCCAATCCAAAAACCAACACCATGATAATACTCCATAAGGTTAGTCTTTGGCGAAATTTCAGAGTAACCGTTCCATATTAAATGGTGATATTCATTAGTAAGAGTGAGAATATAAACAGTTACCGGAACTATTGAAAAAAGCAGAATGGGTTTTTTTCTCAGAAGCTTATCATTGCCAACAAACCTTAAAACAAATAAAAGATAAAACAATGGAGTTGTAAGACCTCCTAAATAACCTATTTTCGCCCATAATACCTTTAATTCTACAGTTAAAGCGGCAGTCTCAAAAATTATTGTAAAGGCATACAAGCCAGATAAGCAACAAAAAAAGAGATAAAACTTGAGGCTAATACTAAGAGAGAGAAAACTGTATAGTTATAATTACCCATGTCACAAAAATAACCAAAAATAGCCATATGCAATAGAAATAGCTCGCTATTATTATCAAAAAAAATATTTTTTAGCTATAATAAATACAAATATTGCTATATTTAAAGGGCCAATACTAAAACAATTAGCTATGAAAAACATTTCTCTACTCTTTCTAGCATTACTCTTTAGCACTATAATATCTGCTCAAGAACTTGATAGTCAAAAACATCTAACCACTTCTAGGCTTTCAAGTGTAATCAGTAGATTAGACATCTCTCCTGAAAATGATTCATATAGATACTCCCCTAAAATGAATCTTATAAAGATAAATCTAACTGGAATTCCAATAAGGAATTACTCTGGTCAGTACGAAAGAGTCTTAAACAAAGTAATCTCTGTAGGGCTCTCTTATAGGAATATGCCAGAAGGGAACCTCCCTTTTAAAAAACAGATTCTTAACTCTATAGATGATAACGATACAGAATCTAAACATATTGTAAATAATTTTAGATTATCTAATTATGCAATTACTCCTGAAATTCGCTTTTATTTTGGCAAAAAAGGTTATGGACAAGGGTTTTATATCGCTCCTTTTTACCGAAATGCTGGTTATGAAGGCAGTAATTTTGATGTTGAATACACAGATGATAATAATAATAATCAAATAATCTCACTCTCTGGTGACATAAAGTCTAACACATTCGGAGTTTTATTTGGAGCCCAATGGTCTCTAGGCAAGTGCCTAGTACTAGATTGGTGGATTTTAGGCCCCCACATAGGTGGAGCAAAAGGCAGTCTCATAGGCAATTCAAGCAGAGCTCTCTCTGAGGCAGATCAAGCAGATATTAAACAAATTCTAGATGACTTTGATATCCCACTCGTTAATAAAGAGGTAATAGTAAATACCAACAGTGCAGAGATGAACCTAGATGGGATATTTGGGGGTTTAAGAGCTGGTATAACGTTTGGTATTAAATTTTAACATTAAAACTATAATTATGAGTATGATTCCAAGTTCGGTAGAAGAGATGATAGCAGTGGGTCTGCTACCCTATCCTGTTAAATCAATAGAAGCACACGGAGGTGGGCTAATAAACAACACTTTTAAAATAATAACTAAAAATCCAGAAGACCCTAATTTCCTTCTCCAGAAAATTAATAGGTGGGTCTTTAAAGATATAGATGCTCTTCAACAAAACATTAGACTAATTACAGATCACATTAGAAAAAAACTAGAAGAAGAGGGTGCAACCAACATACAGAAGAGAGTTTTAAGCCCAGCATCTATTTTAAGCAATGGTTCTACAAAATCTTATTACTGGGATAGCAACAATGACTACTGGAGAATGTACATCTACATAGAAGATAGCGTAACTCATGAGAGAGTACTAGATGCTAAAATGGCTCAAACTGCAGGAAAAGCTCTAGCTACATTTCACAGACAACTCCTAGATTTTAAATCTGAAAAGTTTCAAGAGTTACTTCCAGATTTTCATAATGCCCCAAAAAGAGTTGCCAACCTTAAAAAAAGAGTAGATGAAGACATTGCTGGAAGGCTTAAAAATGTAAAAGATGAGGTTGAATTTTTATTAAGTAGAGAAGAGACCTATTCCAAGGTTGCAAATATGGGAGATAAAAATATTTTACCACAAAGAATAATACACCAAGACCCTAAACTCAACAACCTCCTTTTTGACAAAAAAGGGAACGTTATGTGCGTAATTGATTTAGATACAGTAATGCATGGCTATTTATGCTACGACGTTGGCGATGCAATTCGTTACTGCGCCAATACAGGGAAAGAAGACGACAAAAACATTGAAAATGTCTCTGTAGATATGAAAATATTTAAAAACTATATGGATGGATATGCCTCAGTAGCAAAAGATTTTATCACTTGGGCAGAGATGGAAAGTCTTGCATTCGGGCCACGGCTGCTCACATATGAGCAATCTGTACGCTTTTTAGCAGACTACCTCTACGGCGATAAATACTATAAATACAAAACACTTTATCCAGAACATAACCTTGTAAGAGCTAGGGCTCAAATTAAACTACTTAAGAGTATGGAAGAGAATTACCAAGAGATGGCTGCATACGTAAGGAGCTTAGGGAACTGGAAACCATTTAGTTAAATGAAACAAAACAGAGAAGAGAACTCTACAGTTATATATTCTGGTTCAGACTGGCAAGCCAACATGGTAAAAAGCCTTCTTGAAGCAGCAGATATAAAGGCCTTTATTAAAGATGGTCATATGGGAACAATAGCTCCATTTCACTTTATGGGTAGCAACACAGGCGCTGTTAAGGTATTAATATTAGAAAAAGATATAAACAGAGCTAAAGAGATAATTGAAAAATACGAGCAAAATAGATCTGATAATTAAGAGTTCAACTTAAATAATCTATCTTTGTTTTAAAACTTATGTATATGAAACATAACAAAGAAGAGCGCAGGCCTATAAGGAACTTCGAAAATCTTACCGACTCTGCTAAGGAGTATCTAGATATGCGCATAGACTCTTTTAAACTAAGAGTAGTAGAGAGTTTATCAAAACTTTTCTCTAAGATTTTATATGTGCTAATACTAATAATTATATTAGCTATAGCAGTGGCTTTTACAGCTTCGGCACTAAGCATTTATATAGGGAGGTTACTAAATTCGGAAGCACTAGGCTCTATCATTACAGCAGGGGGGTTCATTCTATTAGCAACAATAGTTATTCTTAAAAGAAAAACACTTTTTACAGACTCTATGGTTAAAATGTTTATCCCTCTCTTTTTTGAAAACGAAAACACAACAAAAAGAGAGAATAAGGAGGAGCAGGTATGAAGAACAAAAACAACTACTTGCATATAAAAAGCATGTCTCAGCTCAAGAGTGAAAGAGCTAGACTAGATAGTAACATTACTATGAAAGAGACCCTATTTAACTTTCAATACTTAAACTTCAAAGAGAGTTTAAGTATAGGGAACTTAATATCTTCTTTTATTTCAAACATTGCTACTATAATACCCATAATCACAAGAGCAACAAATTTATGCAGAGATTTATGCAGTTCTATTATATCTCAATTTAGGGGAGAAAAGAAAGAGCAAAATTGCTCTCAAGAGAGTGGCACTCAACGTGAGATGGAAGCTCAAGAAACAGAAGAGTCCTAAAAGCAAAAACTATAAAACGCAAACACTATTCTCAACTATCATTATTAAACAAACAATCTAACAACATTCATGAAGTACATACAAATTATGATAATTGCTACATCCATTACGCTTTTTGGAAATTCATGCAGCACCCAAACTAAAAGTGTTCAGGAAGATAATTTTAAATATTTAGCAGATGAATTTGCAGACATAAAAGTAATTCGCTACAAAATTCCAGGTTGGGAGAACCTTTCGCTAGCTCAAAAAGAGTATATATACCATTTAAGTGAAGCTGCTAAAGTGGGCAGAGATATTTTCTGGCAACAAAATTTTAAACATGGATTAAAAATTAGAAAAGTTCTTGAAAATATTTTTGACAATTACAATGGAGATAAAGAGGGTAAAGAGTATGCTAAGTTTGTTGTATATGCAAAAAGAGTTTTTTTTAGCAACGGTATTCATCACCACTATGCCGAAGATAAATTTACACCAGAGTGCAGTAAAGAGTACTTTTCTAACTTAATGAAAGAGAGTGGGCAATCAAATCTTGTAGAAGAGATAATCCCAATTATATTTGACTCCACCCTCTACCCTCGAAGAAAGAATATCTCAGGAGAGGGAGACCTTCTTCTGGGCAGCTCCGTTAATTTTTATGAAGGAGTTTCTAGAGACGAAGCTGAAAAATTTTACGCCAAAATGGAAGACTCTAATGATTCCCAACCAATTTCATATGGCTTAAATTCAAAACTAGTTAAAAAGAGTGGCAAAATTTATGAAGAGGTCTATAAACTTGGCGGGTTGTACGGCCCTGCTATTGAGCAGATAATTTATAATTTAGAAAAGGCGCTTAAGAGTGTCCAGAATGAGAGACAGAAAGAGTATATTGCTCTTTTGATAGACTACTATAAAACAGGAGATTTAGAAACATGGGACAAATATAATGTAGCATGGGTAGAAGATACTGAAAGTCAAGTAGACTTTATAAATGGTTTTGTTGAGACCTATAACGACCCATTAGGAATGAAAGCAACATGGGAAGCTGTTGTAAATTTCAAAGATGTAGAAGCTTCAAAAAGGACAGAGATAATAAGTAAAAACGCACAGTGGTTTGAAGATAACTCACCGGTAGATAATAAGTTCAAGAAAAAAGAGGTTAAAGGAGTCTCTGCAAAAGTAATTACTGTAGCTCAACTTGGAGGAGATTGCCACCCAACCTCTCCTCTTGGAATTAACCTCCCAAATGCAGATTGGATACGAAAAGAACACGGTTCTAAATCTGTTACAATTGGGAATATTAGCGAAGCATACAATAAAGCGGCTCAAGAGTCTCCAAAAAATATTACTACAGAATTTTCTTGGGATAAAGAAGAAATTGCTTTAATAAAGGAGTATGGATCACTTACCAACAATATTCATACAGACCTTCACGAATGTCTTGGGCACGGTTCTGGGCAACTAGAAGAGGGTATATCTCCTAATGCATTAAAAGAGTTTAGCTCTCCTTTAGAAGAGGCTCGTGCAGACATATTTGCTCTCTACTATATGGCAGATCCTAAATTAGTTGAACTTAATATTTTACCTAACCAAGAAGCATATAAAGCAGCATACCTCTCATATATTCGCAATGGAATTTTCACTCAATTTGTAAGAATCGATTTAGGCAAAACAGTTACCCAAGCACATATGCAAGGGAGAAAAATGATTGCAGAGTGGTGCTACCATCATGGTAAAGAAAATAATGTTATTGAAAAAAGAGAAAGAGATGGAAAAACCTACTTTGTAATAAACGATTATCAAAAGCTTAGAGGGCTATTTGCATCTCTTCTAAAAGAACTTCAAAGAATAAAGTCTGAGGGAGATTACCAATCAGGTAAAAAATTAATTGAACAATATGCTGTAAACATAGATCCTAAACTCCATAAAGAACTCAAAGAGAGATATGCATCTCTAGAATTAAAACCTTATGGAGGATTTATAAACCCTAATATTATTCCTGTAAAAAAAGAGGGTAAAATAATTGACTATAAAGTTGAATACCCTACAGATTTTCTTAAGCAGATGCTTGAGTATGGCAAGAACTACTCAACACTATAATCTAATTTGTTTCTGGGTCTTCGTCATCTAAATGATGGCGAGCCCATAAATATTTATTGGTTTCTCTTACAAGAACTTTAGAAAGAAGCAATAGTGCAATTAAGTTAGGAATTGCCATAAGAGCATTCATACTATCTGCTATACTCCATACTAGAGAAAGATTGAGAACAGCACCAGCAAAAACAGCAAATATCCATACAATTCTATAATAGATAATAATTTTTTTACCCCCTAGGTACTCAACTGCCTTCTCTCCATAATAAGACCAGCCCAGAATGGTAGAGAAAGCAAAGGTTATTATTCCCACAGAGAGAACCAAAGACCCTATATAAGGAATTTTATCAAAGGCAGCCTTTGTAAGTGCAGCTCCCTGTGTATGGTCTATATCTGGGTGTGCAATAATTGAACTCACAAGTACTAAACCAGTTAGTGCACAAACAATAACTGTATCCCAAAAAGTACCCGAAGATGAAACCAAGGCTTGCCTAACAGGGTTTCTAGTTTGAGCAGCAGCTGCAATAATTGGTGCCGAGCCTAAACCAGATTCATTTGAAAAGAGCCCACGAGCTATACCAAAGCGAGCAGCCATCATAACAGTTGTGCCAATAAAACCACCCCCAGCAGCTCTAGCCGAAAATGCAGAGCTAAATATTAAATTAATTGCCTCTTTTAAATAAGGAGCATTAACATAAAGTATAACCAAACAGCCCAACACATAAAACAGAGCCATAAATGGAACCAAAGTACCACATACTTTTGCAATGCCTTTAACTCCAAAGAGTATAACCAATGCAGTTGCAATACTAACTACAATACCTGTAGTAATAGGAGGAATAGAATAAGTTTCATTTAATAATAGTGCAATAGAGTTTGCTTGAACTGTATTGCCAATACCAAATGCAGCAATTGCAGTAAAAACACAAAAGAGTATAGCCAACCATTTCATTTTTAGCCCTTTTTCTAAAGCATACATAGGCCCACCAATCATGGTTCCATCTTTAGTTTTCACTCTATACTTCACTGCAAGTAAGCCCTCTGAATATTTTGTAGCAATACCAAAGAAACCTGTAATCCAACACCAGAATACTGCTCCAGGCCCTCCTAAAGCAACAGCAGTTGCTACCCCAACAATATTGCCTGTACCTATTGTAGCTGCTAAAGAGGTAGCTAAGGCGCCATACTGGCTGACATCTCCACTTCCAGACTTATCTTTAACTACAGACAACCTTATTGCTGTGAAAATTTTTCTTTGAGGGAATTTTAAAATTACTGTTAAATATAAATGAGTTCCAAGAAGCAATGCAATCATTGGCCAACCCCACAAAAGGGAACTCACTTGCTCTACTATAGCAGAGAAGTTCTCCATAATTAAAGTTTTTGTTAAGTATCTTTGCAAAGATAAAAAATTGAGTGAACTTAACAATACAACAAAATTGAAAAAAAACTTATTTATAGCACTAGCAACACTCTTTGTAGCTTTAGGTACAGTTGGTATATTTATACCACTTCTCCCAACAACTCCCTTTTTACTATTGGCAGTCTACTTTTATATGAACTCTTCTAAAAAAAGACTTAAATGGCTTCTTTCCAATAAACTATTAGGCCCATACATAAAATCATACTTCTCTAAAGAAGGAATCCCTGTAAATTTAAAAATAAGAACACTACTTATTTTATGGGCAACTATGATCTCTACAATGATATTTGCAACAGATAAAATAGCAGTTAGAATTCTTCTTACTACTATTGCAATTGGAGTTACAATACATATTGCAGTAAAAAAGACAAAAAAAACAGTAGCAAAAGAAATTTGCACTAAAAAAAGGGAGTAAAGTAACTTTACCCCCTCTAATGCTCATGCATTATCAATAAACTATATTTGCCGTTAAAACCACCTAACCTAAAACAACACCTCCAGCTTATCTAACCATTGAGCATTTTATAATAACTCCTTAACTGCCGCTATTGCCTTATTATAATCTGGCTCTTCAACAATATCTTTTGTTATCTCTACATATCTAACTACACCAGATTTATCTACAATCACCACACCTCTTGCTAGAAGCAGATTCTCTTTAACTAAAAAACCATATTCCAGACCAAACCTAGAGTACTTAAAATCAGATAAAGTGTGAATATTATCTATCCCTTCTGCTGCACAAAAACGGCCTAGTGCAAAAGGAAGGTCTTTAGAAATTGTTATTATAGCCACATCTTTAGATAGCTCAGTTGCTTTTTTATTAAAAGTACGAGTCTGGCTTGCACAAACTGGAGTATCTATAGATGGAAATATACTAATAATTACAACTTTATTATTTAATGAAGAGAGCTTCACATCTTGAAAAGAGTTGTCAGATGCAACTATTTCAGGCGCTTTATCTCCTACTTTTATAGGATTTCCCACTAATGTTGCTGGGGCCCCTTTTATTGCAAATATATTTTTTCTTTCTACTGACATTAAGTTTGTCAATTCTTGTTGATTTATTGGTGTTTGCATACTGTTTTTTTAATAAAATTAATTAATTGTTCCCTTCTAATAACAACAAGATTTAATGAAAATTGTTTACTTTTGAACAAATTACCATTAATATGACTAAAAACAATCTAAAGCAATTAGTTTTACTAATACTACTATTTGTTACAATAGCTGCTACCTCTCCATCATGCACAAAAGAAGATAACCCAAACAATAACGACCCCATTAGTAGCGTCAAAAAATATACATTTAACATAATGACAGATATCTACTATTGGTATAAAGATGTTCCTCGCAATATAAATTCAGCATCTATTAAAACAGTAGAGGCATATTTTGACACACTCCTAGTTGATATAGATAGATGGTCTTGGATGATGACTGGCCAGCAATACCTAAACTCCGAATCTGGAATAGTGGAGTCTTATGGCATTAGTATAGGACAACCAATAGATTATTACGAAGATTATAGCGTAAGAGTGAGATATGTTTTTCCCAACTCTCCTATGTCTGAAAACAATGTTAAAAGAGGATATGAACTAACTCATATTAACGATACTCCCGTAAAAACATTAGTTGAAAACAGCACATTTAATACTGTTTATGCTCAAAAAAGCAACTCATTTACTTTTAAAGACAATAAAGGTAAGAGCTATTCTTTTTCTGCTTCTAAAAGAGTTCTAAATACACGATGTTCATTAAAGACTAACATCTATGGAGAAGAGGAGTTTCCAGGTCTTCCTCACAAAGTAGGATATTTCCACTACTTAACTTTCAAAGCTGGAATGTTAGACGATATTCATAACGCTATGAAATTTTTCAAAAACTCCCAGATAAAGGAGTTAATTTTAGATTTAAGGTACAACGGAGGAGGAGATGGCCAAGCATCTTCTCTACTTGCCAATTATATAGCTCCCGCATCTGCACAAAATAAAATTCTTGCAAAAAAAGAGCATAACGACAGATATAGATCTTGGGATTCAGAAGAGACTACAAAAACTGTAATTGAACGCATAGATGGAGCTCTAGATTTAGATAGACTGTTTATTCTTACCACAAAGGGCAGTGCTTCGGCAAGTGAGGTTATCTTAAATGGCCTAGACCCGCTTATGCACGTTGTCCAGGTTGGATCTACCACTTACGGAAAACCAAATGGAATGTATGTTCTTCCTTTCCCAGAAGGAAATTATGAAACTCCACAATATGTCTTTCTACCAATCTGTTTTTTTAGCGTAAATAGTGAAGGGTATGGACATTATCTAGATGGAATATTACCAGACCACTACAGACCAGACGATCTTTATCATGATTTTGGAATAGAAGACGACTGGATTAAATCTATAATGCATTACATAATAGAAGGCTCCTTCCCTCCACTCCCTCCGAAACCCACTGCAACGTTTACATCACTACCTAAAAATAAAATTACTCTGCCAGAAGAGAGAAAAGGATATGGAATATATAAAACCAAGCTCAAAAGAGATTAAAATCCATTCAAATCTAAATAGAGAGTTGGCAAAAGAAGCAGAAATCCCACAATAATCAAAAGTATAATAAAAGGAAAAATTAACTTAAACCATTTAGCATAAGGGACTCTTGCTATTGCAAGTACAGCTATAAGTATGCCCGATGTAGGAGTTATCATATTTGTAAATCCATCTCCAAACTGAAAAGCCAACACAGTAGCTTGCCTTGAAACACCTATAAGATCTGAAAAAGGTGCCATAATTGGCATTGTAATAGCAGCCTTAGCACTTGCAGAAGGGATTACAACGTTTATAAAAGTCTGTATCGCATACATTATGCCCAGAGAAGTTTCTCTACCAGCACTATCCATAGCTGTAGACATTTTAAATAGTAGAGTATCTACAACATGGGCATCTTCTAAAATCACAATTATGCCAGCAGCTAATCCAACAACTAGAGCAGCAGAAAGAATATCTTTAGCTCCTTCTGTAAGCTTCTCAACTATCTCATTAGCACTATAACTTGCTGCTATACCACTTAAAATTCCTAGTGCTAGAAAGAGAGCCGAAATCTCTCCTATATACCAACCATACCCCATAACACCCACAACCAAAAAAACAATTGTAAAAAAGAGTAGGTTTAAAACAAAAAAATGGACAGACTTACGCAAAGCTCTGTAACCAGTAAATACAAAAAGAGCTGTTAGCCCTGGAATTAAAAAAGGAATATCTAAAACTGTACCCCCTATCTTAATAGTAGTATGGTAATAAAAAAAGGAAAAAAGAGTGAGAGCAACTATAGTTATTATATAAGAGACCCAAGCAGATTTTGGAGTATGATACTCAATAGGCTCTTCGCTTTGAATTTCTGTCTTCTTTCTCCAATACTCATCTTCATTGTAAAGCATAGACTTCTTTGGGTTTTTATGAACCCTATTTGCATACCAAAGTACTACAGATATAGTAATTACATTTAATACCAACCAACATATTAGACGATACTCTATTCCTGAAAACATTGGAAGGCCAGCAATATCTTGAGCAATACCAATTGTAAATGGATTTAAGATAGCTCCAGCAAAACCTACATGTGCTGCCACATATACCATAGCTAAACCAGTAATTGAGTCGTACCCCATAGAGACAGCTAGTGGTATAATAATTATTGTAAAAGCAATTGTCTCTTCACTCATACCAAACACAGCTCCAAAAACACTAAACATGAGCATTATCAATACAATTATTATATTGTTAACCCCAATTTTATTAAGTAGTTTGTTTTTTTCAAGACCTTTTGTAAACTTTAAGAAAGAGTAGATCCCAGCATCAATTGCCTTACATGAATTTACCACCCAAAATGCAGCACCAATAACTAAAATAAATACAATAATACCAGCCTGCCTAGTAAAACCTTTATAAAATGCAGTAAGCACCTGCCAACTTTGAGGAGAACTCTGTTTATAACTAAACTCCAAAGTCTCTTTGTTATACTCTCCCCCGGGAACAATAAAAGTCACTATGGCACTTATTATAATTAGCGCAAATATTATTACAAAAGTATGAGGAATTTTAAACTTCTTAACCGATGTCATATTTATCAATTTTACTCGCAAAAATCGGTAAAAAATAGAGATAAACCACTATATATAATAAAATAAATATTCTTAACTTTGGTAATTAGCAATAAAGTAAATTATGAATAGATATTTTAACCTTTTTATAGTTGTAGCTTGTATGCTCTCAACAATAAGAGTATCTGCACAAGATTCCGTTGTAACAAGAGTAATTGATATTGCATCTATAGAGAACCTCACAATGAACCATTTAGATGTGCTTACTAACCGCATAGGAGGCAGGCTTGTTGGATCTGACGCCTATGAAAATGCCACCTACTGGGCCGCATCTCTTTTTGAAAAATGGGGGCTAGAAACTCAAGTTATTGAAGTTGGTCAACTACCTGTTGGCTTTAACAGAGGGCCTTGGTTTGGTAAAATGCTTAGTGAAGAAGGTATGCACCTCCACTTTGCGACACCCTCCTACACATCTGGTACTAAAGGAGTACAAAGAGGTCACGTAGTTATGGAGCCAAAAACAAGAGCTCATTTTGAAAGAATGAAGGGTAAACTAAAAGGAGCCTGGGTACTAATTACAGGAGAGAGTGAAGGGTGGCCCATAGACTATTCAGATTATGCCGATACTGTAAGATCAATTATTATAAAAGAGAATGAGAAAATAGCTGCTTATAACGATTCAATAACCAAAATTAATAGAGCCAACCCAACTAAAGAGCCAATTAAGCTGAAAGAGTATAGAGATGCACCTGCTCTCTTTTATAAAGAGATGAGAGAGGCAGGTATTCTAGGAATAATTCAATCTTCTCCAGTTCCAATTAGAGCTCTATATGATAGGAACAATATTGATTACATGGATTTTGACAACCTTCCAACTTGCCCAGATATTAAACTAAACCAACACCAATACAAAATAATTGAACAGAAGGTTAGAGAGAGACACTATTTCCAACTAGAGTTTGATATTCGCAATCACTTTAAGCCAGGCCCTGTAAAGTACCACAATGTTATTGGCATTATAAGGGGTAGTGAGTTACCAGATGAGTATGTAATGAGCGGTGGGCATCTAGATGCTTTCGATGTAGCTACAGGAGGTGTAGATTGTGGGACAGGAGTAGCTCCCAATTTAGAGGCAGCAAGAATTCTTAGCTTGGCAGGTGCTAAGCCCAAAAGATCTATAGCCTTCTGTTTATGGGCTGGCGAAGAGTTTGGCCTTTGGGGCTCTCAACACTGGGTAGAGAACAATAGAGATAAACTGGAAAAAATATCAAACTATTTTAACCGCGATGGTGGCCCAACAGTTGCCAACTCACTCACGGTTCCACCTGCTATGTACAATAGCTTTAAGGCTGCAACAGAAGTCTTAAACCAAATTAACCCCGATTTCCCTTTTACATTAAAAGTAAGAACAACAGAGCCTAAACCCAAACCTAGAATAGCTGGAGGTTCAGACCATGCACATTTTGCCATAAATGGAGTTCCTACAATTAGCTTTGGTACGGGAGACCCAAAGGGGTATGACTTTAACTATAGAGAAATATGGCACACAGAACGTGACACATATAATATGAGTATCCCAGAATATATGGAGCACTCTGCTGTAGTAACAGCAATTGTTGTATACAATCTAGCTAATCAAGAGAATTTGCTCTCTAGAGAGGGCCTCTACAAAAAGCCAACAAAAAAAGAGAGAGAAAGCTCAAAAAACGGCAATAATAGAGGGAGTCTACTATAAAAGAGTATTAACTAAAAACTCTTTAAATAATCTCAATATCTTCTGTAGCAATCCAACCTTGTCTGCCGTCTGTTAATTCAATTCGTTTCCAACCTCCCAACTCCTCAATAATTTCTAACTTAGCACCTTCATGTAAAATAAAAAGAGTAGCCCCCGAATTGTCTGGAGAGTTTCTAATAGTAGCTACAGCATTCATAACTATAGCACTATCTTCTCTATGAAAAGCACTCCTTTGGTTCCAAGCAAAAATAGTAGAAACAATTACAAACAAGAGAGAGAGCATAGAGAGAAAGAAAGAGACTTTTCTAACACGAGCAGATGGCCCGTAACGAAAATTGAGTAAAAGAAGAGCAACTAATATTGAAAAAACAATAGAGATAATAGTCCAATAATCTGAAGAGAGTAAATAATTAAAATCTCTTATCCAAGTAACTAAAATAAACTCTGGCACCTCATCAATCTTATCTACAGTAAACTGTTTTGCATAGTTAAGATTCACTCTAATATCATTCCCAGAAGGATTTAACTTAAGAGCTCTCTGGTAGTAGAGAATTGATCGTCCATAATTTTGAGTTTTAAAATAACTATTTGCAATATTATAATAGAGAGGCCAAGAGATATACCCTTGCTTTTCAAGTAGTAGATACTCATCAAGAGCTCCACTATAATTGCCTTGAGCATAAAGTGAATTAGCACTACTCCACCTCTCTTTTTCGCCTCTTACTTCCACATTATCTTGACCCATTAAAACAGTGGGCGAAAAGAGTAAAAAGAGACCTATCGTAAAAACAACTATCTGTTTATTAATTTTACTGCACATAACTTATTAACTTTTGATAATGCTATTCTAAATAACCTTACAACTCCATTGAAGAGATTAAATCCAATGCTTTTGAATAATTTTTATCCATATTATCTCCTCCCAAATCGGGAGCATATCTTGCATACTCACACTGCTCAATGAGAGATAGTAACTGAGCAATATTCTCTTCTTTAACTCCTCTAGAAATAAGCAACTCCTCTATTTTATCTCTAGAGAGATCTGAAAGTGAAAGATTAAGTTTGTCTGAAATATACCCCAATACAGCTCTATGCAACTCCTCATAAAAGGCCGAATATAACCCCTCATTTAAGAGTTGTCCTGCGCTCTTAAGACGAACTCTTGCAATTTTATTAGCCTTCCTACTTCTAACCCCTGCAACATCTCTGTTTCTTTGAACTCTCTTAGAGAGGAATTTCTCTAAAAGCAAATAGAAAACGAAGATAAGCGCTAAAATAACAAAGTAGATTTGAGAGCCAAACAAGAAAACATTACCTCTTTTAAACAAAGGACGCCCAGAATGAATATATCTAATATCGTCTGCTATACTTCTTACAGCTTGCTGGTTTACCCCCAATGGCAAACCACTAGAAGAGCTATTAACTCCCGTAGCATCACCCACTTTAATTTTAAACTCATTAGTAGAGAGTGTTACATACTCCTTTTTAGCAATATCGTAGTAAGTAAAGAGAACAGGTAAAATAGAATACTCTCCTGGAGCTCTTGCAATTAAAGGATACTCAAATTTTTTACTGCCAGAAGCACCCCCAGCACCCTTATTAGAACTATCTGTTATTTTAGTGTCGTAAAGTTCAAATGAAGCTGGAATTTCTGGTTTAGGAGCCTCTATCAAATTTATATTTCCCGCACCATGTATATCAATTATAAGAGAAAGAGCCTCATTTGCATTTACACTATCTTTAGAGAGCTTTCCACTCATCTTAAAAGTCCCAACTGCCCCATTAAAAGAGGAGGGCGCTCCAGAGGGAAGTGGGTCTACCTTAACAGTTACTGGAGAAGAATAGACACGCTTACGTAAAGTTTGATATGAGTCAAAAAAATCGTCAAATATACTGCGCGAAGCCGAATTATTAGCCCGAATCTGAACCTGACACACCAACTCGGCAGCATCTATAGTAATAGAACCACTTTGCTGCGGAAGTAGAAGATATTTTTTAAGAAGGGCCGAATTATAAATTTGCCCGTTAACATTTTCTCTTATAAAATCAATATTTTGAGGAGTCTCAATCTCTTGGCTCCAAAAACCATTAAAAGAGGGAAATCTTACATCTTCAAAACCTGCTACAGGCACTCTGGTATATAACTTTATGGTTGCAATAAAGTGCTCTCCTGTAACTACCCTTCCTTTGCTTATAGATATTTTCATAAAAATATCTTGATTAGTTACTGTAGCACTACCCTTTTCATTTGACTCTTTTGATTTATCACTATCTGTTTTAACCACCTCTATATTCACTACAGAAGAGGAGTAGTTCTTACCATCAATTACCACAGATGCCGAGGGAATTTTGTACTTACCCTCTTTGTTGGCTTGAAGTATATAGGTGTAACTTACCTGAAAACTTTCTGTTCTCTTCCCATTTATAATTTTTGTACTACTCATTGTAGAAGAGGTAGGACCGGCCAATACATCTAGGCCAGTAATTGAAGGAGGGTTAAAAGAAGATGGCTCTCCATTCGAGGTAAATACCAAACGAAAAGTCTCTCCAACCTCTACAACCCGTGGTGCCTGAGCAGTGAAGGTTGTTTGGGCAACTGCAACAGAGGCAACTGCAAAAAAGAGAGTAAAAAGAACAACTCTCTTAAAATGGACTTTTTTTGCAAAACGCTCTATATATCTCATATCCTCTAAAATTACCAATTTTTCTCTTTTTGTTTACTCTTAAGAACTTTCGCCTTCTCTTTTTTAACTTTTTCTTGAGTCTCCTTCTCTTTGTTTTGAATTGCCTGCAACATCTGCTGAGCAGTTTGAGGAGTTATCTTAGGAGGGGGCTGATTCTCTTTTTTCTCTTGGTTGTCTTGGTTATCTTGGTTGTCTTGATTGTCTTGATTGTCTTGATTGTCTTGGTTGTCTTGGCTGTCTTGGCTGTCTTGGTTATCTTGATTCTCTTTATTGTCTTGGTTATCTTTGTTCTGCTCATTTTTAAGCATAGCCTGGGCGTAGGCTAAATTACTTTTAGTCTCTAAATCAGAAGGGTTTGCACGTAATGAGTTTTTATAGAACTCAACTGCCTCTGAATATTTTTTTTGATCTAAAGCATAATTCCCAAGATTGTGAAATACTTTAGACCCAAAACTTAGATTATCTAAAGAGTCTACAAGGTCTGAAACTACCTTTTGAGCCTCTTGGCTATTCCCCTTTTTATGCAAAGCGTTTCCAAGATTATATCTCCCAAAAACAGAGGTGGGGTTATTTTCTAAGGCCCTCCTATATTCCAACTCTGCCTTATCTATGTCTCCTTTAGAAAAAGCACGATTTCCAGATCTCACCTCTTCTCTTTCGGGTTGAGCAGCAGCTACTACCGCACAAAACATAAATACCAAAAATAAATATCGCTTAATCATATATAACACTCCTTTAGCTTATTTAAAAAAAACTCTACCCTTCCTCTCTGTTATAAGAAACTCCAAAATAAAGAAGAAGAGAGCAATGGCAAAAAAATACATATACTGCTCATTGAAATCTTCAAAAACAACAGAACTAAAACTCTGTTTATCCATATCTCTTATATGACCTACAATTGCCTCTAATCCAAAATCGCTATTCCCCGCTCTTATATATTTACCCTTTCCAGCTTGAGCTACCTGCAATAAAGTCTCTTCATCTAAACGAGTTACAACAATATTGCCCTCCTTATCTTTTAAGAGCTCTCCATTTGGCATAGGTATTGGTTTGCCCTCTTGTGAGCCTATCCCTATTGTATATATAACAGCACCCAACTCTGCTGCTGTTTTTGCTGCAGCAATAGGGTCGTCTTCATGGTCTTCTCCATCTGTTATTAGAATAATAGCCTTACTAGAGTTGCTGCTCTCACTACTAAAACTCTTTAGTGAGAGATTAATAGCTTGGGAAAGAGATGTCCCCTGTACGGGTACAGAGTTTGTGTTAATAGAGTTAAGAAACATTTTTGCAGAGACATAATCTGTAGTTATAGGTAACTGAACAAATGCCTGCCCTGCAAATACTATAAGACCAACTCTATCTTGGCGAAGCTTATCTGTTAAACGAGATATAGCAAGCTTGGCTCTTTCAAGACGATTAGGAGAATAGTCTTCTGCCAACATTGAGTTCGAAACATCTAGAGCAATCATTATCTCTATTCCAGCTCCCTCTACCTCTTTTATTCTAGCACCTAACTGAGGCCTAGCCAACCCAACAACAAAAAAGAAAAAGGCTATACTAAGAATAGATAATTTAATCCACCCTCTAGAAGAAGAGGCCCTAGGCATTAATTTTTCTAAAATAGCTCTCTCTCCCAACTTCTCTATTCTTTTTCTACGTACT
>JAQVZL010000089.1 GCA_028708215.1 Bacteroidales bacterium
GCCATTGGTACCATAGCTAAAACGGTAGTAAAGGCAGTCATAAGCACTGGTCTTAGACGAGTTCTACAAGCTGTTGCAATAGCCTCGTTAAGGGCTGTTCCTCTGTCTCTTAATAGGTTTATATAGTCTACAAGCACAATTCCATTTTTAACAACTATACCAATAAGGAGTACAGCTCCAATACCTGCAATTACACTTAGAGTTGTATTGGTAACAAGTAGGGCTAGAATTACTCCAGTAAAGGAAAATGGAATAGAGAACATTAAAATGAATGGAATAATAAACGATTCAAATTGAGATGCCATTACAAGAAATACCAAGATTACACTTATAAGTAGAAGAAGCCCTAGATCCATAAATGAGTCTATCATCTCTTCGTAATCTCCTCCAATAGATAGCATAAGCCCTTTAGGTACTTCTGTTTGATCTACTATTTTGTTAATCTCTTGAGCTAAATCTCCTAATGAAATTCCAGAAGGGACTGCACTTACTGTAACTACTCTCTCGCGGCTTTTTCTCTCTATATTAGGTGGGCTAAAGAACTCTTTAATCTCGCCTATTTCACCTAAAATAACCTTCTGCCCCATTGGGTTAGTAATTACAAAAGACTCAATAGACTCTAAATCGCTTCTATGCTCTTTGGCAAACCGTACTACAATGTCGTACTCATCTCCCTCTTCTCTTAACTTAGAAGCAGTAACTCCTGTTACTCTATTACGAATTGCCGAGGCTACCATTGCTGTATTTAGCCCATTTTCTGCCAGTTTCTCTTTATCTAAAATGAGTTGAAGTTCGGCCTTCTCGTTTTGTCTGCTAATTACAACGTCTTTGGCCCCTTTTATGGCAGATATTTTCTCTTTAAACTCATGGGCCAGAGTAGTAGTAGTGTTTATGTCGTAGCCATAAATTTCTAAATCTACGCTGCTTGCGCCGTTCATTCCACTACCCGAGTTTACAGTAGCCTCTGCTATCTCTGGAATCTCATTAAGGTTGTCTCTAAGTGCGTTTGCTATATCCCAAACGGAACGGCTACGAGCCGATGCTTTAGATAGACGCATAGTTATATTAATGTAGTTAGAGCCTGCTGTAGAGAAGATAGAAGATATTCCGCCCTCGTCTTCGGCGCCAGAGGAGGTAGAAATTAGCTCTATCTCTGGATATTTCTCTTTAATTATCTGCTCAATTTTGCGAGTGGTAATTATAGTCTCGTCTACACGTAGCCCGTTGGTGAGCTCAATAGCTGCCGATAGTTGACCTTGGTCTGTTTCAGGCATAAAGTCCATTCCAATAAACTTTGTTAAAAACAGAGTCCCTATAAAGAAGATCAAAGAAAAGGTCAAGATTTTCTTTTTATTTACCAATGCAACTCTAAGAGTCTTTTCATAAAAATCATCTAACCAATCTAAGAATGGCTCAATAGTTTTTGAATAGCTATAGCGTTTTTTCTGCTCTTTTTTAAGCTCGGTCTTGCTCTTCATACGCAACATTTGCGAAGCCAGCATTGGAGTAAGACTAAGTGCAGCCGTAGTAGAGACTACTACTGTTATAGTGACAATCCATCCAATTTGATTAAACATTACTCCTGTCATTCCACCAACTAGGGTAAGAGGGAAGAATACAGCTACAACAACTAGCGTTGTAACTATTACAGAGAGCCAAACCTCGTTAGTCCCATATATGGCTGCCTCTCTTGGGCTTGTTCCTCTTTCTATGTGTCTGGTAATATTCTCTAATACTACAATAGCATCGTCTACTACCATACCTAAGGCAATTGAGATAGAGGCTAGTGAGATAATGTTTATAGAGCCTCCCGTAATATATAGGTATATAAATGAGATTATAAGCGAAACGGGTATGGTAATCGCAATAATTACTGTAGCTCTCCATCTACCTAAGAAAAAGAGAACCACCAATATTACAAAGAAGAGAGCCCAAAACATTGTTTGAGACAGGTTACTTATAGAGTTGTTAATAAACTCAGAGGTGTCTGATAGTTCTAATATTTCTATATCGGCTGGTAAATCTTTCTCTAATTCTATTAGTGCTTCTCTAACATTTTTTGCAATTTTTACGGTATTTGCTCCAGATTGTTTCATAACAAAAAGACGCATACCTTGTTTCCCGTTTATCTTCTCTTCTAAAGAGAGATCTTGGATAGTGTCTCTTATAACAGCTACATCTTTTAAAAAGATAGAAGCTCCATTGTGATGGCCAACTACTAAATTATTAAGCTCTTCACTCTCTTCTAGCTCTCCTCGAACTCTTAACTGATAATTCATTTTACCCATCTCAACTTTACCAGATGGCATGTTAAGGTTTTCTCCTTGAACTACTTGTGTGAGTTGCTCTAGAGTTATGTTAAATGCATTTAGTTTGTAAGGGTCGGCATCTACATATACTTTTCTTTTTGGAGCACCAATTAGATCTACAGAACCAACTCCCTCTATACGGTTTAGTGGATTTACAATTCTTTCATCTAAGATTTTGTAGAGACCAGGGTAGCTCTCATCTGCAGTAATTGCATAGAAGAGAATAGGCATCATACTTACATTAAATTTAAATATGGTGGGCCTCTCTAAATCGTCTGGCAACATATTATAGATTAAATCTATGCTTTCGCGAATATCGTTGGAGGCTTCGTTAAGGTCGCTACCCCAATCGAACTCCATACTAACTACAGAGAGATTATCTTTAGAGACAGATGTTATATCTTTTAAATTATCTACTGTATTAAATGCATCTTCTAGATGCCTAGTTATATTAGTCTCTATATCTGCTGCACTCGCTCCAGGATATTTTGTTATAACTGAAATATACGGAGGGTCCATCTCTGGGAGAAGGTCTACCGGCATATTCATGAGTGAAAATATACCCATTACTATTATTCCCGCAACTATCATGAGGGTAGTAATTGGTTTGTTTACAGATGTTTTAAAAATACTCATATTGTTTTCTTTAGAACTATTTTATAAGATTATTACTGCACTATATTAACAGTGGCACCATTTGATAGTCTTGAGTGGCCCGCATAAATGAGCATATCTCCCTCTTTTATTTTGTCTGAAATAATCTCAATCATATCGTCGAATCTCTCTCCCATCTCTACTACAACCCTACGTGCTATACCGTTATTGTCTATAAAAATATAACGTTCATTGGAGCCCTGTAGCTTTAGTACAGCATAGGCTGGTACTACAAATGCGTTTGCTTGTTCTAGAACCATTTTTGCTTTCGCAAACATCCCTGGACTTAACTTAAGGCTGTTATTAGGGACAACTATCTCTACTTTAAAAGTGCGAGTAGCAGGGTCTATCTCTGGATATTTATTTGTGATTGTACCTTCAAAAATCTCATTTGCATAGAGACTGGTGCTAATTTGAGCTTTCATCCCACTCTTTATCTCTCTGTAATAACTCTCAGACACGTTTACATATACTTTAAGTCTGTTGCTTTGTATAATAGAGACTATAGCTGCTTTACCTGCCTGAGTGTTTGGAGCACCAGAGAACATCTCTCCATTTTCGAAATATTTATTAGAGACCGTGCCAGCGAAAGGGGCCAATAACTTTGTATTTTCTGCTAAAAACTCTACATTAGATTTAGCTACTTGGTATTGTGTGTAAATTTGATCGAATTGTTGTTTTGCTATACTTCCAACTTTTTTAAGAGTATCTAGGCGGTGGTAATCTTCTTCTACTCTTTGCAATTGCAGTGTAGCTTGGTGCAGTTGGGTCTTATCCATCTGAGCAATTACATCGCCTTCTTTTACGTTATCTCCTGCGTTAACATAAATTTTTTCTATTCTGCCTGGGGCAGCAGGAGCTAAATATACCTCTTTATATGCTTGTAAATGTGCTGTATATTCAATCTCTCTTGCTATATCTTTAAATTCTAACTTTACTGTTTTTATAGGTTCCGAGGTTGTTTTTTCTGTAGCAATATCTTTGTTTTTATTGCCAGAGCAGCCGTAGCTGAATAGAATTGTAGCAATTGCAACTATTGGGACTATTTTTCTTACTGTTTTTTTCATTTTTTGTAATATTATCTTTTTTCATTTTTTTTTATCTAAAGAGAATTATATAATTTCTCTAGCTCCATATGTGCTTGTGTGAGTTGTAACAGAGAAGCTATATAACTGTTTTGAGCTTGTAAATAGCTGTTGTTTGCAGTAACTAGGTCTATACTAGAGACCATACCTTGTTCAAATTTATTATTTACGTTATTGTAAACTCTTTGGGAAACTTTTAAATTTTCACTCTGGCTATTGTACTGTTCAAGAGAGTTGTTTAAGTTAAACTTCAACTGCTTTTCTTGAATTTCTAGCTTTTGAGTTAGCAAATCCAATTGGTTCTCTACTATTTGGTATCTAGTTTTTGCTTGTCTTACTTTAGATTTTGTTACTCCGCTAGAAAAAATAGGAATTTGTAGGTTTAGCCCAATAACATGGTTGGGAGTAAGGTCGAACTCTGGTTTAAGAAGTTTTTCGGTATAGTTATAGAACCCCGCAAGGGTAGGTATATAGGCCGATTTTGCTATTTTGATTTGCTGCTCGGTTAATTTTGCTTGTAGATTCATTTGGCGATAGTCGTAATTTTCTTCCATGTCAAGATCTTTTGCAAGAGTTTTAGAAAAATTAGAGTATCCTATAATAGTTATGAAGTTGTCTGTAAGAGTAATTGGAACATCCCAAGAGAGCCCCATTTCTAAACGAAGCATATTTAGAGTTAGCTCTGTTTGCCTTTCTGCTGCTCTTGCTGCATCTTTAAGCATTGCTTCTTGGACGGAGAGCCTGTCGTAATCTACCTCTTCTGCAAAACCAGCTTGAGCTAATGCATTAGTCTTCTCTTTTAACCTTTTAATGTTTTCTATATTGGAGCGAAGAATCTCTTGTGACTCCATTGATACTAAGCTTAGAAGATATATGTTTGTAACCTGTGCTTTTATCTCTAGCTCTGTTTTATTGCGAGTTGTTTCCATTGTCTCTTGATAAAGCTTGGCAGATTGCACTCCTAATTGATGAGTACGGCTATAGATTAGCTGAGTTAGGCCAATCACAAGATTACTGGTGTGAGGGAATTCTATTTCCATCCCTTGGAATGCCTCTACAGATGCTTTTGCTCCAAAGAAGTTGGCGTAGTCTATTGTTGCATTTATTTGCGGGAGGCCTTGTGCTACAATTTCTTTAAGCTGTTCTTGAGCTTCTCTAACCTCTAGTTTAGCATTTGCTGCAGTTTTGTTATGCTCTAAAGCATGAATTTTTGCAGCCTCTAGTGTAAGTCTCATCTCTTGAGAGTTACCTGTTTTAGATTGTGCTTTTGCTTGCATAATTATTCCGGTGCACAAGCAAACCAGAATAAGCTTTTTTAATGAATTTAAGTACATACCAATTATTACTGAATAAATAATGGGCAAACTTATACATCATATATGCTTTTTGTAAGTGAGAAGGGGGTGAAACGGGCAAAACCAATGGTGAATTGCTACAAAAAATTGGTGAGTTAGTTTAAGTGAACAAGAGCCAATTAAGGAATGTGGGGGCTTT
>JAQVZL010000090.1 GCA_028708215.1 Bacteroidales bacterium
TACAGTAAGCAAAAGAACGGGGTACATATGGTTTATATGAAAACTCATTATTTATAAGAACTTGGCCACTCTCTCTTACAACATCTTGCCCCTCCTTTAGGCGAGCAATCTCGTAAAGAGTTAACTTATTAGGCTCTATCAAATGTTTATAGACATTTCTCATAGGCTCTTTCTCTCTAAACAGATATCCATAACAATCTACTCTATGATTGAGTGGGAAAGATAAAACCTCACTTTTTTTTGTCTCTAAAATTATCTCTGGCTCATCTCCCGAAACAATAACATGAACAATCTCATATTGAAAAGAGTTCCCAAAAAACTTCATAAAAGAGCTAAGAAGTTCAGAAAAAGAGGCTGGTGCATAAATAAAAAGAGGAGCTGTTCTACCAATCATAGACATAGTAGATAGTAAGCCACAGAGCCCAAAAATATGATCTCCATGTATATGAGAAATAAATATCTCAGAGATTTTCAAAAAAGAAAACCCATACCTTCTAAGTTGAATCTGACACCCCTCCCCGCAGTCAATTAAAAACAAACGCTCATGTACATTAAGAACATGAGCGCTTGGAAATCTATTCACTGTGGGTAAAGCCGAAGCACAACCCAATGATGTGAACGAAAACTTCATTAAAAACTATTTCTCTGTTTCATTGTTTTCCATTTCGCTCTTAAGAGCAGCTAACTCACTTATATCACCTAAAGTAGTTTTCTCTAGATTTGCCTTGAGTTTCTTTACAGCCTTTTGAGTAGAGTCACCTTGACGTGAACCTTTCTCTTTAGGCTCCTCTTTTTTCGGTTCTTCAAAGAGCTTGGTATGTGATAAAACAATTCTCTTGGTAATTTTGTTGAATTCAATAACCTTAAATTCTAACTTCTCTTCTAGTTTAGCTTGAGTACCATCTTCTTTTACAAGGTTTTTATTGCTAACATAACCTTCTAAACCATATGGAAGAGATACTGTTGCACCTTTTTCTACAATGTTGGTAATAGTACCTTCATGTACAGAGTTACTAGAGAAAATAGTCTCAAATACATCCCAAGGGTTTTCTTCTAGTTGTTTGTGACCAAGACTTAAACGACGGTTCTCCTGATCTACCTCAAGTACAACAACTTCTAATTGATCACCAACAGAAGTAAATTCAGATGGATGTTTAATTTTCTTAGTCCAAGAGAGATCGCTAATATGAACTAGACCATCTACTCCCTCTTCTAACTCTACAAAAACTCCAAAGTTGGTAAAGTTTCTAACAGTGGCTGTACATTTTGTTCCAACAGGGTATTTTTCATTAATATCTGTCCAAGGGTCACTCTTAAGTTGCTTAATACCAAGTGACATTTTTCTCTCTTCTCTATCTAAAGTAAGAATAACAGCATCTACCTCGTCTCCTACTTTCAAGAAATCTTGTGCACTACGTAAATGCAAAGACCAAGACATTTCTGAAACGTGAATAAGCCCTTCAACACCCGGTTGAATTTCAATAAATGCACCGTAATCTGCAATTACAACAACCTTACCTTTAACCTGGTCTCCTACTTGAAGGTTAGTATCTAGAGAATCCCAAGGATGGGCACTAAGCTGCTTAAGACCTAGAGCAATACGTTTTTTAGTATCGTCAAAGTCTAGAATCACAACATTTATCTTCTGGTCTAATTGTACAACCTCTTCTGGATGATTAATTCTACCCCAAGAAAGGTCTGTAATATGAATTAAACCATCTACTCCACCAAGGTCTACAAATACACCATAAGAGGTAATATTTTTGACAGTACCCTCTAATATTTGCCCCTTCTCTAATTTACTAATAATATCTGCTTTTTGTGCCTCTAACTCAGCCTCTATAAGTGCTTTATGAGAGACAACAACATTACGGAATTCCTGATTTATCTTAACAACCTTGAACTCCATTGTTTTGTTAACATAAATATCGTAATCACGGATAGGTTTAACATCAATCTGAGAGCCAGGTAGGAAAGCTTCAATGCCAAACACATCTACTATCATACCTCCTTTAGTTCTACACTTGATATAACCTTTAACAATCTCGTCTTTGTCAAAAGCCTCGTTCACTCTGTCCCAAGAACGAAGCGATCTTGCTTTTTTGTGTGAAAGAATGAGTTGACCTCTTCTGTCCTCGGCATTCTCTACATAAACTTCAACTACATCGCCTACAGCAAGCTCGGGGTTATAACGAAATTCGTTAATACTTATTACACCCTCGCTTTTGTAACCAATATTTACAATAACTTCTCTTTTACTAAGACCAGTAACTGTACCATCTACAACCTCATTCTCAATAACTGTAGAGAGAGTTTCGCTGTAAAGATCTTCAATTACTTGTTTTTCCGATTCGTACACATAATCTGTTTCAAACGAATCCCAATCAAATTTATCTGATGGAACGGAAACATTACTTACTTTTTTCTTGGTATAACCTTCTGCAGGTGTACCATCATCTTCAATGAATGATTCTAATCTTTCATCAATCTTTTTGACGATTTCATTTTGCTCTTCTTGTTCGAGCTCCGTTTTGTTTTCTTTTGTCATTTTTCTAAATTCGTAATTAACTAGTAGTTAGACATTATATATAAGCCCTAAAATGGGAGCCCAAAAGTAGTGTTTTTTTTACAATCTCACAAAAAAAATATCTCTTTTGGAATTGTATTTATTTAAATTCCAATTATCTTTGAACTTCCTAAAAAGAGATATTAACTTAATTTAGACTTAATTTAAGATGGAGAATAAAAAAAGTGGAATAAAATCTTTCCCTAAAACTTTTTGGACAGTAATTACTATGGAGTTTTTAGAGAGAGGCTCCTACTACAGTGTAATGTCTATACTTTCGGTGTTTTTAATTCTTGGCGTAGATAGCGGAGGGCTAGGTTTCAGTAAAGAGCAAACAGGAGCCATCTTAGGCACAATACCCCCTTTACTCTATTTTCTACCAATTATCTCTGGGGCAATTGCAGATAGATATGGCTATAAAAAAGTACTCACGTTTGCTTTTATATGTATGATAGCAGGATATTTTTTAACAGGTATCTCAAATAGCTACGCTTTAGTTTTTGGCTCACTAATAATTATGGCTCTAGGTGCTGGATTTTTCAAACCAGTTATCTCAGGTACAATTGCAAAAAGCACAAATGAAGATAACTCGGGTTTAGGGTTTGGTATATTCTATTGGTCTATAAATTTAGGAGCTTTCCTCTTTCCACTTATTCTAGTGCCAATTCTTAAAAGTTATTCATATAGCTACATTTTCTACATGGCAGCTATTGTTGGTGTTTTACTATTAATTATTAATCTATTTATCTACAAAGAACCTAAGAGAGAAAAAAGCAATAAAAGCTTAGGACAAGTGTTCAAAGAGATGGTACTTGTGCTAAAAGATTGGCGTTTTATTTTAATGATTTTTCTCTACTCAGCATTTTGGATTCTCTATTTTCAGATGTTTGGCACAGTTTTATGGTATGTAAATGACTACATAGACATGACTGTTGTGAACGAGTCTGTAAATTCATTCTTATCTATTTTTGTAAATAACCCGCAGTGGGAGTTCGATGTAGAACATGTGACAGTTATTAATGCTGGAGTTATTATACTTCTACAACTAATAGTCTCTAACTTAGTTAAAAAAGCCCCTGCACTACCTACCATGATTACTGGAATGGGCCTAGGAACATTAGGTATAGGAATCCTTGCTATTTCTTCTACACCTTGGATTTTCATAACTGGAATTATGGTATTTACCCTTGGAGAGATGACAACTCATCCAAAGTTTATCTCATATATAGGCATAATTGCACCACCAGATAAAAAAGCACTCTACTTAGGTTACTCATTTTTATATGGAGTTATAGGAAGTAGCATAGGTGGCTTCTTAGGATCTGCTCTCTACGTTAAATATGTAGATAACTTAAACCAGCCTAAAACAATGTGGCTTATTTTTGCAGGAATTGGAGTTGCAAGTATGATTTCACTTGCTCTTTACAATAGATTTATTGTAAAAAAAGACTAAAGCATTCTTTTACGGCGGAAAAGAATAGTAACAGTAATAACAGAGAACATCATTATAACCATTATAATGGCAAAATCTACCATACCTCCCATAATAGGGAGGTTTACATTCATTCCATATATACCTGTAATTACAGTTGGAGGCATAAAAAGTAGAGAGACAAACGTAAATATTTTCATTATTCTATTCTGCTCTAAATTAATAAGACCTAGAACAGTGTTTTGTAAATACTCCAGTCTTTCAAAACTAAAATTTACATGCTTAATAAGAGAGTTAATATCTCTAACTAAAACATCTAATTTATTATATACATCACGTGGGAATTTATCACTTTTGAGAACATTAGAGACCATTCTTTGCTTATCTACAATATTTTCTCTTACTACCATAGTGTTCTCTTGTAGTTGATTAATGTCTAGTATAAAATCTTCTCCCATTTGCCCACCATGCCCCACTCTTTTACTAAACATAGCAATCTCTTTAGACATAAGCTCTATCATATCTGCATCTAAATCCACTCTATTTTCTAAAATTCTAACCAGAATATGATAGCCAGTGGGCATTGTTCTATAGTTCACCAAAAGACGTCTCTGGATATCTGTTAAACTCTTAAGAGGCACATGTCTAATAGAGACAATTATCCCTTCACACAAAATAAAAGAGACCGCCTCCATTAAATAATCGTCTGGACCAGGTATAAGAAAATCTGTATTAATAAAAATAGCAGTTTCAGACTCAGAATATCTAGAAGAACTCTCAATCTCTTCTGCTTGAGCTCTACTTTGAAGAGTAGTATCTAAAAACTCCTCTGTAGCTCTTTTCTCTTCGCCTGTAGGAGAAGTTAAATCTATCCAAAGCACATCGTCGTACCCTAGTGTCTCAAGAGCTTCTATCTCTGAAGTTACTGTTAATTGTCCTTTATCTTTATAAAATATTTCGAGCATAATTCTATCCGTTTTGTTGGTAAGTACTTTTCTGCGGATCTCCTTTCGGAGAAAAATTAGCCGAACCACCGGACTTTAGACTTAAGTTCCTCTAATGCTAAACTCCAAAACTCAGAAAGGCCATCTCTTTTTTGAGGAGTTAAGTTGTAAGAGATATTATTTACTAAATAGTTGTAAGAATAGTCATTCCCAAATTCATGAGGAATAGTATTTACAGCAGCTTCAATATTATCTACTCCAAACCTTAATGCATCATTAAAGTTGTATAGAAACTCCTTATCTAGCTTTCTATTAGATGCCCAGCAGGCAAATACAAAAGGGAGGTTTTTATAATTTACCCACTCTTGAGCAAGATCATAAACATAGTTGAATTTTACTCTGTTTCTTAATGCCTTATCTCCAATAAGAATATATGAAGCAGAATAGTCAATC
>JAQVZL010000031.1 GCA_028708215.1 Bacteroidales bacterium
AGCTGGTGGTGCCTGAAGTTCGTTACCGCAAGGAGCGACCTAGGGCAAAACTGGTAACTAGGGCTAAGTCGTAACAAGGTAGCCGTACCGGAAGGTGTGGCTGGAACACCTCCTTTTTGGAGCTGTAATGACCTGTGACGAGTTTTTTTCTCTATAGTTACTCTTAAATGCTGTCAATTTTTTATAACAGTCCCGTAGCTCAGTTGGTTAGAGCACTACACTGATAATGTAGGGGTCAGCGGTTCAACTCCGCTCGGGACTACTTTTAAGTTCTTTTAATAATTTATCGTAAAGATTCTAAAATATTATTATCTTTGCGCTCACTTAAAAACGGGGGATTAGCTCAGTTGGCTAGAGCACTTGCTTTGCAAGCAAGGGGTCATCGGTTCGACTCCGATATTCTCCACAAAAAAAAGTCGCCTTAAAAAAAGGCGGCTTTTTTTGTTCTTAATAAATCAATTATTTGATCTAAAATTTCCCACCTACTATCTGCCCGTATTTGGCAGTAGCTTTACTTTATATCTCTCTTCAAAAAACTTAAAGTACATAAATAATTTGTAATTAAGTTCAAAGTCATACTCATTGAATGGACTATAGTCTATATAACTTTCTATACGTCTATCTCCCATAGAGTAGCGGCGGTTCCACTCATTTACATAAAGGTTGTTAATTGTCTGTAAATAGGAGTTGGTATATTGGTTTTTTTGAAATGATCTAGAGCTTAACCAATAGTCAAAACCCGGATCGAAAATAATGAGTTCATATTCAAGTGAATCTTGAACTTGAGATGTGTCTCTTAAAGCTAGCCTTCCTGCTCTTCCATTGTTTCCTTCTCTTTGGATACCACAAGAGAAAATGAATAGTGTTACTACTAGAGCACCAACAGTTAATTTTGTTATTTTCATTTCTCTTTTTATTTATTAATTATAATTGAATGTTTCTATCTCATTATTTAGAGGAGTTATCTTACTATGTAAACAAAATTGTTGAGATATAGTTTTAATTAGTTTGTATACTCTTTTGTTGTTGTAATAGATGTAATGACAATTATATATTGCTTTTACATTGAATCCTTTTACTTTTGTAGGAGTTAAACTAGAGAATTAGAAATATAAGTTAAAAAATATGAAAAAAAGAATTTTAATATCAATTATATCTATACTATTTCTTAATGTTCATATTATGGGTCAAGAGATACAATCTCCTTTTCTTTATGAAAAAGGGAATACCTCTATCACTTTTGGAGGATTTGTTAAATTGAATACCTCTGTAGATTTTAATGGCTCCATTCCTAGTAATGACTTTAGAAATTCACTTATGTCTGTTCCAAGCAGGTGGAATAATAAGTCTCGTTTTGTTTTGGACCCTTCTCATACCAGAATTAGATTGAAGGTGATTCAAAAAACAGAGGCTCTGGGTGATATTGAATTTTATGTTGAAACAGACTTTAGAGGAACCTCAAATGCTTTGCGATTGAGGCAGGCCTATGTATCGTTTAAAGGTTTTATTATGGGCCAAACCTGGGGCTTTATGAATGACCCTTTGGCGCTGGCACCAAGTGTAGATATTCAGGGTGTTAACTCAAGAACTTTCTTTAGAACTCCATTAATTGGATATAGGTTGAATCTAGATAACAACTTCTCTCTTGGAATTTCATTAGAGCTCCCCTCTGTAAAGATGAGTACTCAACCTGGAGTAATATCTACCAATCAAACACTCCCAGATATTCCTCTCTATATACAGTATAAAGGGGAGGGGGGCCATATAAAACTAGCTGGAGTAGTTAGGTCTATGAGCTATGCTGTTGTAGATAGTGAATCAATTGAGAAGGAGTTAGGTTTAGGAGCTCAGATAAGTGGTTCTTTGAGGGCAGCTAAAAACATCTCTTTTTATTCACAAGCAATTTATGGGAAGGGGGTTGCAAGGTATATTAATGACCTATCACTTTTGAACTTAGATTTGGTTCCTGCAAATAGTAATAGTGCTCAGCAGTCTGTTCAAATGTATGGTATATCTGTTGGGGCTAAGGCTACTTTAAATGAAAATCTCTTTCTATCTACATCTGTTTCAACTGCAGGATTGGCAAATAAAGATGATTACTATGCTTATAATGAGTATTTCACAGGAGATTATTATTCAGCTTCTCTGTTTTGGACAGGAGTTAAAAATATGACAATTGCAGGTACATATATTCATGGATCAAGAAAAAACATGAACAGTACTAAAGGAGATGCAAACCGTATTCAGTTAATGGTTATGTATAAGTGGTAAGAGACTAAATGAGCCCTTTATTCTATTATCTCTAGCATTCTTTGAATAGAAGGATATGCTTTTACTCGTATTTCTTCTGGAACTTTAACCTCAAAGGCGTTGTTTTGTAGTGACCAAAGTACTTTCTCTAAAGTGACCTTCCTCATTTCAAAACATTTTTTAGTACTATCTATAGGTATAAAATGTTTGTTTGGGTACATTAGTTCCATTTGGTGTATAACTCCAGGTTCAGTAACTACAATAAAGCTATTTGCAGTAGAGTCTCCAGCTCTTTTTATCATACCAGATGTAGAGAGAACATATGCATTTTCTCTTCCATATATTGATGGGTCATGTGAGCAACTGCTCTCTGGATGAATGAGTATGTCTGCTTCGGGGTGCTCTATAATCATTTTTTCTACAAGTTGAGTTGAGAAATCTTTGTGGACAACGCAGTCTCCGTCCCAAATGTCAATATCTCTCTCTGTAATTAATTTTATGTAGTTGCCTAGGTTTTTATCTGGGCCGAAAAGTATTTTTTTATTGCTTGGTATGCTCATTATTACTTTAGCCGCATTTGCAGAGGTGCAGCAAATATCTGTATGAGCCTTAATTTCGGCTGTAGTATTTACATACGAGACAACAACTCCATTGGGGTTCTTCTTCTTCCACTCAATTATATCTTTTGGTTCTACGCTCTCTGCAAGAGAACACCCTGCAGTATTATCTGGGACAAGTACTTTTTTAGATGGAGAGATAATTGATGCTGTCTCTGCCATAAAATTTACTCCACAAAAAAGAATGGTTTGGGCATCGGTTTTGCCTGCCATTTGAGAAAGCCCAAGTGAGTCACCTATATAGTCTGCAATATCTTGTACGTCTGGGTCTACATAGTAGTGTGCAAGAATAATTGCTTTTTTCTCTTTTTTAAGTCTATTTATCTCTTTTACAATATCTTTTTTTTCTACAATGCTATTTTTCATCAATTATATCTTTTGTTTTAAACTACTAAGTAGTTATCTGTTTGAAATGTTCATACTAATATCAAGAGCAGTAACAGAATGTGTAAGAGCTCCTACGCTAATAAAGTCTACTCCAGTTTGGGCTACCTCTCTCACTCTTTCTAATGTCATATTACCAGAAGCCTCCGTCTCTGCCTTGTCACCTATTAGTATAACAGCTTCTCGCATGGTTTTGTTGTCCATGTTGTCTAACATTATAATATGAGCCTTGCTCTCAAGGGCCTCTTTTACCTCTTGTAGGTTGGTGGTTTCAACTTCAATTTTAATTCCTGGGTTTACGCTCTTTCTTACCTGCTCTACTGCTTTAGATATTCCACCAGCAATTTTTATATGATTATCTTTTATTAATGCCATATCGTAAAGCCCAATTCGGTGATTTTTGCCACCACCAGAAGCTACAGCCATTTTATCTAGTACTCTCATTCCAGGAGCTGTTTTACGAGTATCTAGTATCTTGGCTTTATAGCCTTCTGTCTCTTTAACATAAGTTGCAGTAGCAGTTGCTATGCCACTCATTCTCTGTAATATGTTAAGTGCTGTGCGCTCCCCTGTAAGTAGTGCTCTATAGCTGCCTGTTATTTTTAAAACAAGGTCGCCTTTTTTTACTCTATCTCCTTCTGAAACAGCAGGCTCAAAGAGAATATCTTTATCGAAATATTCAAAGATTTTCTTTGTTACTTCTATTCCAGAAATAACACCGTCTGCTTTTGCAGTTAATGTGGCAATAGCCTTTGATTCAATGGGAATGAGTGAGTTTGTTGTTATATCTCCTGCTCCTGTATCTTCTTCTATTGCTAGCTCTATTAGCTTGTTAGTTAAATTGGTTATAGACATAATTATCTCTTTTTTTATCTCTTTCTCTTTTTGTTGAATTGAGTGGTATAATCTTCTTTTTATTTCGGTTGGAAAATCGTCTCTAAAGTGCCCTCCTCTGCTCTCCTTGCGGAAGAGTGCTCCTTTAATTATAAGTTGTGCAACAGTTATTAGATCTTGAGTTGCATTTAAATAATACTCTTTACTTAAGTTATCTTCTTTATTTAAGTAACACTCTTTTACTCTATACAGTTCTTGCTCAATTTGGTTCAATTCTTTCAATCCTTGAGCAAGGCCCTCTCTGTTCCTAGTTATTCCAGCATAGTTTGTCATTAACTTAGAGATTTTGTCTTTAGAAGAGAGATAAAAGTTTTGGTTATTGTTATCTATGTAGAAAATGGGTTTTATAGTGAAGGTTTTGTCTTGACTAAGAGAGTTATTTCTATTATAATTTGGAGTCTCTTTTTTACAAACAGTATGCTCAATAGCACGATATCCAAAAACAAGACACTCGGCAAGAGAGTTTGATGCTAGCCTATTTGCCCCCATAATACCAGTAGATGCCAATTCACCACATACATATAGATTGTCAATTTCTGTCTCTGCGTTTAGGCCTGTTTTAACACCACCTACCATATAGTGTGCAGCAGGTGCAACTGGTATTTTATCTCTCATATCAATTCCCAAACTACTACAAGTTTTAAAAATATTAGGGAACCTTTTTTCTATATGCTTTGGATCTAAGTGACTTAGAGATAGATAAACCTTTTTTTGAGCAGAAATTGCTTTAGCCACTACATCTCTTGGAGCTAGTTCTGCAAGGGGGTGAATTTTAGTCATAAAGCGCTCACCTTTTTCATTAATTAGGTAAGCTCCTTCTCCTCTAACAGCTTCGCTTATTAGATATGAGCTGTTCTCTTTTGTATAGAGGGTGGTTGGATGGAATTGAATAAACTCCATATCTGCTACTGGGCATCCAGCATTGTAACAAATAGCAACACCTTGGCCAACAGTTGTTTTAGGGTTAGTGGTTCTATTGTATATTGCCGAGGTGCCACCTAGTGCCAAGATTGAGTATTTCCCTTGGAAGAACTCCTCTTTGCTAGTTTTAAAATTCCATACTCGTAGCCCAATACATCTATTATTATTTGTGACAATTTGTAATGCTTGGTGATTTTCGAAAAGTGCTATATTACTGTTTGTCTGAATTCTTGTAATCATGAATTCAGTCATCTTTCTACCAGTGATGTCTCCTCCTGCATGAAGTACTCTCCTTTTATGGTGGCCTCCTTCTAGCCCTAATGATAGCTCTCCATCACTTTTATCAAAGTCCATCCCCTCCTCTATTAGCTCTTTGATTCTCTGTGGTCCTTCATTTACTAGTATGTTCACCGCAGAGTGGTCGCACAGGTCTCTTCCCGCTACAATAGTATCGTTAAAGTGAAACTCTGGTTTATCTTCTGGATTGGTGACAGCAGCTATTCCCCCTTGGGCATAAAAGGTATTACTCTCTGTAATTTTACTTTTTGTAATAATTGCTACAGATCCATATCTAGACGCCCTAAAGGCTGCATAGAGCCCGGCTAATCCACTTCCCACTATAAGGTAGTCGTATCGGTGCATTTCATCTTTTTTGCGAATGGCGAATTTACACTTTTTATCTTAATTAAGTAGTTTTTTAACGGTTTAATTGCTCGTTTGCTCATGTTTAAATATCTTAGCTGTTTAAAAGTAAAAGATGAATGATATGAAAAAATATGTAAATTGCTTTGTGCCTTATGTAGATAAAGCTCAAATAGAACAGACAGTTAATGGTTTAAAAGAAGCTAGTGTGGTAAATAAAATATACCTTCTAGCAACAGATAAAAGTGTAGGCTCTGTAGAGGGTTGTGAGATAATTCACATAGATTCGTTAAAAAGTAGCGCTACTATAAAAAAAATAGCAACTGTTGCGACAGAAAAATATAGCCTTATTTATACTAAAGAATCTACTTTGGTTTTGGGTTTATTTGCATTGGAGAGAATGGTTAAAATTGCTCAAGATACCTCTGCAGCAATGATATATGCAAACCATTTTCAAATAGCTAAAGGTGTGAAAAAGCAAGCTCCTGTTATTAGTTACCAGAAGGGAAGTCTTAGAGACGATTTTAATTTTGGATCTCTGCTTTTTTATAATTCAGAAGCTCTTAAAGCTGCTGCTGAATCTATGGATAGTAACTACATACATGCAGGAATTTACGATTTACGTCTTAAAGTTTCTCAAAAGGGAGAGTTAGTACATATAAATGAATATCTCTATACAGAGGTTGAGCAAGATACTCGTAAATCTGGGGAGAAAATATTTGATTATGTAGATCCTAAAAACCGTGCTGTTCAAGTAGAGATGGAGCAAGTTTGTACTTCTCATTTAAAAAAGATAGGGGGCTACCTTGAACCTAAATTTAAAGAGATTGAGTTTAATAAAGGAAATTTTGAGGTAGAAGCTTCGGTTATTATTCCTGTATACAATAGAATTAAGACAATTGAAGACGCTATAAAATCTGTTCTTATTCAAAAGACTTCGTTTAAGTTTAACCTTATAATAGTAGATAATCACTCTACAGATGGAACTTATGAGCTTATTGAAAAATATGCATCGGACCCAAGACTTATTCATGTTATTCCAGAAAGAAAAGATTTAGGAATAGGAGGTTGTTGGAATATTGGTGCTCACCATCCTAAATGTGGTAAGTTTGCTATTCAATTAGATAGTGACGATGTTTATAGTGACCAGAATACAGTCCAAAAAATAGTAGATGCATTCTATGCTCAAAACTGTGCAATGGTAGTTGGTACATATATGATGACCAATTTTGATATGGAGATGATTGCTCCAGGTATAATAGATCATAAAGAGTGGACTCCAGAAAATGGAAGAAATAATGCCTTAAGAATAAATGGGTTGGGTGCTCCAAGAGCTTTTTATACTCCTGTTTTGAGAGAGGTTAAAGTACCTAATACTAGTTATGGAGAAGATTATGCATTGGGGCTTAATATCTCTAGAGAGTATCAAATAGGCAGAATTTATGATGTCCTATATCATTGCCGCCGTTGGGAAGATAACTCCGATGCCTCTTTAGACATTGTAAAGATGAACGACCACAACACCTATAAAGATAGAATTCGTACTTGGGAGCTAATGGCAAGAATTTCGTTAAACAAAAGAGATAAATAGAGAGAGTAGATGAGATTGAATTCAGAGAATTTAGCTGCTTTTTTTAAGGAGCAGCTTAGCTCCTGGGAGCAGGCGAGGGATAATTATAAAGCATTGGAAAACGTAATTGTTAAAGAGGTTAGCGTTGGTGGGTTCCCATTTAAAGTTCAGTTTAATCCTGCTAGAATAGTCTCTTCCTCGGCAAAAGTAGATAAGAAATCTATTAAGGAGAGGAGGTGTTTTTTATGTAGCGAAAACAGGCCTCAGGTTCAGAGAGGGTTAGATTTTGTTTATGAAAAAGATAGAGAAAACCCCTATACTGTTCTAATAAATCCTTTCCCAATTTTCCCTAAACATTTAACAATTCCTATGGTCGCTCATAAAGATCAGCTTATTGGGGGTAGGATGGGAGCAATGCTCTCTTTAGCTAAAGAGTTACAAGATTTCACACTCTTTTATAATGGTCCTAAATGTGGTGCATCTGCTCCAGATCATTTTCATTTTCAAGCTGGAAATAGAGGGTTTCTTCCTATGGAGCAGCAGATATCTGTGTTAGATAGGGAGTCTATTTTTAAAAGAGACCATACTAGTGTGTGGGCAGTAAAAACAGTTTTTAATGGCTTGTTTGCAATTGAATCAAAAGAGATTGATTTAGCAAACCAGCTATTTGAGAAAGTCTTTTCTGTTTTACCTGTTAAAGAGGGAGAGCCTGAACCAATGGTAAATATTCTTTGCTGGTATAATAATGGGCAATATACTATTCTTTTGTATGTAAGAGAGAGACATAGGCCATCTCACTATTTTGCTAGTGGTCACTCAAATATTTTATTGAGCCCTGCTTCTGTAGACCTTGGAGGTGTGTTTATTACTCCATTGGAAAAAGATTTTAATAAGCTAAATGATATTTTAATTAAAGAGATATTAGACCAGATTTGTATTTCAAAGGAGGAGAATAGACAAATTATTAATAAAATTAAAACTCTAGTATAAGATGAAAGAGCCAAAAGTTAGTGTAGGTATAATGTTTGAGCCTAAGATAGGCTTTACTCTTAAAACTCCTTTTCTGTGTAATGGTAAGGAGATTTTGGGAGAGCAGATTGTCTCTTATAGAGAGGGGAAAATCTTGTGGAACGGGGAGCTTTATGATACTATAGAATTTAGTCCTTTGAATGAGAAAGAGGCCTCTTTTGAGTTAAAAGGAGTTACAATTGGAATAAATTTTCATTGGGAGCGTAAAGAGAACCAGGTGTTTAAAGGTGCTCTTAAAATAATTGTAGAGGATAATAAGTTAACTGCTGTAAATGTTTTGGGAGTAGAGGAGTATTTAACCTCTGTTATCTCTTCTGAAATGAGTGCTACAGCATCTTTGGAGTTGCTTAAGGCACATGCTGTAATTTCTCGCTCTTGGCTTCTTGCTCAAATTGAGAAAAATAGAGAAATTGAAGACTCGGCAGTAGCTTATAGCGCTATGAGAGAGACAGAAGATGAGCTTATTAGGTGGTATGATAGAGAAGATCATGTTAAGTTTGATATTTGTGCAGATGACCATTGTCAAAGATATCAGGGAATAACTAGAGCCTCTACAAATATTGTTAAAAAAGCTATAGAAGAGACTCGTGGAGAGCTTCTTATGTTTGAAAATAAAATTTGTGATGCTAGGTATTCCAAAAGCTGTGGAGGAGTATTTGAGGAGTTTCAAAACTGCTGGGAAGAGATTAAGTATCCCTATTTAGTTGCAAAAAGAGATATGCCTCAAGGCAATGAAATGCCAGATCTTACTATTGAAGAGAATGCACGTGAGTGGATTTTGACCTCTCCAGACTCTTTCTGTAATACCACAGATAAAGTTATTTTATCTCAAGTTTTAAATAATTACGACCAAGAGACCCTCAATTTTTATAGATGGGAGCAGGGTTACTCTGTAGAGGAACTTTCTGAACTTATAAAAGAGCGCACAGGAACAGATTATGGTACTATTTTAGATTTAATCCCTATTGAAAGAGGTACTTCTGGGCGTCTTGTTAGGCTTAAGATAGTGGGCTCTAAAAAGAGCCGTATAATTGGCAAGGAGTTGGAAATTAGAAGATCTCTCTCTACTTCTCATCTTTATAGTTCGGCATTTGTAGTTGAAAAGGAGGTTGGGCAAGATGGAACTCCTATAAAATTTGTACTTAAAGGTGCAGGTTGGGGGCATGGAGTAGGCCTTTGCCAAATTGGTGCTGCTGTTATGGGTGAGAAAGGCTATAGTTATAACAATATTTTACTTCACTACTTTGTAGGTGCATCTATAGAGAAACGTTACTAAATTTAGATATTATGAGTAATAAAAATAGATCGCCTTGGGCATGGATTCCTTCGCTCTATTTTGCGCAAGGGCTACCTTATGTTGCTGTAATGACCATTTCGGTTATTATGTACAAAAGGCTTGGTATATCAAATACAGATATTGCACTATACACCAGTTGGCTCTATTTGCCATGGGTAATTAAACCCTTTTGGAGCCCCTTTGTAGATTTACTTAAAACCAAACGTTGGTGGGTTGTTACAATGCAACTGCTTGTTGGTGCTGGACTTGCAGGTATTGCTTTTACTGTACCTACTACTAGTTTTTTTCAGATTACTTTAGCTGTTTTCTGGCTTGTAGCCTTTAGTTCGGCAACTCATGATATTGCTGCAGATGGGTACTATATGCTAGCTTTAGATAACCATCAACAGGCTATGTATGTTGGTATTAGAAGTACTTTTTATAGAGTTGCTACAATTGCAGGGCAGGGGTTGCTTATAATGGTTGCGGGTGCTCTTGAGAGCTCCACTGGATTACAACCCTTAGATTTGGAGGTTAAAGCTGGTCCAGAGTATGCTGCCACAGTGCTTCTTCCAGAAGATAGTACATTAATTAACACCTATCTCTATAATCCAACTGAGGAGTTTACTTTTGATGTTTATCCTAAAGAGATAGTTATTGGTACAGGAAATATATCGACAGATTCTGCTGCTCTTTTAAGAGTGTTTGCTGTAGAGCAAAATATGCTAAATGGGTTTATCCCAAAGGAGTATTCTAAAAGTGTAGCTACTAGCACTGGAGTTGAAGAGTCTTGGTGGAGTAATAATATATCTGGGCCAGCTGGTAAATGGATTAAGAGAAACTTTGGAGAGGAGAATATTGGGAGTGAAGCACACGAGCTAACTGGGAGCTCTAAGCTTGTAGAGGTGAGGCTTACAAAAGCACCCGAGCCAGGAGAAAAAATTGTTTTGAACACCTCTTTTGATAAGGGAGATAAAAGCATCTTTCTTGCTCATGGAGAGAGAATTGAATTTACTTCGGAAAATTGGGATAAACCTGCTTTTTTGCTTATTCAGGTAGATCCTAAGCTTTCGGAATCTACTACTGCAGGTTTCCGTGGCCTCTCTGGTAATATTACATTTGCTTGGTCTATTACTTTCTTTATAATGGCAGGCTTTTTTATTGCTGTGGCTCTTTATCATAAATTTATATTACCTAAGCCTGTTGTAGATGTGGCTGCCAAAGATGTTACTCCCTCTACAATAGTAAAAGAGTTTTTTGAAACTTTTGCCTCTTTCTTTAGGAAAAAAGAGATTAAGGCAGCAATAGCATTTATGTTGTTGTTCCGCTTCTCTGAGGCTCAGCTGGTTAAAATGGTAACTCCGTTTCTTTTAGACCCTAACGAGGTTGGTGGTTTGGGTTTGACAACTGGTCAGGTTGGGATTGTATATGGTACTGTAGGTATTATTGGTCTTACTTTAGGTGGTATTATTGGTGGAATTGTTGCATCTGTAGGTGGTTTGAAAAAATGGTTGTGGCCTATGGCCCTTGCAATTGCTCTCCCAAGCTTTACTTTTGTATATCTCTCTGTTTATTTGCCAGATAGCCTTTTCTTGATTAACCTTAGTGTTTTTATTGAGCAGTTTGGTTATGGTTTTGGCTTTACTGCCTATATGCTTTATATGATCTACTTTTCAGATGGAAAGCACAAAACTGCTCACTATGCAATTTGTACAGCATTTATGGCTCTTGGTATGATGATTCCAGGGATGATGGCGGGTTGGTTACAAGAGCTAGTGGGTTATAAGCACTTTTTCTACTGGATTATGATCTCTTATGGTGTAACATTTATTGTTACTGCATTTATAAAAGTAGACCCTTCATTTGGAAGAAAAGAGAAGGCTGTAAGCTAATTGGACTCAATATGTACTGCCAGAAAAATATTAATATTTTAATAGAAAAAGAGATGAAATTTTATAAGACAATTGCATTGTTGCTTTTTAGTATGGTTACTGTTTTAGGATGTGGGCAACAAGAATATGCTCAACAGGTACTACCTGGGATAGAGGTATTGAAAAGGGATAATTTTAAGATTCTTGAAGGGAAGAGGGTAGGTTTAATTACTAATCCAACAGGCTTTGACAACTCTCTTAAATCTACAATAGACATTCTTTACGAGGCACCAAATGTGAATTTAGTTGCTTTGTTTGGTCCAGAGCATGGAGTTAGAGGCGATGCTCATGCAGGAGATAAGGTTCAGAATATAGTTGATTCCAAGACAGGTATTCCCGTTTTGTCTCTATATGGCTCTACTAGAAAAGCCACTCCAGAGATGCTTCAAGGAATAGATGTATTAGTATACGATATTCAAGATATTGGAAGCCGTTCATTTACCTATATTAGTACTATGGGGTTGGCAATGGAGGCTGCAGCAGAGCAGGGTATTGAGTTTGTAATTTTAGATAGACCCAACCCGTTGGGAGGAATTAAAGTAGAAGGAAATTTAGTTGAAGAAGAATTTATCTCTTTTGTGAGCCAATTCAAAATACCATATATCTATGGATTAACTTGTGGAGAGCTTGCTATGCTGCTTAACCAAGAGGGAATGCTTGAAAATAGATGCGATTTGCATGTAGTTGCCATGGAAGGCTGGAGCAGAGATATGACCTTTGAAGAGACTGGCCTACAGTGGGTACCCTCTTCTCCCCATATCCCTCATCCATCTACTAGTGCTTTTTATCCTATTTCTGGTATTTTGGGGGAGCTAGGCTATCTATCTATAGGAGTAGGATATACAATTCCTTTTCAAATGTTTGCTGCCGAGTGGCTAAATGCAGAGGAGTTAGCGCAGGAGCTAAACTCATACTCTTTGCCGGGTATTACTTTTAGGCCCATTCATCTGAAACCATTCTACTCAGTTGGTGCTGGAACAGATATGCAGGGAGTTCAGGTTCATATAATGGATTACAGTAATGTAGCACTTACAGATGTTCAGTTTTATGTAATGGAGGCAATGGCGAATCTCTATCCAGAGAGAGCCGTATTTGACAATGCTAATGAAAAAAGATATAGGATGTTCGATCAAGTATGTGGTAGCGACCAAATTAGAATTCTTTTCTCTAAACGCCATAAGTTTCAAGATATAAAAGAATATTGGCACAAAGATATAGAGGCATTTAAGAGACTCTCAAAACAGTACTATCTCTATTAACTTTCTAAAAAACATTTAAAACAAAAGCTTTTGTTTATCTGTTGTGTATTTGAATGAATTCTATTAATTAAATTTTAAGTAAAATGTCAATTGAAAAAGTTTGGATAGAAGAGGGCTGTATAGCCTGTGGAGTTTGCGAAGATATCTGCCCAAAAGTTTTTGTGGTAGAAGGTGAAGCTACTGTAATTGAGGGTGCAGATTTCAATGAAAATGAAAAATGCATAAAAGAAGCAGCAGAGGAGTGCCCGGTAGAGGTAATTAAGTTTGAATAAACTATAATTCAGGAAAAGGGAGTAGTTGTTATAAGTTTGGAAATAAATTTGCACTCCTAACCCAATTATTTATAACCTATGCAATATATATTGTTAGTATACTTAGTATTTGCTTTAGGAATATTTGTTATACCTAGGTGGCTTAAGAAGCATGTAGGTATAGTTTTAGCAGTTGTTCAAGCTCTCTTTTTCGTTTACTTCTTTTCAAGAATATCTGATGCTACAAATGGCAGTGGGTTATTGACTGTAATTGAGTGGTTACCTCAGATAGGGCTGAATCTTGAGTTTTCTTTAAATGGTTTAAGCTTAGTCTTTGCTTTACTTATAACAGGCATAGGCACTTTGGTGTTTTTATATGCCTCGGCCTATATGAAAAGCTATGAGGGAACAGATAAGTTTTATTTTTATCTTTTTCTTTTTGGTGGTGCTATGTTGGGCTTAGTGCTCTCTGCAAATCTTATTCAGCTTTTTGTTTTTTGGGAGCTCACTAGTTTTCTCTCTTTCTTACTTATTGCTTTTTTTCACAAAAAAGAGTTGGCGCGTAAGGCTGCATTCCAGTCGCTTTTTGTTACTGCATTTGGGGGGTTATTATTATTAACAGGAGTTTTGTTGATTGGTAGCGTTGTGGGTAGTTACTCTGTGGGAGATTGGTTGCAGCATGCCCAAAGTATTAAAAATAGTAAATTATATGTTCCTGGCCTACTTCTTATATTGGCGGGAGCATTTACAAAATCGGCACAATTTCCTTTCCATTTTTGGTTGCCAGGAGCCATGCAGGCTCCTACTCCTGTGAGTGCCTATCTTCATTCTGCTACAATGGTTAAAGCAGGTGTCTTTTTGCTAGCACTGCTTAGTCCCGTGCTTGGTGGAACAGACGAATGGACGTATATTATTACTCTTGTGGGCGTGACAACCATGTTTTTGGGAGCCTATTTTTCTATCACACAAACAGATCTTAAGGCTATACTTGCTTATACTACCATAAGCTCGCTGGGTATGTTAGTGTTGCTTATTGGTATTGATACCACCCTCTCTATAAAAGCAGCCATTTTGTTTTTATTTGTACATGCTTTTTATAAGGCAGCACTGTTTATGGTGGCTGGTTTTATTGATAAAAAGACAGGCACAAGGGAGTTGTCTAAACTTGGGGGGCTCTATAAACATATGCCCATAACTTTTGTAATAAGTGTGTTGGCTTTGCTCTCTATGGCGGGACTACCGCCCACGCTTGGATTTCTGGGCAAGGAGCTTATTTATGAAGCTAAGATGCAATCGCCAGGCATTTCGTCATTGGTTTTAATTCTGGGCGTTGGTGGCAATATTCTTATGGTAGCAGTTTCTATGTACTTTATGGTTAAAGTTTTTTTAGGAAAGGAGGGAGACTACCCAAAGAAGTCCAACGAAAAGGGTTTTCTATATTTATTGGGCCCTGGTGTACTCACATTGCTAAGTTTACTCCTAGGCCTTTCCCCTGCTGTTTTAGGTGATGCTTTGGTTGAACCAGCTATAAGTACAATTAGAAAAGAGATGATAGATATAGATCTTCAATTGTGGCATGGTTTCAACGATGTTTTTTTACTAAGCTTGCTCACAGTAATGGTGGGCATGGCAATTTTTATTATTGTGTATAAAAGAAAGCAGTTCTTAGTTAAGTGGAGATCTATTAATAGCTATATATTTTCCATTAAGTTTGCAGATATATTTAGCAAATCTCTAGAAGGGTTTTTGAATTTTTCGGAGCGTAACACAAAGCGGCTACAGCATGGTTATCATCGCTACTATATATTAACTGTAGTATTGTTTGCTTCCGTTTTACTCTGGTTCCAGGTTTATGTCACTCGCAACTGGGTATTCGATATTCAATTTAGTCTAACTCCATTGTATATTTCGGGCTTGGTGGCCATTGTTGCCTGCTCTGCCTTATATGCTGCCATAGCCAAATCTAGACTTGCAACCATAATTTCAATGGGGGTTACAGGGTATGGAATTTCTTTGATATACCTTTATTATAGTGCTGTTGATTTGGCAATTACGCAAATATTAGTAGAAACGCTTATTGTGGTTATGTTTGTTTTGGTATTACAACGTATGCCACATTTTTCTACACTCTCTTCTAAACTAACCAGAGTACGCGATTTGATTATTGCAGCTTTCTTTGGTAGTGTAATGACAGTGTTAGCAATTAAAGCTTTACACGTAGAACTTAGCGAGCCTATCTCTAACTTAATGTTGGAAAACAGTTTTGTAAAGGCCCATGGTAAAAATGTGGTTAACGTAATATTGGTAGATTTTAGGGCACTAGACACTTTGGGAGAGGTTACTGTGCTTGTTATTGCAGCTATGGGTGTTTTTATTTTACTTAAAACTAAAAAAGCATGAATTCAGTTATTCTTCAGTTGGCAACCCCCTATGTAAGGAGCTTATTGATATTTTTTGCCTTTGTTGCTTTGTTGCGTGGGCACAACAACCCAGGTGGTGGTTTTATAGGTGGGCTTTTGGCAGCTCTTGCTATTGTGTTTTCTAGTTTTGCGTTTGATAGGCGCCCAGTTCAAAGGAAATTAAAAATTAAACCCGGAGGGTATGTGGCAATGGGCTTAGTTTTTTTGCTATTGAGTTTTTCTCCTAGCCTTTTAAAATCACAAATGTTAATGGAAGGAGTTTGGGTGACCATACCCATGGGAATATTAGGCGAGCTTAATGTGGGCTCTCCGCTGTTATTTGACATAGGTGTTTTTATGGCGGTTATAGGGGTTACATTAATGTTTTTTTTCACCTTAACAAATCGTAAATAATGGAAATATTATTAGCTCTATTAGTTGGAGTGCTTTATACTACTGGGATTTACATGGTTTTACGCCGTAGTATCTTAAAATTTATTATTGGAATTATATTCATAGGTAATGCCACTAATCTAATAGTTTTTTTGGCTTCGGGCATTGTTGCTGGAGAGCCTGCTTTTGTAGATGGCTCAGTTCAAAATGCCAGTCAAATGGCAGATCCGCTTCCACAGGCCTTTGTGCTTACCTCTGTGGTCATAAGCTTTGGTTTAGTGGTTTTTGCACTTGCGCTAAAACTTAAGTTTTTTGAAATTACAGGTACAGACGATTTGGATCAACTTAAAAAAACAGATAATTAGTCTTATGGCAACTGTAGCTTTACCCATATTATTTCCATTTCTACTAATATTGGTATTTGTAGTAATAAAATCTAGCCGTGCAGCTCAAATTGTTGGTGTGCTTGGCAGTGCTTCTTTGCTAGCTATTTCACTTTTTCTGTTTATACAAGTGAATGAGCAGGGTATATTGACTTTAAACGTGGGAGGTTGGGAGGCTCCTATGGGTATAACTTTAGTTGTAGATCATCTAAGCGTTATTATGCTTATTGTTACTTCATTTATTGTTTTTGCTATCTCTATTTATGCCATAGGGTTTATGGTGGGCAATCATAAAACAAATAAGTTTTATATTTTTTTCTTTGCTCTTATAATGGGGGTTAACGGTGCTTTTACAACGGGAGATGTATTTAATCTTTATGTTTGGTTCGAAGTGATCTTAATCTCTTCGTTTGTGCTCATAGTTATTGGAGATTCCAAAGAGCAGTTAGAGGGGGGTATCAAGTATATGGCGTTGAACCTAATTGGTTCTTTACTGTTTTTGGCAGGGTTGGGCCTATTATATGGTGAAACTGGAACGTTAAACATGGCACATCTTGCACAGATATTACGAACAAGCGAACACTCTTTACTTATAAACTCATCTACAACGCTGTTTTTTATAGCTTTTGGGATAAAGGCTGCGGTTTTCCCACTCTTTTTTTGGTTACCTGCCTCATATCACACTCCAAACATAACTGTCACTGCCCTTTTTGCGGGTTTACTAACAAAAGTTGGAGTGTATGCCCTAATGCGGTTTTTTACTCTCTTTTTTATTCAAGACCAGGTCTTTTGGCTTAACGTATTATTAGTGGTAGCAGGCTTTACTATGGTAGTTGGGGGCATGGCTGCCTCGGCACATTACGATATAAGACGCATTCTCTCTTATCATATAATTAGTCAAATAGGCTATATGATTATGGGATTGGCTATTTTTACCCCTTTGGCTATAGCTGGAGCCATTTTTTTTATGATACATAATATGGTAGCCAAAACGAATACCTTCTTAATAGCTGGTATGATAAATAAATTGAAGGGAACCTTTTATCTTAAAGATATTGGTGGCTTGATTAAGCAGAGCCCATTGTTGGCGGTGCTGTTTATTATACCTGCTTTTGCTTTGGCGGGAGTACCTCCCTTATCTGGTTTCTTTGCTAAGTTTATTCTTTTTAAAGCTGGAGCAGAAAGTGAGCATTATGCTATAGTGGCAGTGGCAGTTTTTACTGCTATGCTAACTCTTTATTCTATGGTTAAAATATGGAACGAAGCTTTTTTAAAGGAATCTCCAACCAAGGAGTTTTCTGCAAAAGGAGTGCTTTTAAAGATCCCTAATAAACTCAGTTTTATACATTTTTTACCCTCTATTATTTTAGGTCTTGGTACTGTTTTTTTGGGTTTGTTTGCACAATCTGTATATCAATTTATTGCCGAGGCAGCTAATCAGCTTATTGACCCCGAGATCTATATCAACACTGTTTTAAATATAAATATGCAATGAAATTAATTTTTAAATTTTATTATATTGTTGCTTTTATTCTTTTATACTTAACAAAGTTGATTGAAGCTAACTTATATATTGCCTATGATATTTTAACTCCTAATTTAAAAATTAATCCGGGTTTTATTCAGGTGCCGTTAACCTTAAAATCTAATTTTGGTATGTTGCTTTTTAGTAATTTACTCTCTATGACACCAGGGTCTATATCTATTGATATTTCTCACGATAAAAAAACCATGGTGGTACATGTTCTGTACTTAAAAACAGAAGAGCAGATGTTAAAGGAATTTAAAGAGATACAAGATAAAATAAAGAGAATAACCGAATAGAATATGGGACATCAATTTTGTAATATTATTTTGACCTTCTCCTTTGCTATGCTTTTGGTAGCTTTTGCACTTGCTTTTATACGTATTGTAAAGGGCCCAACTGCAAGGGATAGGATAGTTGCATTGGATTTAGTTGCATCTATTACCATGGGGTTTATATTGGTATATAGCGTGGTAATAAACAATGCCATCTATTTTGATATAGTAATTGTTATTTCACTTATCTCATTTATTGGTACAGTTGCCACCTCCACTTATTTAAAGCAAAAATAATGATAGATATTGTATTGTTGACGTTAATTTTTTTGGGTTCGGCATTTATACTTGTGGCTGCGATAGGGCTTATCCGCTTCAACGATCTCTATAGCCGGATGCATGCTACTACCAAAGCAACTAGCTTTGGACTGTTGTTGCTTATAATAGGTGTAAGTCTGTTTTTTAATACTGGTACTGTGTGGTTAAAAGCATTTATGGTAGTAGTTTTTATCTATCTTACCGCTCCTTTGGCTGCCCATTCCGTAGCAAAGTCAGACAAAACAAAAAAACTTTAACTGTAATGTTGTTTTATTGTGGCTCGCTCTATTTACTTAGCTCTTGGTCTACAATATCGTTAAGAGATATCTGCCGGCTCACTTCACCAATTAATAGATCTATTTTTTCGTTACGAAGTATATCTCGCACATTGGCACGTGCATTCGCTATGCGCAGCAAAATTCCTTTCTCTTTTATTTCTAAATAAAGTTGACCAATCATTTTAGCACCCGCTCTGTCTACATTTGGTGAGGTGCTTAAATCCCATACAACTGTCTTTAGTGAGTTGTTGGCAGAGTTTACTTTTGTTAGGATATGGTTTTCTATATAGTCTGTATTAAAGTAGTAGATTGAAGATTCTACTCTGAATAGTAGAAGCTGTGGAAATAGTATATTATCTGGGTTTCGCTCAACGTCTGAGTAGCGATGGCTATTCGGAATCCTCCCCAGAGTAGCTATATGGGGGATTGAAACCGCCTTTACCACCAGTACTAGAGTAACTACGGAAGCTATCATAACTCCCTCTAGGATGCCAAAAATAAGCACTCCAATTAATGCAATGAGGGCAATAGCTAGCTCTGTTTTATTTGTTTTCCATAAATGAACAAACTCTTCTACATTAACTAAGCTTTTTATAGCCACAATTACAATACAAGCCAAAACCACATTAGGTAGTTTTTTTAACAAGCCAGCAAACAGCACTAGAGAAACACCAATAGTTATTGAAGCAAATATTAGTGATATGGGGGTTTTTGCACCAGCCTTATCATTAACTGCAGTTTGTGATAAGCCCCCACTTACTGGATAACTTTGGCCAAAAGCAGTGGCTAGATTAGCAATTCCAAGTGCAAGCAACTCTTGTTGAGAGTTAATTTTGTATCCGTTTTTTTGGGCCATTGTTTTTGCAGATGAGATGCTTTCAATATAACCCAATAAAAAACAGGCAAAAGCAAGCCTGAATACACCATCAATATCTTTAGCATATATAGTAGGTATGTGAAATTGAGGTAAGCCAGAAGGAATTGATCCCACTGTACTGAAGCCCATATCTCCTAAAGGTGTAAATGAGATAACCAAAATGGAGACAATTACCAGTAGAATGGCTACTGGCCTTCCAGGGAAATATTTTTCACCCATGAAAAGCAAAATAAGAGTAACCACTCCAAAACCAAGTACATAGTAATTGTATTGTGGCCATTGTTGAGTAAGTATTGCCAACCGTTCAAAGAACTTTTCACCTCCACCATGAACGCCAAATAGTTTTGGCAACTGAGTTGTGGCAATAGCTAGTGCTGCTCCAGCTTTAAACCCAAGCATTACAGTGTCGCTTATAAAGTTGATTATGCCGCTCAAACGTAAAAAATAAGCTAATAAGCTCATTCCAGCAAACACAAGTGCTGTAAGTGAGGCGATATCTGCCCAACGTTGAGGGTCACCTTGAGCCATATTTGCAATAGTAACCCCTATAATCAAAGATATTGCAGAAGTAGGGCCTATGGCAAGTTGCCTGCTGCTGCCAAAAAAAGCATAAAAAAATCCACCTAGTAGATACCCATATATACCATATTGAGGGGGTAACCCTGCAAGAGAGGCATAAGCTAGGGAAACTGGTATGGCATAGGCGGCCAGTGTTATACCTGCAAGAGCATCTTTCCTCAAAAATTTAAAATTATAAGCCTCAAGCCAGGTTAAGGCAGGAATGTGGTTTTTCCAAAAAATCATTATTAAACAGATATGTTTTTTAGTTTTATTAAAATAGGTTCTCTGCTTTAACTTAATACTTGATATTGCATCTGTCTCTTTTTAAGCTCTTTGCATATAATTGACAATTGGCTAGTGTCTTGTAGGTTACAAGTAATAGTTACCTGTACATAACCAACAGGCACACTTGTGGTTGAGCGTTCATGCTCTATATCATGAATATTTGCTTTCATTTTATCTAGGATAGAGATTATCTCTTTTAATCTCCCGGCTCTATCTGGGATTAGTACTTGAATACGAGCGCGTAGCCCTTCGTCCATTACACCTTTGTCTAAGATTTGTTCTAAAATAGACATATTTGCATTACCTCCGCTCACTATTGGAACTATTTTTCGGCCTTTTATATTGAATTTACCATAAAGTATTGCTGCCATTGCTGCCACTCCTGCTGGCTCAGTGAGAATTTTTGCGCGTTGTAGCATCATATATGCTGTTCGAGCCATTTCGGCATCATTAACAACTACTAGCTCATCTACTAATTTACGAGTAATTTCAAATGTGAGGTTACCTGGCGATTTAACGGCAATACCGTCTGCAATAGTGTTAGCCGAGTTTAGAGTGAACGGCTCTCCTTTTTCTATGGAAGCCTTCATAGACTGTGCACCGTGTGCCTCTACTCCTATTATACGTATGTTAGGGTTTAATTCTTTCAACGCAATGGTAATGCCAGCAATTAGCCCTCCACCTCCAATTGGTACTACCACATCTTCTACCTCACGTAGCTGTTCAAATATTTCAAGCCCTATTGTGCCTTGTCCTGCAATAATATAAGGGTCGTCAAATGGATGTATAAAAGTTGCACCAGACTCCTTGCCAAATTCAGCAGCTGCATTAAATGCATCGTCGAATGTGTCGCCTGTAAGTACTACTTTGGCGCCATAAGCACGTGTGGCTATTACCTTTAGAGGAGGTGCAAATATGGGCATAAATACAGTGCTTTTTATACCTAGGCTTGAGGCTGCATAAGCTACTCCTTGAGCATGATTGCCAGCCGAAGCGCAGAGCACACCTTTCTCTGCTTCTTCTGGGGTGAGATTTTTAATTTTATAATAGGCGCCTCTTACCTTGAAGGAGCCAGTAGTCTGAAAATTTTCTAGTTTCAGATAAACATGGGCCTCAGTCATAGTTGAAAAAGATTTACTTCGTTCAAGAGGCGTTAATTTTACAATGTTTTTTAATACAGTTTGGGCATTGATAATATCTTTGAATTGCAGCATAGCTTTTTTTTTATAATCTATAAAGATAATATGATTTCTTTATTAATGGAACTGTTTGCGTGCTTATAAATTTATAGCTAAATTGAGAAATATTGCTAGAGTAGGTCATAGTTTTTTAACAGTGTAAAATAGAGTTAAAATGAGCGACAAAAATGGAACCATTAGAGGGAAAGATATTTTTCCCTGGTTAATTATGCTTTTAATGTCTTCTGTTACTTTTGTTGGAATTCTTTCAGAATTAATGCCTTCTGGCATTCTTCCGCAATTGATGGCAGATTTGAATATTAATGAGGTGCAGGGTGGTAATTTAGTGGGGTACTATGGAAGAGTTAGAAACAGCTTTTGAAGCAATTCGTAAAAGAGTAAATGTACTTGCATCTGTGAGAAATGGTAACTTCCTATTTCGCCGTAGAAAACCAGAATATGTAGTACCTTTAGATATTTAAATTAACTCTAAAAAACACAAATATGAACTATTCAGAAAATTTAGCAGGCTTGAAAATTAAATTTTAAAATTGGAGGATGTGAGCACTCCAAGATTTTAGATATTTGACTAATCTACTTTTTATGAATGAGCGTTTGTATAATATTTCAACAACAACAGTTAAGGTTGTGTTA
>JAQVZL010000032.1 GCA_028708215.1 Bacteroidales bacterium
TCTAAATCTGGAACCAATGGCCAGCCAAAGAAGAGAAAAAAGAGAAAGATAAAAGCTACAGATGAGTCTCTTTCTAATTCTAATTTTGAAAACCTATCGCAAGAGCAAGAAGCTGTTTTACAAAAAATTAAAACAAACCTCTTAAATAATAAGCCCACCCTTCTTAAGGGAGTTACGGGCTCTGGAAAGACCGAGGTTTATATTAAGCTTGTTTTAAATATGATCTCTGAGGGAAAAAACTCCCTCATTATGGTGCCCGAGGTTGCACTGAGCCGCCAATTAACCTCTAGATTTGAAAAACATTTTGGTGAAAAACTACTTGTTTTTCACTCTCGGCAAACTCCTGCCTCTAGAGCAGAAATAAGGGAGAAGTTAAGAACAGAAAAGGGTCCATTTGTTGTATTAGGGCTAAGGTCTTCTCTCTTTTTACCTTTTACCAATTTAGCTCTTATAATTGTAGATGAAGAGCATGACTCCTCATATAAACAGAACGAACCTGCGCCAAGATATAATGGACGCGATAGTGCATTAATGTTGGCAAAAATTTGGAATGCTGGCGTTGTATTGGGCTCGGCCACTCCTTCATTAGAAAGCATCTATAACTGTTATACAAATTTATACTCTCTTGTAGAGCTTAAAAATAAATATTTTCTTGCTCAAGAGAGTTCCGTAGAGATTATTGATACAATAAGAGAGAAGAAACGTGGAGCAATAGAGGGGCTCTTCTCTAAAAAAGTATTAGATGCTATTAAAGAGAGAATAGAGAGAAAAGAACAAGTACTCATTTTTAGGAATAGAAGGTCTTACTCCCCTATGGTTCAATGCATATACTGCGGAGATATTCCCAATTGTACAAACTGTAATGTCTCTTTAAGTTACCATAAACAGAGGGAAAGTCTTAAGTGTCACTATTGCGAATATAGTAGAAGATTCACCACAATCTGCACTAAATGTGGCAAGCCTGGGCTCAAAGAGAAAGGGTGTGGAACAGAGATGATAGAGGAGCAAATAGGGAACTTTTTCCCAGAAGCAACAGTAGATCGTTTAGATGCCGAGACTACCTCCAGTAAAATTGCAGAGAACAAAATTCTATCTAATTTTGCAACAGGAAAAACAGACATTCTAGTTGGAACACAAATGGTTAGTAAAGGGTTTGACTTTGCCAACCTCACTCTAATTATTTTAGTTCAGGCCGATAGCATGTTTGCTGTAGAAGATTTTAGAGCAACCGAGAAGGCTATGCAAATGTTAATCCAACTTGCTGGGCGTGGTGGAAGAAGAGAGACCCAAGGCCAAATTATGATACAAACATCACAACCTAACCATAGAATATATCACAATTTTCTTAAAGGAGAAGAGACTCTTATTCCAGAAATAAAAGAGCGAAAAGAGTTTGAATACCCTCCTTTTACCAGATTAATAAAAATTGTTTTAAAAAGTAGAGATAAACATAAATTAAATAATTTTGCCCTTAAACTAACCAACTATTTGCCACAATGGGGTGTCCAGAATTTTAATGGCCCATTCCCTCCTACTATAGATTGGATTAAAGGCGAACATATATTACATCTTTGGATAAAACTTAACCGTAACCAACATACACAAACAATAAAGAGCACAGTTTTTGCGAGTATAGAGGCTGTAATGAAAAAAGAGGGGAAAGGAGTGAAAATACATTTCGATGTTGATCCTTTATAATTGAAAGATTTTTGTAAATTTGCATGAACGATGGGGATAATATCTTTTATAAAATTATGGGAAAAATAATAGCAATAGCCAATCAAAAAGGTGGAGTGGGTAAAACTACAACAGCCATAAACCTATCTGCCTCACTGGCAGTAATGGAGAAAAAAGTCCTATTAGTAGATGCCGACCCTCAAGCTAATTCAACCTCTGGGCTCAATTTCGACCCAGATTCTACCTCTAAACTCACTCTATATGAAACGCTAATAGGGCGTAAATCTATTAATGAGATACTACTCCAAACAGAGATAGAGGGACTTAAGCTTGCCCCATCTCATATTAATTTAGTAGGAGCAGAGATTGAGATGTTAAACATTCCTGAGCGTGAAGCTGTTTTAAAAAAGGCACTTACTCCTCTAAAAGATGATTATGATTACATAATTATAGACTGCTCGCCTTCATTGGGTATTATAACAATAAACTCCCTCTCTGCAGCAGACTCTGTACTTATACCTGTTCAATGTGAATACTTTGCTCTTGAGGGGTTAGGTAAACTTCTCAATACAGTTAAGCTTGTTCAAAATAGATTAAACAAAGAGCTTAAGATTGAAGGCTTTTTACTCACTATGTTCGATAGTAGAACCCGTCACTCAAATCTTGTTGTAGATGAGGTTAGGTCGCACTTCGCAGAGATGGTTTTCAAAACAGTAATCCAAAGAAATGTTAGATTAACAGAGGCTCCTTCTCACGGGAAGCCTGTTATATTACACGATGCTTTGAGCACTGGAGCAAATAATTATTTAAACTTGGCAAAAGAGATAATAACAAACAATGAGTAGCGTGAAAAGATCGGCCTTAGGTAGAGGATTGGGCGCCTTAATTTCGGATGTAGATAATTTAAATCTAAACCGTGCAGTCTCTATAGGTGATGCAACTCCTGCTTCAATCTTAGAGATACCTCTTGAGTTTATAGAGGCAAATCCATTTCAACCAAGAAGCAGTTTCGACCATGAATTACTAGAAGAGCTAGCAGAGTCTATAAGAGTATTGGGGTTAATCCAACCTATTACCGTTAGAATTGCCGAAAACAATAAATATCAAATAATTAGTGGAGAGAGGCGCTTTAGAGCTGCATCTCTTGCGGGCCTTGAAAATATACCAGCTTATGTAAGAACAGCAGACGATCAAGGAATGCTAGAGATGGCAATAGTAGAGAATATACAGCGTGAAAACTTAGACTCTATTGAAGTTGCACTCAGCTTTCAAAGACTTATAGAGGAGTGCGACCTTACTCAGGAAGCAATGGCTCTAAGAGTTGGTAAAAAGAGAGCAACTGTAACTAATTACTTAAGACTACTTAAGCTACCTGCAGAGATTCAGCTCGCAATTAGAGCAAGAAAAATCACAATGGGGCACGCTAGGGCTTTATTGGCACTTGAAAGTCCCAAAAAACAACTTAAACTTTGCAATTTAATAATTGAAAAAGATCTTTCTGTAAGAAAAGTAGAGGAGATTATAAGAAAAACAACAAAACCTACACCAGCTAAGAAAGAGGAAGAAGAGACTCAAGAGTTAGATGAATCTTATTTCAAGCTATTAGATTTTCTAGGAAAATATTTTGATAATAATATAAGTCTTAAAGTAGATGACAAAAAGGGAACAGGCTCCATTACCATAAGATTTAGTGGCGATAATGAAGTCATTAACTTTCTGAAAGCTATTGAAAAAACTAATTTGTAGCCTTTTCGTTATGAAAACTCGTTCGTTCATAACGCTTCTAGCGTTACTTCTAATTAGTACTGTTGCTCATGCACAATTTGTTGGTCAAATGAAACAGGTTGGGCCTCCTGGCTCAAACCAAAACCAAACTCAAACCAACCAAGACCCAGATAGTACATATAGTGATTCTACTAGAGAACCATACTCTCTTAAGAGATATTTCAATAGTTTGCTAGGCAGAGACAGCATGAACATTACCCGTATGTGGGGAGGCTCCTTTATACTTCCAGGCTCTTCTCAATTATATAATAAACAGTATTGGAAAATTCCAGTTGTATATGGCTCTATTGGAGGGTTTGCCTATGCTGGATATAGAAATAACATAAAGTGGTTAGATACTAAAGATAGTAAATATAAATCTACACGAGACCTTATGTATCTGGGAGCAGCACTCTCATATTGGAGTTCTATTTTAGATGGGGTGTCTAACTATAAATATCCAAAAGATATTCTCCCAGCGAGAGCATCTCTCTACTCTGCAATGCTTCCAGGTTTAGGGCAAGTTTACAATGGAGATTATTGGAAAATCCCAATATTTTATGGCGGGCTTATTGCTACAGGTTACTTTATCTCTTCAAATAACAGTCAGTTCAAAAGGTACAAGATGATGTATTATGAAACAAGCAACCCTGAATCTGAGTTATATGAGAAGTTCAACCCAGAGACTATGAAGTACTATAAAGATACATACAGAAGATTCAGAGACTACTCAATACTAGCAGGGATTGCTGTATATGTACTTAATATTATAGATGCAAATGTATTTGCTCATCTGCAAGATTTTGATGTAAGTGACGATCTTTCGGCCTCTTTTGCTCCAGGCATAGTTATACCCCTTAACCCCAGTTATACAGTTAACATGAACCCTGCTGTAGGGTTCAAACTCAATTTAAGTTTTTAACGCCAAAACCACATTTGTCAAATATGAAAAGAATTTTATTATCAATTTCTCTCTCTCTCCTATTTACTTTTTCGTTTTCAATAGCCCAGGGGCAGATATTTAGAAAAATCTTTCAAAAAAATCCAACTAAAAAAGAGCTCTCTCAAGAGATTAGTACGCTCCAGAAAACAATTGACTCACTAAAGCTAGAGTTAGAATTTAGTGCAATCCCCATAATAGATACTGTAACAATAAACGATTCTATAAACCCTGGCGGGCTTAGCTTTTTTGATAGTGGAGACTTTATTGACCCAGAATCTACAGACAGTCTTTTAAATATGTGGTATGTTCAAAACAATCTAACATTAGACGATGGCTCTATTATAGACTTAGATACCGCTATGCTCACATCAGATACACCAGATTCTGTATTTATAGAGCGGCTTAAGGCTATAAATTCTTTTATACCTCTACCCTATAATAATATTGTTAAAAATCATATAATCTACTATACACAAAGGATTCCAAATAAAATTGACCTAATTCTTGGACTCTCTAGCTACTACTTACCTCAGTTCGAAGAGATTTTAGACCAGCACGAGCTCCCTAAAGAGCTAAAAATTATGGCTATAATAGAATCGGCCCTTAACCCTAAAGCTGTCTCTAGGGCTAATGCAAAAGGGATGTGGCAATTTATGTATAGAACAGCTCTCCAATACGATTTAAAAATAGACTCTTATATAGATGAGAGATTAGACCCAATTGCATCTGGGCATGCGGCAGCTAAATATATGAAAGACTCATATAGAATTTTTGGCGACTGGTTACTAGCAATTGCCTCATATAACTGTGGCCCAGGTAATGTAAACAAAGCAATTAGAAGAGCAGGCTCAAGAGAGTTTTGGGATGTATATCCATATTTACCTAGAGAGACTAGAGGTTATGTACCCTCTTTTGTAGCTGCTCTCTATACACTCAACTACTATAAAGAGCACAGAATAACTCCTAGGGCAATTGAGATGCCTGCCCATGTAGATACTTTTATTATTAAAAAACCACTTCACTTTGGGCAAATATCTGAACTTATGGGAATTTCAAAAGAGGAGTTGAGTGATTTTAACCCGCAATATATAAGAGAGATAATACCTGGAAACAGAGAAGGTAATATATTGAGACTCCCTTTCTACTACACAAACGCATTTATAGACAAAGAGAAAGAGGTCTATAACTATAAAGATAGCATCTTCTTTAACCCTATAGTATATAATGAGGCAAAGGCTTCTGGAAACTCTAAAAGAACCTCGGTTACTCATAGAGTAAGAAGTGGCGAAACTTTAAGCCATATTGCATTAAAATATAGAGTTAGAGTAAGAGATATTCAAGCATGGAATGGGGTTAGAACTATTATTCGCCCAGGTCAAAGACTAACTATATATACCTCAAACCCTCCCTCATCGGCATCTAGTAGCTCAAATGTTAAAACAACCACCTCTGGAGGATATGTTATGTACACAATTAAAAGAGGAGACAACCTTTGGGATATCTCTAGAAAGTTTAGTGGTGTTAGCCTTAATCAGATAATGAATCTTAATGGATTTAATAAAAGATCTAAAATTATGCCTGGTAAACAAATAAAAATAAAACCAATTTAGAACTTAACTCTAAATTGAACTTTTATTTCACTTTTAGAGGGGGCAGAGATCATTTCTGTTCCCTCTCCTATTTTATCTCTATCTCTATAGTATGTACAGGAGTATTTTAACCAACTATCTATTTTAGCAGAGATAGAGAGCTTCATATTGAGGTACCACCTTAACCCCTCTCCATATATTAGGGTTGTACGAAACTGATTTAGAACATCCCTCTCATAACTATATATTCTATTCCCCCAAAAAGGAGCATTAAAGTAAGAGAGGCGACAAGAGAACCTTAGCTTCTCATCTAAAAGAGGTGCAACAAACTCTTGCTGAATTAAATATCCTAAAGAGTGTGAACCTCTGCTTTTACATGCAGAGCAATCTACCCTCGAATGGAGGAGTAGTTTTTCTGAGAACTGTTTTCTGTAATCTGCTCTTAAATTAAATCTATCTCTATAGAGAGTTAATCTAAATTCACTTTTATTCTCATTTTTAGTTAAAACATCGCACTTAATTGCAACCTTAGAATATTTACTTGCCAAACTAACTGCACTATATAATTGAACACTCTTAGATAATAAATATTTACCCGAAAGCTGAGTAAAAATCTTAGACGTTCCTGGTAATTTAGAAAGGTAAGAGAGCGGAGAGACAAAAAGCGAACTATAATACTTCCCTAATATAGATAGCTCATTACCAGAATTTAAGCGAAACGATATTCCCGTTATGGCAGCACAATGCCCACACATATCAAATGCTAGTTCACCAGAAATCATGGCTTTTTTAGTTATATATCTCCAGTTAACACCTGCATTCCCTCTAAATCTTCCTCTTTTACTCTCCATCTTAATTAAGGAACTATCTCTTCCAGCATAAGGAAGAGAGTTGTAAGAGGCGCTAACTATAACTCCAGAGCTAAAGAAATTGTTGTTATAGCTTATTGAAGTGGCTACCATGTTGGAATGTAATGTACCTTTTCGCTTTACGGTTAAAGGAGTGTTATGTAAACCAGTTGTTAATAGAGAGGTGTACCCCTTTTCAGTTACTCTGGCATCGTAATCTTTAAATGAAGTTAATAGATCTAAAGTAAATGACCCCCTAGAGATGGTTGCAGCTACTCCTTTAAAAGCTCTATCTTCTTGAGCAGATGTGTAGGGAGTTATTCCATAATCTCTCATTAGTGAAGTTGATGGGTTCCAAGAAGAACTCATAGAGAAGCCATTCCACAGAATTAACCCTTGCCCTTTTCTAGCAGTATAAGAGCCAATTATAAGATTATTTAAGATACCTCTCTCTTTTAAAGAGAGATTCCACGATATATAATCTAGCCCTTTCTCGCCAGCATCTTGCTCTATAGTAAATGTAGCCGATACATTTTTAGGAGCATCTATACGGTACTGCCCATATAGTAAAAAGGGATTCCCTAAATACCTACTTTCAGGTTTTTTTAGGTACTCCTCTTTAAGAATAGGCCTATAACCCTCTTTTTTCTCTAAAATAGTTGAAGATCTAAGTAGTAGAGAGGAGCGAAATTTAGTTGGTCCTTCATTTATATAGTACTCATTATAAAATCTTAAGAGAGGGCGTAGCAACTCAAATTTCTCTCTATCTAGCCCTGGAATAAGTGATAGCTCTGCAAAGGAGAGAATTTGGCCATACTTTAAAAGGTAGCTTTTTAGAGAAGAGGCTTCAAATGAAGATAATAACCCATAAAGCTCCAGCTGGTCAACTCCTTTTGCATTTAACAACAATCCTCTACTCTCAATTGTAGTGAGATAAAGTTGTAATTCAGAAAAGTACTCTTGCGAAGAGCTCTCCTCTAAAGAGTTACAATTAACTATTTTCTCTAATATTAACCTAGCATTTTTACTAGCCTCTCTTTCTAGACCTCTCTGCCCATTGGCTAAATTGCAAAACAATAACTGGCCACATGCAAATAGCAGTAACCAAACTCTCTCTCTTCTCATTCCCCCGCCTCATTATACTGTTCCTGAATATTAATTTACCTTAAATGGATATTTTACTTTAGCTAACTCGTTATTTGCCTTTACTATTTTTGAAGCCAACTCCTCTTTAAATTTCACAACCTTCTCTAGCAATGAATCATTACCAGTAGCTAATATTTGCAACGCTAAAATTGCTGCATTTTTTGAGTTATCTAAGGCTACTGTAGCAACTGGTATGCCCGATGGCATCTGCAAAATAGAGAGAACTGAATCCCACCCATCCATTGAGTTTGAAGAGTTCACAGGAACTCCTATAACTGGAAGTGGTGTAAAAGCAGCAATAACTCCTGGCAAATGAGCTGCGCCACCTGCTCCAGCAATAATAACTTTTATACCTCTTTTATGAGCATCTTTTGCGAAAGATGCTACCTCTTCGGGTACCCTATGGGCAGATAAGGCATTTATTTCAAATGGTATTTCCATATCATTCAAAAATTCTGCGGCCTGCTTCATAACTGGTAAGTCAGACGTGCTGCCCATTATAATACTAATTTGTGGATTCATGCTTTTATTTACAAAATTGGTTTAGGACAAAAATAATGATTAATTTCGCTGCCACAAATATTTTGAGAATGGATCACATTAAACTACACGATAAGAAATTTCGTATTTTCATTCCAAGCGAGAAAATACAGCAGAGCATTGCAGAAGTGGCCCGGCAACTCAATGATAACTACAAAGATAAGGAAAAGCCTCTATTTTTATCTGTACTCAATGGTTCATTTATGTTTACTGCCGATCTCTTAAAAAATATTGATTTTCAGTGCGAAATATCTTTTATTAAACTCTCTTCTTATAGTGGAACCTCTACAACAGGAGAGGTAAATGAGGTCTTAGGGTTAAGCTCCTCTGTGCAAGGGAGAGAAGTTATTATTCTAGAAGATATAGTAGACACAGGCAATACTGTAGTAGAATTACACAATATTCTTAAAAAGAGAGGGGCATCTGCAATAAAAATTTGCACCCTTTTACTAAAGCCAGATGCCTATAAGAAAGAACTTCCAATAGACTATATAGCATTAGAAATTCCAAATGATTTTATTGTAGGGTATGGCCTTGATTACAACCAACTTGGAAGGCAGTACAAAGACATATATACTCTTGATCAATCTAGTGATTAGTGATGAAATATTTAATTATTTTTGGCCCCCCAGGTGCAGGAAAGGGTACTCAATCTCTTTTGCTTACAAAAAAGTTTAACCTTAAACATATCTCTACAGGTGAACTTCTAAGAAAAGAAATTGTAAAAGGGACAGATATTGGCATAATGGCAAAAGCTCTTATAGACCGAGGTAATTTTGTAGATGACTCTGTGGTTATAGAGATGATTTCTCGTGAAATATCTAGAGTAGGGCCAGAGGTTAAAGGGTTTATATTTGATGGCTTTCCAAGAACTATTTCTCAAGCAGAAGCTTTTGACTCACTATTAGAAGAACATAATAAAGCAGAAGTAACCCTAGTTCTCTCATTAGAAGTATCCGATACAGATTTGGTTGAAAGAATTCGCAAAAGAGCCAGAGTAGAGGGGAGAAAAGATGACTCTTCAATAGAGACTATCACTAAAAGAATAAAAACATATCACAATAAGACTGAACCTCTTATTGCATATTATAAAAGAAAAGGAAAATATATTCCTGTAAAGGGCGAATTGAGTGTAGAGGAGATCTTTGCTAATATTTGCAATATAGTTGAGGAGATTAAAGATGAGCAGTAATTCAAATTTTGTAGATTATGTAAAAATATTTTGTTCTTCTGGCAAAGGAGGTAAAGGCTCCATGCATATGAGAAGAGAAAAATATATACCCAAAGGGGGCCCAGATGGAGGCGATGGCGGGAGAGGTGGCCACGTTATACTAAGGGGGAATGCCCAATATTGGACACTTTTACATCTAAGATATAAAAGACACATTCGCGCAGAACATGGCGAGGGAGGTAGTAGATCTTTAAGTCATGGAGCAGACGGAGCAGATGTCTATATAGATGTTCCACTTGGCACTGTAGTAAAGGAGGCAGAGACAGGAAACTTCCTTTTTGAGATTACAGAAGATAAAGAAGAGAAGGTTATAGTTAAAGGTGGCCGAGGTGGAAAAGGAAATGATTTTTTCAAATCTTCTACTAATCGAACACCAAGGTATGCTCAACCAGGAGAAGAGAATGAAGAGAATTGGTTTCTCCTAGAACTTAAAATACTTGCCGATGTTGGGCTAGTAGGTTTTCCTAATGCAGGGAAATCTACTCTTCTATCAAGAATATCGGCAGCAAAACCTAAAATAGCAGACTACCCTTTTACAACCCTAGAACCAAATTTAGGAATAGTAGAATGCAGAGACCACCACTCATTTGTAATGGCAGATATCCCTGGTATAATTGAGGGAGCACATGAAGGGAGAGGGCTGGGTCTTAGGTTTTTACGCCATATAGAGAGAAACTCAATGTTACTCTTTATGATTCCTGCAGATTCCAAAGACATTTCTGAAGAATATCAAATTTTACTGAATGAGCTCAAGATGTATAATCCAGAACTTTTAGATAAAGAGAGGATTCTTGCCATTACTAAAAACGATTTACTAGATACAGAATTAGAATCTATGCTTAAAAAGACTCTGCCCAAGAAGATCCCTCATATATTTATCTCTTCATACTCGGGTAAAGGGCTAGATAAACTAAAAGATATACTCTGGAAATCTCTTAATGAATAAACAGCAGATAGATAATGGAGTGGCTTCTTAATATAGACTATTCTCTGCTTATATTTCTAAATAGCCTTCATTCAGGTTTTTTAGATGTTTTAATGATGCTTTTCACTGCAAAGTATCCGTGGATTCCTCTCTATGTTGCTATTGCATTTTACATTTTTTATAATTTTGGACATAAAGAGGGTAACTATAAATATGCCTTTCTACTTTTTGTTTCGGCTCTAATAATCTTTGCAATTACAGATATGGGTAGCACAGCTATCAAGCACTCAACAATGAGGTTTAGGCCTGGGCACCACCCTGCTCTAGAAGGAGTTATAAGACTTCTAGATGGCAAAGGCGGGTTTTATGGGTTTTTCTCTTCACATGCCTCTAACGTTTTTGGCCTTGCTACATTTACCTCTTTGGCCTTTAAGAAAAGATGGTACTCAATAACCATATTTGCATGGGCATTTTTGGTTTCGTACAGCAGAATTTATGTTGGAAGGCACTTCCCATCAGACGTAATTTGTGGAATGATTTTTGGGTTCTTAGTAGCATATTTAATCTTCTCTATTATTCAGTTAAAAATAGTGAGAAATCTTATAAATAAATAGTAAATAATAATTAGTATCAGATGCACTATATTATAGACAAATCTACAGACCCACAATGGAATCTTGCAGCAGAGGAGTATCTTTTTAAGAGTCTTAACCAACCCATATTTAGGCTTTGGAGAAATAAACCATCTATTATAATAGGGCTACACCAAAATGCCTTTGCAGAAATTAACATAGATTACGTTAAAGAAAACAACATACCTGTTATAAGAAGACTCACAGGAGGAGGAGCAGTTTTCCACGATATGGGGAATATTAACTTTACATTTATAGATAATAAAATCCCAGGAGAGAGTACAGCAGATATGTTTAAACGGTTTACACAGCCCATTATTAAGGCTCTTAAATCTCTTGGAATAGAAGCGTCACTACAAGGAAGAAACGACCTAGTTATTGACAATAAAAAGTTTTCTGGCAATGCTGTTGCTCAATTTAAAGATAGAATTCTACAACATGGTACTCTTCTCTTCTCTGCATCTATGACAAACCTTTCTCAAGCGCTAGCAAATAGGCCAGAGCATTTTAAGGGTAAAGCTGTTCAATCTAATAGAGCAAGAGTCACTAACATTAGTGACCACCTCACAACTAATATGACTATAGAGGAGTTTTTACTATTTCTTGAAAAGTTTATAACTAAGACAGAATTAGATAAATATACGCTCTATAACTACTCCCCGCAAGATCTTGCCGCAATAGCCAAACTTACAGAAGAAAAGTATAGTGAAGAGTCTTGGAACTATGGCTCCTCTCCAAAGTATGGCTACTCAAAAACCTCTCGTTTTAATTGGGGTATTATTGAGTTATATATGGAGGTAAACAGAGGAATTATTGAAGAGATAAAGTTTTATGGTAGTTACTTTTTTATTGATGAGACCTCTCTATTAGAAAAAAAGTTAAAAGGATGTAAAAACAGCCCCGAGGCAATTAAAGAGAGAATAAAAAAAATAGACCTCTCCAATTATTTTAGTAATATAACAGAAGAGGAATTCCTATCTATGTTTTATTAACATTTGTTAATAATGGTATTTTAATTATTTCTCTTTTTCTCTTTAACCTTAACTAGTAAATCTTTTAATACAGCTTTACACTCAACTACTGCATCTTCAAATTTTTGAGCATTTCTCTCTACTACTAAATCGTTTCCAGGAATAAAGACTTTCACCAATACGTTTTTATTATCGTGGTCTGGCAAGAGACTTAGAACAACCTCTATACTTAAAATATCTTCATAATACTTAGAGAGCTTTACAAGCTTCTTCTCTATAAAGTCTGTCAACTTTACGTCTGCATCAAATTTTAGTGACTGAATTCTTATATCCATATTATCCTCCTTTTTTTGCTCTTGGGTGAGCGGTTAAAAATACTTTTTTAAGTTGCTCAAAAGAGTTGTGTGTATAAATTTGGGTTGCTGCAAGTGAAGAGTGACCCAAAACCTCTTTTATACTGTTAAGGTCTGCTCCATTGTTAAGCAAGTGCGTTGCTAAAGAGTGTCTTAACATATGTGGGCTCTTTTTTCCACTAAAACCTTCTACCCCTTTTAACTCCCGCCCCACTATTTTATTAACAAACGAGAGATACATAGGTTGACCACTATCTGTTAAAAAAAGATGCCTAGTTGTATTTTGTGAGAAGTACTCATTTAAGAGTAATTTATACTCCTCTAAATGCACAGCTAGAAGGTTTGGAACAGGCACCTCTCTAACTTTATTCCCTTTACCAGTAACTCTTATAACTCCTCTACTCCTATCCCATTCATGAATTTTCAATGAGACCAACTCTGCCCTTCTTATACCAGTAGAGTAGAGTAATTCAACAACAACTCTATCTCTGAGTTTTAAAAATCTTTTTAATTGGTCTTGAACATTAATCTCTTCCTGGCCATTAATGCTATTTTCTTTAGAAGGAAGCTCTTGATTGAAATAGTTTTCCATTGCAGAGATTGTATAAAAGCCTGGCAATTTTTTATCTGTTTTTGGCCTCTGAATCTTCTTTACGGGATTAGATTCAAGCAGCTCTTTTTTAACTAAAAAATTAGAAAAAGAGCTTATTGCAGAGAGTTTTAGATTTACAGTTACTGGCAATAGACCTCTATTGAGTAAATGAGCAACAAAAGATCTAATATTAGCTGGAGTCATGAGAGATTCAAGCTGCTCTTCACAGCTAGGAGCTAAATAAACAAACAGTTCATCTATGCTCTCAAGATAAATTTTAAGAGTTCTAGGTGAGTACCTCTTTTGAACTCTCAAATAATCACTAAACAACTCTTTTGATCTCATATTTGCTTCTAAATTACAAAAATTTATTAATCTATACCACTCTCCCTCTCTTTATTTTCGTCATTTTCAAAAGCTAATACTATTTGTGAAACTAAAGGATGCCGCACTATATCGTTTCTATCAAAATAGATTGTAGAGACTCCTTTAATGTTTTTTACCATATCTACCCCTTTCAATAGACCCGAATCGCTTTTTTTAGCTAAGTCTACTTGGGTAGAATCGCCAGTAACAATAAATTTAGAGTGGTTTCCCATACGTGTGAGGAACATCTTTAACTGACCTATTGTGCTGTTTTGAGCCTCATCTAAAATTACAAAAGATCTCTCTAATGTTCTCCCTCTCATAAATGCAAGTGGTACTATCTGTATCACTCCCTCCTCCATAAGATCAGAAAGTTTTCTGGATGGGATCATATCTCTTAAAGCGTCGTATAGTGGTTGTAGGTATGGGTCTAGCTTCTCTTTCATATCTCCTGGTAAAAAACCAAGCTTCTCTCCTGCCTCTACAGCTGGCCTGGTGAGGATTAATCTTTTTACCTCTCTATTTTTAAGAGCCCTCACTGCTAATGCAATTGCTGTATAAGTTTTGCCTGTACCAGCTGGGCCTAAGGCAAACATTAGGTCATTATTAGAGTAGCACTCAACTAATCTTTTCTGATTTTTTGTTCTAGCTCTAACTATCTTTCCCTCAGACCCAAAGACAATAACGTCATTTCCAAGCTCCTCTTTACTACTCACTTCAGATACACTACTCTCACCAAAGGTTAATTCCCCATGAAAAAGAGTATCAACATCATCTGCAACAACTCTTGTTTTGCGGCCTCTTATTTTAATTAAAGCGTTAAGCTTACTCTCGAATAGTTTAATGTCTGCAACACTCCCTTTCAAAAAAATCTGAGAGCCTCTTGCTGCAATTTTCATTTTTGGGAAATAAGAGATAAGTCTATCTATTACCCTGTTATTTACCCCATATATATCCATGGGGTCTATCTGGTCCAGAACTATAACTTTTTCTGTCATCTATTAATTGTATAGTTTTTGATTTGTATTAAATTTTTTAAAATAATTCTCTATTAGTGCATTTTCTCCTTTAACATTGTAATTACCTGGGTTTTGCAAATAATCTTTTATAGGAATAATTGTGTAGTAGCCTCCTGTAGCTCGTGGTCTAGAGGTCCAAATATAATGAATATCTGGCTTGTCAAACCAAGTATTCCCAGTATATGCTTCTTTAATTAATTTTACTTCCAACATTATTCCAATACGTGTATTTTTAGCACTCATGTTAGAAATTGCATTTCCTAAAGAGAAGGCAGTAATTGCTTTTACTCTTCCAATACTATCTTTATAAGAGACTACCTCTTGAGGGACATGGGGGTGCGATCCAATAACCAAGTTGGCACCATATTTATAAAAGAGGGTCTCCCATTTTTTCTGCCTTCTACCAGAAGAGGTCTTATACTCATCTCCCCAATGAACAGAAACTATAATGCAATCTGGTTCTAATAGAGATGCTTTTAATAGATCTTTTTTAACGGCAGCACTATCTAGCTGCTTAACAACATAAGGCCAAGGGACATCAATACCATTTGTACCATAGGTGTAGTTTAAAACAGCAACCTTAATCCCTTTTTTTTCAATTATAAGTGGATGGCACGCACCCTCATGGCTCTCATCTAAATAAATTCCAGTATAAAGTATATCTAACTTTTCATATAAAGATATTGTCTCTTTTAACCCGCGAGAGCCTTTATCTACAGAGTGGTTGTTAGCAGCAAAAAAAAGGTTTACACCTGCTTTCATAGCATCTCTAGCTAAAGAAGAGGGAGAGCAAAAAACAGGATATCCCGAATAGGGCGCAGGAGCAAAAGTTGTCTCCATATTTGCTGCTACAATATGGTTTTTTTGAAAATAACTCTCTAAATATTTGAAGTAAGGTAAATAGCTATATGAGTTTGGGTCCGTTCTATCTCCTACTCCTCTATATGAACTTTGGAGCTGTGAGCTATGTTGCATTATATCTCCCAAAAAAAGCATATTAAGAGTATCTGTTTGCCTTGGCCAAAGGGCCGAAAAAAGCTGTAAACATATAATTAGAGACTTAAACATTACTACTTCTTATTGTTGAATATCAAATATACATTTATTTTTCTCTTCTATCTAAAAATGTTACTTTTGTGTAGATACAAAAATCCTTAACACTAATCAATTATGAGAACGGCAAAAATAATTTTAACCCTCACTACTGCCATTATGATAGTTACGGGCTGCGACTGGGTTAGATCGCAACTTGGAATGGCAACCTCTCAAGAGATAGAGGCTCTAAAAATAGAGCAACAGAGAGTAGAAGCCGGCCTGCAAAAAGCAGACTCAATAGAAAAAGCTAGGCTAGACTCCATAAAACTGGTTGCAGATAGCCTAGAGATGGAAAAAGCCATTGAGAAGAAAAAGTTGGAATCTAGAGAGAGGTTCCATGTAATACTTGGTAGTTTTAAAAACTATTCAAATTCTGCTCGTATGGTAGAAAAACTAACAAAGAAAGGTTATAAACCTCAAGTTTTTAATTTTAAAAATGGATTCGAAGCTGTATCTATTTGCTCTTTTGACAAAGTGACGCCTGCCTTTAATGAGATGTATAACTTGCTAGACCAAGGCTTTGCCCCAGACGACATATGGGTGTACGATATAGAACAAAATTTACATAATTAGATTTTTTACAGTAATTAAATAATAAATTAATATTCATAAATGAAAACAACTCCATTTGCTACGAAGCACATTGAACTTGGTGCCAAAATGGTACCCTTTGCTGGTTACAATATGCCCATAGAATATGTTGGCATAAATCAAGAGCACAATCATGTAAGAGAAAAAGTAGGTGTGTTTGATGTTTCTCATATGGGAGAGATTTGGGTAAAAGGCCCAAAAGCACTCCCTTTTCTCCAATACACAACCTCTAACGATGTCTCAACTCTACTCCCTGGAAAAATTCAGTACTCATGCTTTCCCAACGGAAAAGGTGGTATTGTAGATGATTTTCTAGTTTACTGTATAGACCAACAGACATATATGCTTGTTGTAAATGCAGCTAATATTCAAAAAGATTATGATCACCTAGCTGCTATAGCACCTAAGTTTGATATCACTCCGGGGAAAGAACTTTACAACGCATCAGACGAAATTAGCATACTTGCTGTTCAAGGCCCACTAGCTATTAAAGCTGTACAAAAAATCTGTGACCAAGATGTTACCAACATGGAGTACTACACCTTCAAGAAATTAACAGTTGGAGGCGTTAAAGATGCTATTTTTTCTATAACAGGATATACTGGGTCTGGTGGGTGTGAAATATATGTTGCCAACCAAGATGCCAATAAGCTATGGGAAGCTCTATTTAAGGCAGGTGCCGAGTTTGATATTAAACCAATAGGGCTAGGCGCAAGAGACACTTTGCGTTTAGAGATGGGCTTTTGTCTATACGGGAACGACATAGATGACACCACCTCTCCAATAGAGGCAGGTTTGGGCTGGATTACAAAGTTCAATGAGACAAAAGGAGATTTTGTAGATAAAGAACTACTCCAAAAACAGAAGCTAGAGGGTACCAAACGTAAATTGTGCGCTTTCGAACTTCAAGATAGAGGAATTCCTAGAAAAGGATACACTATATGCGACCAAAATGGCACAGAAATTGGTGTAGTTACTTCTGGAACCATGGGGCCAACAGTGAAAAAACCAATAGGAATGGCCTATGTTACACCTGAATTTGCAAAAACAGGGAGCCAAATATTTATTAAAGTAAGAGACAAATTGCTTAAAGCCCTGGTAGTTAAACCCCCTTTTTATAAAAAATGATAAAAAAAATCATATTAATAATAGCCCTGCTCAGTTTATCTGTTGCAGGGCTATTTGCTCAAAGCGAAGCAGTCTCTAGAATGAGACAAAACCTATTGGTACTAACTGCCGACTCTCTTATGGGAAGAGCTGCAGGTACAATTTATGAATATAAATCTGCTAGATATATAGAAAAGCAATTCAACAAGAGTGGCCTAACTCTGCTATACCCACACCCTGGTCAAGACTTTTCAATATTAACAGCCAAAGAAGATACTTTAAAATCTCAAAACGTTGTGGCCATAGTTCAAGGATGGCACCCCACTCTAAAAGATGAATATATAATTGTAGGAGCACACTACGACCATTTAGGCCAAAACAAACTTACAATAGATGGAAAAGAGACAACACAAATATATCGAGGAGCAGACGACAACGCATCTGGTGTAGCAGTTATGCTAGAGGTTGCAAAAATGATTCGGGCTCAATCTTTCAAGTTTAAAAGATCTATTCTTTTTGTAGCTTTCGGGGCAGAAGAGAGAGGAATGAACGGCTCTTGGTATTTTGCCAATAGGGCTTTTGCTCCTATAGACAAAATTTCGCTAATGATAAATCTAGATATGGTAGGGCGTGGAATAGATGGTTCAGACATGCACACTTATACTTTTATGCCACATACTCAACTAGTAACTCTGCTAAAAGATGTCTCAGATATGCCACTTATGATTTCACCTCAAATTCACACTGCAGATTACTTTCCAAGCGACCATCACCCATTTGCCTCACTAGGTATACCAACTCTGCTTTTTACAACAAAACTTCATCAAGATTACCACACACCAAAAGATACCCCAGATAAAATTAGATATTCCACTATGGAACATCTCTCTCAATATCTTTTCAATTTGGTTGAGACAACTGCCAATATGGAGGCAATGCTAGAGAGAACAGCTTTTGAACCTAAAGATGAAAACTCAGAAGATTTAGATAAAATTTTCTCTCAAAATGAGGTAGATAGACCTGCTACCTATATGAAAGGAGATCAAAGACGCTTTATGCAAGAGTGGGTTTACCACTATCTTAGATATCCATCTCAAGCAGTAGAGGTGGGAATTCAGGGAAGAGTAGTTGTAAGCTTTATTGTTGAAAAAGATGGTAAAGTGACTAATGTAGAGGTGACAAAATCTGCACATCACCTATTAGACAACGAGGCTTTACGAGTAATAAAAGTCTCACCTAAATGGAAGCCAGCTTCTATAGCTGGCCAACCAGTAAGAGTTAAAATCACTGTTCCTGTAGAGTTTAAACTAACTAAATAGATACTTTAGCATCTAGCTACCAAGCAGTATACCCCCTAGCGAACCTGTAGCTTTTCTACCTACTATAGTGTGGGTGCCATTTACAATAACATCATTTATACCTGCTGCAAATTGGTGCGGCTCTGGATAAGTAGCTGTATCAATAATAGTATCTTTATTAAAAATCACAATATCTGCCTGGTACCCTGGCAGCAGAATGCCCCTGTTTTTCAAACCAATTCTAGAAGCGGGTAAAGAGGTACATTTCTTAATTGCCCTAGAGAGCTCCATTAAGTTTTCATCTCTACAATATTTACCAAGGAAGCGAGGGAATGTCCCATATGAACGTGGGTGAGGCCTGCTTTTACTAAGTGGCCCAACAGGTGAATAAACACTACCATCTGAGGCAGGCATTCCAAGTGGATGTGAAAGGAACATCTTTACATTCTCTTCTGTCATTGCAAAGCCAATAATACTTACAGATGCATTCTCATCTATAAGCAAATCTCTAATAAATGGCCATGGCTCTTTACCTGTTAAAGCACAGCACTCCTCAACATTAAGACCAATAAATCTTTTGTTCTCTTCTTGTTTACAAGAAGTGACTACTACATTTACCGGGCCTCCCAATCTTGCAATTCTAGAAATTGCATACTCTCCTATTTTTTTAGAAATAACTTTATCTTGTAGCCTCTCTACAATCTCGGCTTTTGTACCTTGCCTCTCACTTAAAGGTATAAAAGTACTCATTCCAGTAGAAAAAGCGGTATATGGGTATCTGTCAAAAGCTATATCTAAGCCATCTGATGCAGCATTCTCTATCTGCCTTAATAGAGCAGGTGCTTTGTGCCAGTTAGCTGCATTCTGGGCTTTTAAGTGTGAAATTTGCAACTTTACCCCTGCTTGCTTTGCAATGGCAATGGCCTCGGCAACAGACTCCTCTACTCTATCGTCTTCGTTACGCATATGAATGGCAAAGAGTCCATTATAAGAAGCTACAACTTTACATAGCTCTGCTATCTCTTGGTTAGTTGCATAAGAACCAGGAGTATATTCCAAACCGCAAGAAATTCCTATAGAGCCTTGTTCCATTTGAGTTGCTAAAATAGATTTCATCTGCTCTAACTGCTTTGAAGTACATTTCATATCGTTGCCTCCTACAACAAATTGTCTTAATGAGCCTTGCCCTGTAAAGCTTCCATAGTTCAAGCCTATCTGCTCTGGAAAGTCTGCATAGAAGTCTCCAATATTTTCCCATCTTTTTCCTGGGAAAGGGCCACTGCCGCAATTACCTCCAATATCTGTTGTTACTCCTTGATATATTTTACTATCTCCTAATGGTGAGTGAAACAAATTACTATCTGTATGGGTATGTACATCTACAAAGCCTGGCGCTACAGCCATCTCTTTAGCGTCTATAACTTTATTTGCACTATCGCCTAAAGATTGTGCAATGGCAGAAATCTTTCCATCTTTAATTCCAATCTCTCCAGGAAAAGGTTTTCCTCCCTCGCCACTATAAATCACGCCCCCTTTTATAATAGTGTCAAACCTATTTTTGGCTCCTAGAATTTTTGAGCCACCAAAGCCTAAACCAAAACCCACTCCAGCTATTGCCGAACTTTTAATAAAAGCCCTTCTAGAAATTCTATTGCTCATAATATCTATAGTTTTATTTATTTCACTTTAACTCCATTGCTTTTGTAAACTTTATACTCACCATCTACAGTATAAATTAAATATCCCTCAATATCGGAATAATTTTCTAAAACCTCAATAGCTTTTTCTAATCCTGCTACCATAAACCATGTTGCATATGCGTCTGCTGTAATCGCATCCCTTGCTATAACAGTAGCACTAAGCAAATTGTGCCTTACTGGGTAACCTGTTTTTGGATTAATAGTATGCGAAAAAATTTCACCATCTTTTTCATAGAACTTTCTATAATTACCAGAAGTAGCCACACCCACACCTGTGAGCAAAAGTATATCTTGTATATGAGCACCTTGTATAATATTTCCCTCTACAGGTTTATCAATTCCAATACTCCATTTCTCTCCATTAGGGTTTCTCCCTTTACAAACAATCTCTCCACCAACCTCTACTAAATAATTCTCTATACCAAGTTTATCTAGCTCACTAGCTATAACATCTGAACTATAGCCTTTAGCAATAGCATTAAAATTCAAGGTAATTTCTGGTATCTCCTTTACAAAATGCCCATCTATTAACTTAATCTTCTCCATTCCAGTAAGTTGTAGTGCCGAATCTATTACCTCTTGAGTAATTATAGATTTATCACTAAAGCCAAAACCCCATATATTAAAAAGTGGAGAAGCCGAAACATCAAACAATCCATCACTCAAATTATAAATATCTAAAGATCTCTCATAAACTATTCTAATTAGTGAATCGGGTTGAGTCTCTTGGCCACTATTAATTTTAGAAATTAAAGACTCTTTATTGTAAACACTCAAAGAATTATCTATTTCTGTTAATACTCCAGCTATAAGAGAATCTAATGCATACCCAGCATCATTTGAATAGACTATATGGTACGTTGTACCTTGAGCGAAACCGTCTGTAACTAAATACTCTTTTTTTGAACAGCTTGTAAATAAGAGCAGTAACCCAAAAGAGAAGAGAAGTTTTCTAAACCAATTTAAAAACAATTTATCCATTATACTACATTTATTTAGACTAAGTTTATCTATTAATTTTCTTTTAACCTTTTTTTTTGCAAATTTATAGCTTACCATTTATCACTATAACCTAGTTTGGCACAAATTTAGAATAAAATAATATA
>JAQVZL010000033.1 GCA_028708215.1 Bacteroidales bacterium
CGCGAGCATTGGCAGTAAAATAGATAATTTTTTGATCTTCGTCTACGGCAGCTACATCTTCTACATGAAACTCTCCAGAGGTTATTTGATTTACTAAATTACCTTTAGTATCGTAGAGGTATAGGTGCGCCCAACCACTCCTTTCAGACCACCAAATAATATTGTCTCCAACAAATTTAGGCCTACGAATCTCTATGTAAGTATTCATCCTCTCTTCTATAATAGGCTTTACTGTATCGTTAGCAATATCTACTACACATAAATCTACTCGTTTATGATCTCTACTGGTGCGAATAACATAAAACTCACTTAGATCTCCTTGCCAAACGCTATGCTTAATAGAATCGTACATTGTCTCCTTTGTTGTCTCTTTATTTAAGAAAATGAGTTGTTGATCTTTAAATGCGCTAACATCAATCTCTTTCATCTCTTTACTCTCTATATCGTAGATATAAAGATGTCTAACAGGAGCTCCCGATTCGCCTGGCATATGGTACTTGTATCTCTCTAACTTAGGTCTTGGATTAGCAAGAGAGTTTATGACCCATAGATCTTTTACTTTTTTAGTATTGGTTCTAATTAAAATAAATTTTTTAGAATCTGGAGACCATGCAATATGGGCGCTTTTTCTCTCGTTTTTCTCCTTTTTTGTGGCATAAAAATCACTGTTTCCAAAACCAAAACCAAATTCGGCAGTGCCTTCTGTTGTAAGTTGATTTTCTTTTATAGTTGTATCTTTTAAATCAATACTCGCTTTTTCATAATCTTCTATATCCATATACCAAAGGTTAAAGTCCCTTGAGAATATAACATGTTTTTTATTAGGAGCCACATTCCCCCAAGTTGGGTATAGTTTAGAGGGCTCGTCTTCCTCTATCTCTATTAATTTATTTGTTCGAATATCGTAATCAAAATAGTGTATTTTTCTCTCTTTTGTTACTTTTTTTGGCTTGTTTATTACTGAATCTTTTTTGGCTAAGGTATCGTTTATAGACAATGTATCGTTTTTGGTCAAACGCTCTTTTTTTGCCAGAGAGTCTTTTTTGTCTACTTTCTCTACCATAGCAGTGCTAAGTACTAAAAAAGTAAAAGTATTATCGTCTCTAAGCCTTAACGATTTAATTGGAAGATTTTGAGCATCAAATGGATCTTTTACTATCTCGGTTAATTCTGCTGCCATCTCTGCGTTATCAAAGAGAGGAGTTTTCTTTCCTGTAGCAGGGTCTACTATGTAATAGAAAGTTCCTTCGGGCGAACGCCACTCATACCAAAATTTATCTGAATCCTTGAACCAATTGGGTCGTATCTGAGTAGAAAACACAAGAGTATTCAATTTTTTGGGTGAAAATCTTGCTGCTAGCTCGTAATTTGCCGAAGTAACTGGGGTCTGTTGAGCCCAAGAGAGTGTAACGGCGAATAAAAATATAACAGTTAAAAAAAATTTTTTCATTTAAGTTGATTATTTAATAATTTGGGATGTAGATAAAAAGTTACCCGAAAAAGAGATCTGTTAAATTCGGGTAACTGGTCAAAATACTTAATTTATACGCCTGTAGATTCTACAGCTGTGATTTTTGAAAATCCAGAAAATTCTTTTTGATTTGCTTTATCAAGATTCCCTTCTCCAAGATTAATAATAGGTATTGCAAGGAGTTTCCCACTATTGCTAGCACTGTTATATGTAGCCACTAACATAGTTTTGTTATGAGATTCAATAGGAATATTTCCCTTTTTACGATTTGCTTTATACCATGCTTGTTGAAACACCTTCATAGTGGTAATCTCTTCCCCAGAATTAACTGTATACTTTTGAGATACTATTGGTGTTCCTGTTTGAATATTGATTGCATATATTGCATTGCTTGTTGAGTAGTAGATAACTGGTTGGTTATCGCATACGAAAAAATCTTTGGCATTCTCTATATCATTTCCGGCAGGAATATCTATACTTGTTACTTCGTTTGGGTTTTGTGGCTCTGGGTCTTCCAAGCCATTGTATGCACTATAAATTGTGTAGATGCCTGTACTCTTGTCTTTAAGAATAAGAATCAGCTTTTCGTTACTACTAATTCCACCACCTACAGACTCTTTGTTATCAACTCCATCTTTGAGGTCGTAAACTGTTGTGTAAAGTGGGCTCTGAGTAGATCTAAGCATCTTTATAGATTGACTGTTTTTTTCATAAAAGATTGCCCTAGCCTTATCTATATAATTATATGTATAGCAAACCAAAGGGCCATCTACGTAGTAAGGAGGAGTCCTGTTGTAGTGCAGAGCCGTAGGGAACTTATGTATATTTGCATTAGAGGCAGCATAGATAAGTCCATTATCTACCAGGTAAATATTCCCAGTATTTCCGTAGTAAACTCCCGTGGCATTAGAAGACTGAATGGCACTATAAGAGAATAGATCTTTTCCATATCCAAACAGGCTAAAGTCATTTGCATCTACTCTAAAAGACTCTTTAGTATCTGTAACTCCAAAGACACTTCTTTCGGCTTCATAATATACCATCTTGGTAATTAAACCCTCCATATTCTCCCCTTGTACAGCAGAAAATATATTTCTATCTATATACTCTTTGACTGAATTTTCTGCAAAGAGGTTTGAGCTAACAAAAGACATATCGGAAGTTGTATTGTCACTGGTATGTGCAACAACAAGACCCTCAGAAAATTTACCAGATACAAAAAGCTTCCATTCTTTAAAATATTTGATTCCAGTTTCATTATCTGTAACAGTCAAGCTTAAAAGATATGGTCTGGAGGTATTAATTTTTAGAGGAACTTTGTACTCAATCTCTTCTTCTTCTCCTATCTCAAGGGTTGTATGAAGCCAAGGGGCAGGATTTACTTTCCATTTGTATGATACATCTGGGTTGGAATTTTCTCCTTTAGTCACCTTTACTTTTATCTTTAAAACTTCTAAAGTGGGAATTATTATTGCTTCTGAATTATCGTCATAATAGTTTTTAGATAACACCTCAATGTTAATTCCATCTATTTTATCTGTATCAAGAGTGCTTTTGTCTTGGAAACAGCTTGTTAAGGTCATAAGTAACAACCCTAACAAGATAATATTATATAATTTATTCATCTTTTGCTTATTTTAATAAATTTATAAAGTTGTAATTTCCCATCCAAGACATTGAACACTTCCATCATTTGCATCGTGGCGAAGAGGCTCGCCATCATGATCTTCTTTCCATTGCTGTAAATAAGTATGTAGTTGTCCGGCGTAAATTTTATTCACTATTTTAACAATGTCGCTAGGGTCTTTTTCCCCTGTTGCAGCAACAAGTGCGCGATGGAGGTTTGGACTATAATATGGGGTTGTGAACATAGAGTGTAAAAGCCAGTTAGAGAACTTCACAAATTGATCATTCCAGGTAATATTTGCAATATTTAACTCTTTTGCTCCCTCTTTGAAAAATTCGTTTTTAACAATGCGGATTGAAAGTGTGTCTGAAGTTGTTCTTAACTCAGGTCTGTTTTTTATTTTGACTTTAAGTAATCCCTCATAATTATTAGCTGGGACAACTCCTTCAATTATTGCAAAATTAGAAGGAGGTGTAGTAGAAGTTATAACTTCTACATTAAAACTTCTATCTTGATCTGAGACCATACCTGCAATTCTCACAGGAATCTCTATAACCATGTGGTCGCTATCTATTACTGTTGTAAACGAAAAGTGATAGAAATTGGTACGCTCTTCGTTTGTTGGTTTAAAGTTAACAGCCGAGTATGTATTATCGAATTGTACAAGTTCGCTTTTTTTACAGCCTGTAACTAGTAGAAAAAGGAGTACAAAATAAAATATATTTTTCATAACTATCTGTTTAAAATTGAATTCTGTTTCCATACAATATCTCTTTATCTGGATATGGTAATATATAATTTTTATCATTCATAGAAGATGGAGTTGTTACTGGCGAAGGTAATTTTGTAACTCCAAGGCGTTTGTAATAGTAGAAGAGTTGCCCTTCTGCAATAAACTCTTTTCTATACTCCTTTTGAATCTCAGCATAAATATCTGCGTCTGGAGTCAAAACATCGGTTATGCCTCTTTGAGACCTAACTGTATTGAGATACTCAATTGCGTTAGCAGGGTCGCACTCGGCAGCTATATAAAACATTTCAGAAATCTTAATAATTGGAACTATATTCCAATACTTTTTTTGCTGTGTATTTTGATTCTGATATAGCTTTATTGGAGTAATATTATTCCCTTCTGAACGAGTTACGTATGTATAGCGGTAATCAGAAGCTAAGCTTTCAAAAAGTTCTGATGCATTATAAGATGAGAGGGTTTGAGCAGTATAAAGATTTGTGATTGAGTTGAATGCAGAATTAACTATATTGGCAAAGCTGTTACCTGCTATCATCTGTACATCTAAATGAAAAACATGCTCTTGAAGGAAAGTTAGGTTACGATCTTCTTCTGTTACAGTTATCTCTGCAGATGGAATCCAAGAGAAGGTTCCTGGCACAGCATCTATAACAACTTTTGCAGCGTTTAATGCCATATCTTTCATTTGACTACTACCCTCCCACAGACATACTCTAGCTTTGAGAGCCTGAACAGCATAGTAATTCATCCTTTTCTGCCGATTGTTATAGAATCCATCTATATTTACTTCTGCATAGTAGCTCATAGGGTGGATATTTAATATTGGATCTACTGTTTTTAGTAAATCTAAAGATTCTTCAATATCATTCAGCATTAGATTTATAGTTTGTGAATATGATAATTGATCTGTATAATCTTTGCTGTAATCTATTACGTAAGGGATGGTTGGTTTCTCCATTACCTCTCTGTCATTTCCTAAATTGCCATATCCAAATTGGCGTAAAAGATCAAAATGGATAAATGCTCTTAGCCCAAGAAGTTCTCCTTTGATTAAGGCGTAATTAATAGGGTTTAGATCTGATTTTCTTAATTCAAGATAATCTAAGGCGTTATTTATGTTGGCTACAGCAACATATGCCTGTTTCCACATATCATCTATTAAGTTCTTTACTCTTATATCTTCATATTTTCTAGCTTGAATATTTGCTTGATTAGGAGCTAAAGATGCAGAAAAAGGTTTATAGGGTTGGCAAAGAATATCCATAAAATACCAAGTTTTATCTTGCCCATAATTACTTTTATGGGTCAATTGTAGATATACTCCAATGAGTGCATCTCTAAAACCTGCCTCTGTTTCAAATTCCATATCGCTTGAAATATCTGTTTGAGCGGTTACATCTAACCACTTATTACATGAAGAAAGTAATAGGGATGATATTAATAATATTGATAATAATTTTTTCATAGCGATTTAATTAAAATGTTCCTATTATATTCAAAGATAATGTTCTAGCAAAAGGGTAGTATGTACCTCTCTCTATCTCTATTGAAGAGAATGTGTGTATATCATTCATAAAAGCACCCACGCGTAGGCGGGAAAGTCCTGTCTTTCGTAGTTGTTTTGCATTAAACTCGTAGTAAAGCGATAGTGAAGAGATAGTAAGTTCATTTCTATCCTGAACGAATCTTGTAGTAGCCTGGGTCTTAGCACTTACAGATGCTTGTGTGTATCCAAGAGCACTCTGCATAGCATCTTCGCTTAAATATGTGCCACCTAAGCGTTTGTATAAAGCTTGCTGCCCCTCCTCTTTCCAACGGCCAGAAAGGACTCTTTTATCTACGTTGTAAATAGGATCTATATTCTCAACTCTATCTACAAGTGTTTGGTTGTACATTTGGCCTCCTCCAAGAAACCGGAATACAACATTAAATCCAATGCCTTTTGTCTCTCCTGTAACACCAAAGATTCCATTGAACTTTGGAGTTGAAACTCCAGACATAACCATATCTGAGGCATTCCAATCATATGTTCTGTTGTTGTTTCTATCTAAATAGATCTCGTCACCTGTAGATGGGTCAATCCCCAGAGATCTAACAGCCCAGATAGCGTTTAGTGGCATTCCATCTATATAACGTATTACTGGTTTATTATAACGTGGGTCTGAAGCCAGGCTATTTTGCCTGTCATTGAATTGTTTCATCTGGTCTGAAATTTTCCTAATCTTGTTGTTGTTAGTAGCAATTGCTCCATTTATATTTAGGAAAGAGTTTCTAGTTCTAAAGATAGTATAAGAGACTTTTGCCTCCATCCCCTTGTTCTCAATCTCTCCAAGATTATCTTTAACTGTTTCAAATCCAGTAGAAGGAACAATATCAATATCGGCAACTAACCCTTTTGTGACTCTTCTGTAAAAATCTAGATTCACTAATAGGTTGCCATATTTAAGGTCTAGTCCAATATTATAATCCATAGCTTTTTCCCACTCTAAATCTGGGTTAGCCATGCTATTTAAAAGTACCCCTATTTGGTTGTCATAATATTTTTCTGTGACGTATGAATAGTAAGAGATAGACCCATTATTAACAAAATTTTGGTTGCCAGATGTTCCAACAGAGCCTCTAAGTTTCAGTTCGTCTAATTTACTAACTCCCTGCATAAATTTTTCTCTATGGATGTTCCAGCCTAATCCAAAGCTCCAGAAACTTGCCCAGAGCTTCTCTGAACCAAATAGAGATGAAGCATTTCCTCTAAGTGTTAAGTCTGTAAGGTAGCGATTGTCATATGTGTATCCAGCTACCATTAGAGCACCAGCTTCCCTTGAGATAGATGAAAATCCAGAGGGTTTAGAATTTAGAGCATACTGTCTTGCAAATATTATGTTTTCAAGACGATCGCTAGGAAAGCCTTCTGTTCTGTAGAATAAATCATCATATTTATTTTCTCTCATACTTACTCCTAAGTTAGCGAAAAGAGTATGAACTCCTTCAACTCTATTATATTGTAGGTTAAGGTCTCCGCTTATATCACTGCTATTTCCATAACTTTTATTATAAGAGCCTCTTCTCAAAAGATCGTCTTCTGAATAGTTAATAAAACTAGAGTGTTGCACTGGGTAGTATGTGTCTGAACCAGAACGCTTTATATTTAGCCCTAAACGAGCAATAATCTTCAAATAATTAGAGACATTCCAATCTGCATATAAGTTATTAGTAAAGTTGATGTAATCTTGGGTAAGCTTTGTATTTAACTGTGCGTCATACATAGGGTTAGGGATAGGATTGTCTGGGTCTATCTCCTCTACATACCGTAGCACATTTCCTAAATCATCAGTAGCTTTCCAATAGGGATTCATTCTGGCATACTGGTTAAACGTTCCGTAGGGAGAATCTGCACTTTTATTAGAGCTAAAAGACATTATGTTTCTAAAAGTGACTTTGTCTACAACATAGGAAAGGTTAACATCTCCAGAGAATGTGCTCCTAGAAGATCCTTTCATAACTCCTTTGGCTCCGTTGTAAGCTATATTAGCTATAGCTCTTAAACTTTTCTCTCCAAGCTCAAAAGAGACTGCATGCTTTTGCCTAATTCCTACCTGTAGTGGCTTAGAGAGCCAGTAAGTATCTAAACCTTCCAGAGCAAGCTTGTATCTTTTATTGTATAGCTCTAGTGTTGGTATTACGTCATTTGGTAAAGCAGCATCGTACACTCCTTCGTAAAGTTCTACCTCTAGCTTTTCCATAGAGTTAGTAAGGTTGTAACTAGTAAGGTCTGGCATCTCAATATCTAGGCTTCCTGTATAGGTTACTCTTGCTTTTTCTCCGGTAGATCTTTTTGTTTCAATAACTATAACTCCATTGGAGCCTTTAGATCCGTAAATTGCTTTGGAACTAGCATCTTTTAAGATTGTCACTTTGGCAATTCTATTCATATCCAAATCAAAAATTCTCTCTGGACGTGCCTCAAAGCCATCTAAAATAAAGAGGGGCATATTTACTCCAGCTTGATTTGCAATAATCTCTTCCCGTTGAAAGGTAGAGATTCCTCGGAGTTGCATACTTGGTAAGGCATTAGGATTTGAACCCTGTTGGAAATTATCTAAAATAAAAAGAGATGGGTCTAAATTCTTTAGACTCTGAAAAAGATTTTGATTTCCTAGTTTTTCAATATCTTTATTGGAGAAAGTCTGCGATGCACCTGTAAAGCTCTCTGCCTTTCTGGTAAAGATACCTGTTACAACAACCTGATCTATATCTATTGCAGTTTCTTTTAGTGTTATAACAATCTCTTTCTGACCTGTATAGAGGAGCTCCTCTGTTTTCATTCCAATGTAGGAGAAAACTATAACAGGGCTTTCCAGATCTGTATCTATTTTAAAATCTCCATTTTCATCGGTAATAGTTATTTGGGAAGTTCCTCTAATAAAGACTGTTACCCCGGCTAAAGAGTTGCCGTTATTGTCTTTCACTTTACCAGTAATTGTTTTTCTTTCAGCTTTTTTCTGATAAATAATAGTTATGGTTTCTCCATTGATGTTAAATGTAAAGTTTGTACCTTTAAATAGCGTTTCAAGTACATCTTTAACATTCATGTTATTTACATTTAAAGAGAGTCTTGTTGAAAAGATCTCTTCTGAGCCACCTCTGTACATAAAACCAATTCCGGTTTGATTAGAGATTTCGTAAAGAATCTCTTTAAGAGGAGCTTTCTCTGCAGAAATTGTAACTGTTTTGTCATTATAAAAGGATGAAGCATTTGCGACCCCAGGGAAAATAATGCAAGCAGCAATAATTCCAGATAGAGTAACTATAAGTCTCTTATAAATTGAAATATTGTGCATAAAAATCTAAGTTTAGGTTAATAATTAGTTTAGAATGTTTGGATAGTTATTTAATAAGGGTTTATAATTTTACTGTATATCTTTTTTCTTCAATTTTAGTGAATTTAATATTTGCAATTTCTTCTATAGATTTAAGAATTTCTTTAAGTGGTCTTTCAATATTAAAGTAGGCATTCACCAATATGTTCATATCTACTTTCTGATCAATTAAAAAGGTTATATCGTACCATCTTGAAACCTGCTCTAGTAGTAGCTTAAGAGGCTCTTCGTCGCAGCTGACAAACCCATTAACCCACGTTAATAACTTTTTAGTGTCAACTTGTTTAATTCTCTTAGCACCAGATAAGCTGTTTAAGGTAAGGAGCTCTCCGGGGTTTATAACAGTTTCATTTGAATTATTAAAAGAGACCCCAAGAGAGCCTTCAAAAAGTACAGCTTCTATTTTTGGATATGAATTGTGGCTAGCAGTGAATTTAGTTCCGTAAACGTTTATTTTAGCATTATCTATGATAACCTGAAATGGCCTTTCATCTTTTTTTACTTCGAAATATGCTTCTCCTCTATGAAGAGTAAGTTCTCTGGTATGCCCTTTAAAACTAATAGGGTAGGAGAGTTCCGAATCGGCATTTAAAACCACTATACTGCCATCTTCAAGTTCTAATCTAAATTTACATTTAGGGGGTACAACAAGCTTATTGTGTTGGATAGGGTCTACTGAAACACTTATATCTTCTATCTGTTGTAGGTAGTTGTTATTATCTAGTTCTACCATCTCACCTGTTTTAAGAATAAGAGTGGGTTCTGTTATTTTTTGAGCAGATGCAAAGGAGATTGTCTCTGGAATTGTAATATATTTATCTTGTTTCAATGAGATAAAAAGAGCAATAATTATTATTGCGGCAACTCCACTAATTGAAGCAAAGATTTTGAGAGCTCTTTTTTTAGCTCTTTGTTTCTCAATAGTTTCATAGAACCTTCTAACCTGTTGAGTAGCGTTAGTATTATAATTTTTAACCTCCCTTTCAATCTCTTTTTCGTTGCAAAGTTTTTCAATTAAATCTATTGAGTGGGGGTTATTATTAATCCAATCTAATATCTGAGGGAACTCGTCTAAATTAGAATTTTCGTTAGATTCTAAGATTGAATAAAATTCACGAGCAAGCTCAATTCCTTTATCATATGAGGCTCTATCTTCTTTATTTATGTATTCCATTTAATAGTACTCTTTATAATAACAACAGTAAAGTAGAGTGCTTTTACTATCCTAGAAGAAAAATTGTTAAAAAGTTAATATCTATCTCTTTTATTTTTTGCTTAAGTATTTTAAGAGCTTTTTGCTTTTGTGCATATACAGTACTCTCTGCTTTCCCTAATTTATTAGCTATCTCTTTAACCTGCCATCCTTGGATATGCAATCTAAAAACCTTAGCACACTCTTTTGGCAATAAGGAAATTGAGTTGGATATGAGAGAGATTATTTCCATCTGGGCAACATCTGTTTCAAATTGCTGGTTACTCTCTTTGCAAAATTGTATATATCTATTTTTACTTTTTTGTTTCTCTAAATAATTCCAATATCTATTTTTTATAGAGATAATTAAATATGCTTTTAGCTTATATAAATTATCAAATTTTATTTTTTTAGATTTCCATAGGTAAATAAAAATATCGTGTATAGCATCTTCTGGCAAGACTTCAGTATCTGCATATAACTTTGCAGAATAATAATAGAGTTGGTCATATAGCTTTTGGTAAAAATAGCCAAATGCTACACTATCTCTTTGATTAAAGTATTCTAGTAAAAGTGTTTCTTCTTTAATATCTCCAAACATTTAAAAACAGTTTATACTAATATAACAGGTAAAAGTAGATTTTTACTACATGGCTCCTAAATAGGATAGCAAAGGAACAATATAACTATAAATCAGACAATCGCTTAAATCAGGTATAGTTGTAAGTAGTATATCACCTATTTTAGGGAGAGGAAATTTTTATAAAACTTTGAGATGCTTGTTATTTTCTTTAACTTAAAGCCATGAGATATACATCTATATTAGTTGCTTTATTATTAGTGCCGAATTTTATTGTAGCGCAGAATTTAGAAAGTGAAAAGAGAGAGATGTTAGTTGAACAGCTATCAAAAAAAGGGATTAAACATGCTGCTACTCTAGCTGCTATGAGAAAAGTAGAGCGTCATCTATTTGTGCCCAAGGAGCATACAGATGCTGCCTACTACAACACTCCCCTGCCAATTGGACATGGACAAACTATTTCTCAACCCTATATGGTAGCCTATATGACTCAAATCTTAGATCCTAAACCTAATCATAAAGTCTTAGAAGTTGGTACAGGCTCTGGCTACCAAGCTGCTGTTTTAGCAGAGATTGTAGATACTGTTTACTCTATAGAGATAGTTCCAGAACTAGCTAAGGGAGCTTCAGAAAAATTCAAAAATCTAGGATACAATAATATAAAAGTTGTAGTGGCCGATGGGTATTATGGATTAGAAGAGAGGGCCCCCTTTGATGCAATTATTGTAACAGCAGCAGCCAAGCAAATACCTAAACCTCTTATTGAGCAGTTAAAAAAAGGGGGTAGAATGATTATTCCCATTGGCTTTCCCTCTTTTGTTCAAACACTTACTTTGGTAAAAAAAACAGGAATGGGAGAGTATCTACCTCTAATTTAATGATGGTTAGATTTGTCCCATTTACCAGAGAAGTGAATTAGCTCTATTATTAAAACTATAGATATGATTACTTAGATCATGCTTACTAAATGAGTTTAATCCTATTTAAAACAGTATCATAAAAATGAAAGAAAATTCAACATCAAAAAAACGTCCCGAATTCACACCTGAATATATAACCTCTTTAGCTCCAGACGAGGTGTTTGTTTTTGGGAGTAATCTTGCTGGTAGTCACGCTGGAGGCGCAGCAAGAGTGGCCTACAATAAGTTTGGGGCTATATATGGGCAAGGAGTAGGCCTACAGGGGCAAAGCTATGCAATACCAACTATGCAAGGTGGAGTAGAGACTATTGCACCATACGTAGATGAGTTTATTAAATTTGCCGAACAAAACCCAGATAATTTTTTTTATGTTACACGTATAGGTTGCGGGATAGCAGGCTTTAAAGATAAAGAGATTGCCCCTCTTTTTAAAGAGGCAATAAGATTAAAGAACGTTTGTTTGCCTAAAGAGTTTGTTTTGTAAAAAGGTATTTAACTGGTGCGATTGTATTTTATTTTGCAATTTCTAAATCTAACCAAGTCCAATTGCCTTCGCTTAGTTGCGGCTTAAGTCCTCGGCCTATACACTCAAACCACTTCATCTAATTAGCTAAAAAAGAGATGTTGCTTTATGCAGAGCAGTTTTGGAGACTTGGTTAGTCTGTGTAGTTGTCGCAGTCGTAGAAGTAGAAGCGGCGAATTTCTATGCCGCGTTTGTCTTTGACCACCAAGGAGTCTAAAAGTATTACGGTATCGAAGTGTCGTTTTAATTGCCCTTCTATACCCCCGCTTACTAGGTTTTTGCGACGGTAGCGGGCACTGGTTACATAAATTGCATCTAGCCCATCTAGGTGAGAGAGATCTTTGTTGTCTAGTGCAAATTGATAGGCAAATTTATCTATTATGTTACCAGCGTAGATATGCTCATTTGAATAGAAATTGAGCACAGCAGCTATTTTATATGAGTTGTCAGAGAAGAAAAAGTCGTTAGGATTTAACTTTTCAAGCGAATCTACTTTATGCGCAAGCTCTTCCCAGCCCAACCAAGTATCGTCTGATTTAATTTTAAAAGGGGTAAATATAAGTTGTACTAATATTGCAATATGTACAACAATAGAGAATAGTGTTTGCCAGCGAATAGCTTTGTCGTTTTTCAGGTATGTTACAGCCAGTACTGTTGCAGAGAGAAATACAGGCATTATCCAATTGATCTTTACCCAATAGACAAAAGAGATAGCGGTAAAGGTAAATAACATTGGAAGAGCAAAAGAGGCTGCAAATAAAATATGTTTTTCAATTTTCTCTCTTTTAAAAAGCTGTTTTACTATTTTAAATCCGTAAATATATGTGGCAATCAAAAAGAGAGGTAGAGCTAGAAGTAGTTGAGAGCCTAAAAAACCAGGGAAAAGTTCAGGCTCAAATTCAAATGAAGAGAGCCCAGCCGCTCTATCTGCCGATTGGTATCTAAGAGAGATAAAATCGTTTTGAATATTCCAGATAACTACAGGAGAGACAGCAACTATTACAGCTAGAGCAAATAAGATAAATTTGTACGATAATAGATATTTGCGATTTTCTTTTGAGACAAGTAGAAAGAGAAACATTCCTGCAGGTAGGAATATTCCAGTATATTTACTAGTAAATGCAAAACCACAACCAAGACCAGCTAACACCCACCAATACCATTGGCCAGATTTGATTGCCTTGTAGCCGAGTAGCAGTGAGAGAGACCAAAAGAAAAGAAGGGGAACATCTGGAGTAGTATTTATGCTCAATATAGTTATTAGGGGAGCTGTAACTATTAAAGTAATGGCTCTTTTGAGTTGAACTTTTTTAAGAATTTCTTTTAAAAAAAGATAGAGAAAAGTTACGGTTAACGAGGTTACTATAAAATCTCCCAAATGAAGAGAGACAGCAGATTTGCCAAAAATGAGTATAAAGAGTTTAATCATATAGGCCACCATTGGAGGGTGGTCGAAATATGAGAGCGCTAGGGAGTCTGAGTAATATGTGTAGTAGGCATCTTGTGGCATAAGACCCATAAAGAAGACAGCAATAAGACGTAGTAGAGTAAAAAGAGCAATTGTTACTAAAAACTCTCTCTCTTTGAAAATATTCTTCATAATAGCGCAAATATAATTAATTTTACCACAGATTATTTACAACTATTTATTTAATGTTATTTCAGATGAAAAATAAATTGAAGAGAGCTATATTACTGTTTGTAACAGCAATAATAGCGTTCTCTTGTAGTCAGGTTTTTCTGACAGGTCGCAAACAGATGCTACTTATAGATCAAGGTCAAATAACCTCTTTGAGTAATCAAGCCTATACAGATATAATGAAAGAGTCTAAACTCTCTACTAATAGTGCACACATAAAAATGGTTAGAGAGGTAGGTAACAATATTACAGATGCTGTTGGGAGGTATATTAAAGAGAAAGGCTCAGATAGAGTTTTAGAGGGAATTACTTGGAAGTTTGATGTAATTGAAAGCGATCAAGTAAATGCATTTTGTCTCCCCAATGGGAATATTGTCTTTTATGAGGGCATTATGAAACTAACAAACACACCAGATTTGGTGGCAGTGGTTATGGGGCACGAGATTGCACATGCTTTAGCTAAACATGGTAACGAGAGAATGAGCCAAGAGATGCTTGTTGGTACTGTAGGTCAAGCACTCTCTGCATACATAGGAACAGAAAATCAAAAAACCCAAGCCCTATTTCAACTTGCATTTGGTGTTGGTTCGCAGCTTGGTGTTACTTTGCCTTACTCTAGGAAGCATGAATATGAAGCAGATAAATTAGGCCTTATACTTATGGCTATGGCTGGGTATGATATAAATGTAGCACCTGGTTTTTGGGAGAGAATGAGCGACGGTAAAGCTGGTACTATGGAATTCTTTAGTACACACCCTTCAGATGCAAATAGAGTTAAACAAATTAGAGCAGTATTACCAGAGGCGGCCAAATATGCGCCTTCTAAACTGTAGGTAAATTATTGTTATATTTGCACCAATATAATTATAGAGTAAATAAAGATAAATCACATGTATAGAACACACACTTGCGGGGAGTTACGTATTAATAATGCTGGAGAAAATGTAACTCTGGCTGGATGGGTCCAAAGAATCCGTAAAATGGGGGGAATGAGCTTTATTGATTTAAGGGATAGATACGGTATAACCCAGCTAGTTATAGACGATGGTGCAAGTCATGAACTAAATGAGGTGGCAGAGAAATTGGGGCGCGAATATGTTATTCAAGCTAAAGGTTTAGTGGCAGAGAGAAGTAGTAAAAACAGCAAGATTTCAACGGGAGATATAGAGATAAAAATTGAGGCTATTAAAGTTCTAAACTCTTCACAAACACCACCCTTTACAATTGAAGACGATACAGACGGAGGGGAAGAGCTACGTGCAAAATATAGATATATAGATTTAAGAAGAAACCCTCTAAAAAAAGCATTAGAGATAAGGCATAAATTAGGGCAAGAGGTACGTAAATATTTAGATAACATAGGGTTCATGGAGATTGAAACTCCTGTTCTTATTAAATCTACTCCAGAAGGAGCTCGTGATTTTGTAGTGCCATCTAGAATGAATTTAGGCGAGTTTTATGCATTACCACAAAGCCCTCAAACCTTTAAGCAGTTGTTAATGGTTGCAGGTTACGATAGGTACTTTCAAATAGTTCGTTGTTTCCGTGACGAGGATTTAAGGGCAGATAGGCAACCAGAATTTACTCAGATAGACTGCGAAATGTCTTTCGTAGAGAGAGAAGATGTTTTAAACACCTTCGAAGGACTTATTAAAGCTCTCTTTGTAAACGTTCTTGGGCATGAGATAAAAGAGCAATTCCCTAGGATGTCATATGCTCATGCAATGAAATATTACGGTTCAGATAAGCCAGACATTCGCTTTGGAATGAAAATATGTGAACTAAAAAGCACTCCATCTAATGGCATTAACTTTAGTGGCCATTCAGAAGACCAAGTAGTAGATCTAGTTGGTGGGCAAAATTTTGTAGTTTTTGACTCTGCAGAGTATGTTGCTGGTATTTGTGTAGAGGGTGCTGCATCTTATACTCGCAAACAGATAGACCAACTTACAGAGTGGGTTAAGCGCCCTCAAATTGGAGCCAAAGGGTTAGTATATATTAGAGTAGAAGAACAAAAAATTAAATCTTCTGTAGATAAGTTTTATCCAGCAGGCCATTTAGAGAAAATTGCTACAGAGATGGAAGCTAAACCAGGAGATCTTATCCTTATTCTTGCAGGAGACAAAAGAAAAACACAAGAGGCATTAGGAACACTTAGAATAGAGATGGGTAACCGTTTAGGTTTAAGAAAGAATGACAATTTTGCACCACTTTGGGTATATGATTTCCCGCTTTTAGAGTGGGATAGTGAGACTCAGCGTTTCTATGCAATGCATCACCCTTTTACAGCTCCTAAGCCAGAAGATATGGAGAAGTTTTACAGTAATAATAGAGACCATATTGCGCAGGTGGCTGCAAATGCCTACGACTTTGTTCTTAACGGTACCGAGATAGGTGGCGGATCTATTCGTATTCACGACGCCACTATACAAAAAAGGATGTTTGAAGTGCTTGGGTTTAGTGACCAAGAGGCCGAGTCTAAATTTGGTTTTATTATAAACGCCTTTAAATTTGGAGCTCCACCCCATGGCGGAATAGCATTTGGTTTTGACCGGTTTTGCGCTCTCTTTGGAGGTCAAGAGACAATTCGAGACTATATTGCTTTCCCTAAAAACAATGCTGGGCGTGACGTTATGTTAGATGCTCCTTCTCCTATAGACGACTCCCAAATGGAAGAGCTTTTTTTAAAGAGCACACTAAAAAAATAGAAGATGAATATTCAACAGCTAGATTATATTATTGCTGTAGATAGGCTTCGGCACTTTGCAAAAGCAGCGGAGGCGTGTGGGGTTACTCAGCCCACTTTAAGTATGATGATCCAGAAGTTGGAAGAGGAGTTAGAGGTAGATATTTTTGATAGAAAAAAGAGCCCCATAGAGGTTACTCCAATTGGCAAAAAGCTTATTAGCCAAGCAAAAGTGATTAAATTTAACCTCAAACAATTTAAAGAGATAGCAGATTCTGCACGAGATACAGTAGATGGAGAATTATCTATAGCTATAATTCCTACATTGGCTCCCTATATAATACCTCAATTTTTTGGAGAGACACGTAAAAGGCTCCCAGACCTTAAAATTAAAATATCTGAAATAAGAACTTCAGAGATTATAGAACAGTTAAAGAGTGCTCAAATAGAGGTTGCTATTGCCTCTACACCTATAGATGAGCCTAGTATTTTAGAACTACCTCTTTTCTACGAGCGTTTTATTGCATATATCTCTCCTTTAGAGAAAAAGATGTATAGAAAAGATACAATAGTTGCCTCTGAGTTAGACCCAGCAGGAATGTGGCTTTTACAAGAAGGGCACTGTTTTAGAAGCCAAATGTTAAATATTTGTCATAAGAGTGAAAATTCTATGCAGGTATATGAGGCAGGAAGCATAGAGACTTTAATAAGAATAGTAGATAGTAACGGAGGGTATACACTTCTCCCAGAACTACATTTAAGCTCGCTAACAGCCCAGCAAAAAGAGAATGTTAGATATTTTAGTGGAGATGAACCTAGGCGTGAAATATCGTTTGTTTTTAGAGAAGATTTTGTAAAAGAGCGTCTTATTAACGAACTTGTAGAGGTTGTTAAACTAATGATACCTTCACATATGCTAGATAAACGCCTCTCTAAGTTTAGAGTAAAACTATAATTTATAATGGGCCTTCTATTTCTCTATCTCTTTCTTGCAGTTTTTGTCTCTTTTTTATGTTCAATAATGGAGGCGGTTCTGCTCTCTACTCCTCTCTCTTACGTTACAATGAAAGAGAAGCAAGGAGTAAAAGCTGCATCTTTTCTTCGTAAACATAAAGAAGATGTAGACAAACCTCTCTCTGCAATTCTCTCTCTTAATACTGTGTCGCACACAATAGGAGCAGCAGGAGTTGGAGCTCAAGCTTCAATAATTTTTGGAGATGCCTATTTTGGCCTTGTATCTGCAACACTTACTATTATTATTCTTCTTTTCTCAGAGATTTTACCTAAAACAATTGGAGCCTACTACTGGAAATCTTTAGTTGTATTTGCCGGAATTGTAATAGAGGGGATGATTTACCTTACCTATCCTTTAGTTCTCATATCTAGAACATTAACCAATATAATCTCTAATAAGAAAGAGAGCGAAAATTATGTAAGCAGAGAAGAGTTTTCTGTATTAGTAGACATTGGAACAAAAGAGGGAGTAATTAATATTGCCGAGAGTAGAATTATTCAGAATATTATAAAGCTTAGAGATGTAAAAGTAGAGGAGGTTATGACCCCTAGAGTTGTTGTAGAGACAGCCCCAGAAAACATGACTATAGCAGAGTTTCACATAGTTCAAGGTTATAAACACTACACTAGAATTCCTATTTTCTCTGCAGAAAATAACGAAGATATCACAGGGTTTGTAAATAGGCAAGATGTAATAGAGAATATGGCAAACGATAATTTTGACCTACAATTATCTTCAATTAAAAGAGAGCTGCTTGTTGTTCCAAATTTGCAACCACTTACTGTTTTATGGGAGAGATTGTTGGCTAAAAAAGCACACATTGCATTGGTAGTAGATGAATATGGAGGTTTCGAAGGAATTGTTACCCTAGAAGATGTTCTAGAGACCATATTAGGTCTTGAAATTATGGATGAGCGAGACGTTGCACCAGATTTACAACAATTTGCCCGCGAAAGATGGAAACAACGTCTCTCTAAATACAAAGACCTTAGTAAATGAAAACTCTCCCAAAGCTTTTAAAAGCTTTGGGAAAGTTTTGCGGCCAATTCATGAAAACTGTGCCCATCTGCTCTCTCTTTTAGGGCTATTGGTTTTCCATCATCTCCACCTTCTCTAATACTTTGAATTAGTGGAATCTGCCCCAATAGTGGGACATTAAACTTTTTAGCCATTTTTTTGCACCCTTCCTTACCAAATATGTAGTATTTGTTCTCTGGTAGTTCTGCTGGTGTAAACCAAGACATATTCTCTACTAACCCAAGTACAGGTTTATTTATATCTTTTGAACGGAACATGTTAATTCCTTTCTCTACATCTGTTAGAGCAACTGGTTGAGGAGTGCTCACTACTATAGCTCCAGAGAGAGGAATATCTTGTACTAGTGAAATGTGAATATCTCCTGTTCCAGGAGGGAGGTCTACTAAAAGGAAATCTAATTCTCCCCACTTAACTTGAAGAATCATCTGCTTTAAAGCGTTACTTGCCATTGGACCTCTCCATATTAAGGGTTGGTCTGGTTTAGAGAAGTAACCAATAGACATCCACTTTACTCCATATTTTTCTTTCGGGATTATCATCTGTTTACCGCTAGATTCATCAACTGTAGGTTGGTAATCTTCTGTATCTGTCATCATTGGGATAGAGGGGCCATAAACATCTGCATCTGTGAGACCTACGCGGTAACCAGCCTTAGCAAGTGCTATAGCAAGATTTACAGCTACAGTAGATTTTCCAACTCCACCTTTTCCAGAAGCAACCGCAATAATGTGTCCAACATTTTCAAGAGCCTCTTGGCCCAGCTCAACGGTAACTCTCTTTTTAATCTTTCTCTCTCTCACAAGTTCCATTATAGAGACCTTAAAATCTTCTGCAGGGAAAGCATCTTTCAATGTTTTTTCACAGCTCTTTTTAATAGAAGAAGAGAGAGCATCTGGCGAAGGGAAAACCAACTTAAATCTAATTTTGCCCTCCTCTATTTTTATATCTTCTACCATCTCTAGAGAGATAATATCTTTTTCTTTGACCGGATGCATAACACCCCTAAGTGCTTCTTCAATTTTCTTTATATTCATAACCGTAAAATAAATTTAATTCTTTTAAGACTAAATAGTTTATCTAGCAAAATTAATGCCTTTGTAAAGAGAAAAAGCGACTGCCAAGATAGGTAGTCGCTTTTATAGTGTGTAAATTATTTTTTACGCTAGTAAATAAATGTTTTCAAATCTCTACTCATTTAATTACTTTACTATTGTCATTTCGTCTATAAGGTGTTTTGCATTACCATATTTCTCAATTATAAATAGAGTGTAGCGGATATCTACATTTATGCACCTTTGAAGGTTCGGTTCAAAAATAATATCGCCACTCATTGCTTCCCAGTTACCATCGAATGCAGTACCAATAAGTTCGCCATTTCCATTTAGAACAGGGCTGCCAGAGTTTCCTCCAGTAATATCGTTATTAGAGATAAAGCAAACAGGCATTTTGCCATTTTCCATAGCATATTGGCCATAATCTTTATTTGCATAAAGCTCTTTAAGTTTAGAAGGAACTTCAAATTCCCAATTATTAGGGTCTTCTTTTTCCATTACCCCCTCTAGAGTTGTAATGTAGTCATACTCAACAGCATCTCTAGGGGAGTAATCTAAAACCTGCCCGTATGTCATACGCATTGTAGAGTTGGCATCTGGGTATATGGCAGCATCTTTTTTCATCTCTAACTGCCCTGCAATATAGGCTTTGTGACCTTTGGCATAAGTAGGGGTTGTCTCCTGTACTTTCTGCATTAAAGGGCGCATTAGTGAATTAATGGAGTTCCCTGTTTTTAAAGCAAGATCATTTGCAACTGCATCTAAATTATTCTCGAGAGCATCATTTATAGATTCTAGAGATGTAAAGAAAGAGTTGTCAAACATATTATCTACAAATAGGTCTATATTGCCATTAAACTCCTCTTCAATAATTTTGTAAAATGAGGGCCTTTTTTCGGGCTCAATTTTATCTTGGTAAACCTTAATTAGAGCTTTCGCAACTTTTCTATCTGTAGATACAGAATAGTTCTTAAAAAATCTTTCAACTCTAGGTTCAATCATTTTATAAATCATATTAGCTCTCTCTTTATCTCCCTTTTTCAAAGCTGCTATAATTCCATTATAATGACTAGCCATTGCTGTAAGTTCTATATTACCAAGAGCTTCTTGCAGGCAGTAAAGTTCGTACAAAGGTTCTGCTCTTAACTCTATGGAGCTATTTATATTTTCAAGAGCATCGCCATATTTGGCTAGACGCTTTTTATCATTTCCAATCCAATTAGTGAAAGCTTTCTCTTGCTCTGCTCTTCTTTTCTCTACATTTAGTTTGGCAAATGTCTCATTCATTCCAGTAGCCTTTTTCCAAAAATTAGAAGATCTTGAATATTTGCTTGCATACTGAAGTTTGATTTTAGGGCTAGCCTCCATATCTTCCATAAGTACATCTTGACGTACACCTCTAATATGTATGCGAACAGCATTAGATATATCGCGAGTCTCTGCAACCTCGGCCGAGGTCATAAAACGGCTAGTTCTTCCAGGATACCCAATAATCATAGCAAAATCATTCTGCTTAACCCCTTTAAGAGAAATAGTAAGATGTTTTTTAGCTACGTAAGGTTTGTTGCTTGCCGAGTAGTTTGCTGGCTCATTATTTTCATTTGCGTAAACGCGGAATAGAGAAAAATCGCCAGTATGCCTAGGCCACATCCAGTTATCTGTATCGGCACCATATTTACCAATAGAAGAAGGTGGAGCTCCAACAAAACGGACATCGTTATAAGTTTTAGAAACAACTAGGTAATAGCTGTTGCCTCCATACATAGAAGTAACTCTGGCACTTATAAATTCGTTATTGCCTTTAGATTTCTCTTCCATCTCTTTTATTACAGCTTTCTTTGCCTCTGCTTTTTCTTCTGGAGTTGTAGCCTTTTTTACAGCTTTTTCTATTTTCTTTGTAACATCTGTAAAGCTTTCAAGAAAGGTAACAGATAGCCCCTCGGCAGGTAGCTCCTCTTTACGGTTTATAGCCCAA